>CALGZX010000100.1 GCA_937934165.1 uncultured Collinsella sp.
GCTGCGTGCGCGAGGCCGCCGATACTCGCCTGTACGGTCAGTGCAATTCCTGCAAAAGCCTGCCGCCTTCGCCTTCGGGCAAGCGCGTGGTTGCCGTTGGTGGTTGCATCGCGCAGCGCGATGGCGAGGGCCTGCTCACCAACGTCGATAACGTCAATGTTATCTTTGGCACGCATTCCATTGCACATGTGGCCGAGCTCATTGCCGAGGCGTTCCTTGACGGCAAGCGTCATATCCGCACCAATGAGCATGAGGATACGGATGCCATGAGCATGCCGTGGCATCGCGAGACCCAGTATCACGCCTGGGTGCCCATCATGACGGGCTGCAATAATTTCTGCACCTATTGCATCGTGCCGTACGTGCGCGGTCGCGAAAAGAGCCGCCCCTTCGAGGAGATTGTCGACGAGGTGACTGGTTTGGTGCGCCAGGGCGTGCGTGAGATTACGCTGCTAGGCCAAAACGTTAACTCATATGGTCGCGATCTGTTTGGCAAGCCACGTTTTGCCGATCTGCTGCGTGCCGTGGGCGATACGGGTGTGGAGCGCATCTTCTTTACGTCTTCGCATCCCAAGGACCTGTTGCCCGAGACCATTGACGCCATGGCCGAGACGCCTGCCGTTATGCCGCAGCTGCACTTGGCCGTCCAGTCAGGTTCGACGCGGATCCTCAAAGAGATGAATCGCCGTTATACACGCGAGGACTATTTGCGCCTGGTCGATCGCATTCGTAACCGTATGCCCGATATCGCGCTCTCGACCGACATTATCGTCGGCTTCCCGGGCGAGACTGAAGAAGACTTTGAGCAGACGCTCTCGCTTGCCGAGACGGTTCGCTATGCTCAGGCCTATACCTTCATCTATTCCAAGCGCGCCGGTACCCCGGCCGCAGAGATTGACGATCCTACGCCGCATGAGGTTATTCTTGAGCGTTTCAACCGCCTGGTTAAGGTTATCGAGACCACGGCACACGAGTATAACCAGGGTGAGCTCCATACTGTGGTGCCGGCGCTCATTGAGGGAGCGAGTAAAAAGAACGACGCGGTCCTGCTGGGCAAGAGTCCCAAGAATCAGACCGTTCATGCGCCCATCCCTGAGGGCTACAGCATCGATCAGCTTGTTGGCAAGATCGTTGATGTTGACGTTGACGTTGCCAAGACCTGGTATTTGTCTGGCTCCGTTGTGGGCGAGCCGCGCTAATGGTTTCTCCCGGGGCAGGTCTTTCCGCCGTTGCGATCGTCGGTCCGACGGCGGTTGGCAAGAGTGATGTTGCCGACCGTTTGGCCGCTCGTCTTTCGTCCGAAGTGCTGTCGTGCGATGCGATGCAAATCTATCGCGGCATGGACATTGGTACCGCAAAGATGGCGCCCGATGAGTGTGCGGCGCCGCTGCGTCTCGTCGACATTGTAGAGCCGGGTGTGGCATATTCTGCTGCGCTTTATCAGGCTGACGCTCGCGCGCATGTTGAGCGCTTGCTTGGCGAGGGCCGCCTACCGGTGTTTTGCGGGGGTACGGGGCTGTATCTCAAGGCCGCCCTCGATGAGATGGACTTTCCCTCGGGTGAACTTGAGGACGATCGCCGTGCGGGCTATCAGGAGCTTGCCGAGCGTATTGGCGAGGAAGAACTGCATGCCCTGCTTGCCGAGCGCGACCCAGAATCTGCTGCTGTTATTCATCCCCATAACGTGCGCCGTGTGATTCGTGCGCTCGAGATGCATGATGATGGTATCTCCTATGCGCAGCAAAAGTCGCAGTTTAGTGTTCCGCGCGAGCATTATCACGCTCTGTGGTTTGGTCTGACGCGTAATCGCGAGGTGCTCTACGAGCGCATTAACCTGCGCGTCGATCTGATGTTTGAACAGGGTCTTGTTGATGAGGTTCGCGGTCTTATGGACCAGGGGCTGGGAGATGCCCTGACGTCGATGCAGGCAATTGGCTATAAAGAGATCATTGATGCTTTCAATGGCGTGATTTCTATGGATGAGGCTCGCAAACTCATCAAGATGCGTTCGCGTCGCTATGCCAAACGTCAGCTTTCGTGGTTTAAGCGCGATGACCGTATCGTGTGGTTTGATATGGACGAGTTTACGATCGATGAGGTCATTGAGGACATCCTGCATCGTATTGAGGCTGCCTAATGGCCCGTTTCCCCCTTGTTCCCACGGCACCCGAGCCCGAGCGTGCCATATTAGTTGGTGTTGAGTGGCGCGACAATGCATGGCCGCTCGATCGTTCGCTTGACGAGCTTGAGCGCCTGGCCCATACGGCTGGCGCCCAGTGCGTGGCGCGTTTGTCACAGCGTCTGGTTAAGCCGTATCCAAAATCGTTTATCGGTTCCGGTAAGGTTGAAGAGCTGTGCGGCCTGGTGCATCGCATGGATGCCGATGTCGTTATCTTTGACGACGACCTGACGCCCTCACAGCAATCCTATTTGGAGAAAGCCGTGGGCGAGCCGGTAAAGATTATCGATCGTACAGCACTGATCTTGGATATCTTTGGTCTGCATGCTCAGACGCGTGAGGGACGCCTACAGGTACAGCTGGCGCAGCTTCAATATCTTTTGCCTCGTCTGCGTGGCATGTGGAGCCATCTTGCCAAGGAGCAGACGCGCGGCGGCATCGGTTCGCGCTTTGGCCAGGGTGAAAGCCAGCTCGAGGTTGACCGTCGCTTGATTCGCAATAAGATTGCCGCGCTTCGTCGTGAGCTCAAGCAGGTTGAGCAGCGTCGCGATGTCCAGTCCAAGAGCCGCATTGAGTCACCGGCGTTTCGCGTCGCGTTAGCCGGTTATACCAATGCCGGTAAATCGACGTTGCTCAATCGCCTGACCGGCTCTACGGTACTTTCGCAGGACAAGCTGTTTGCTACGCTCGACCCGACGACGCGTTCGTATCGCCTGCCCGGCGGTCGCGGCATGACGATTACCGATACCGTTGGCTTTATTCAAAAGCTACCGCATGGTCTTGTTGATGCCTTTAAATCGACGCTGTCCGAGGTGTTGGGTGCCGATCTGATCCTTAAAGTTGTGGATGCCTCTGACGAGGACTACGAGCGCCAGCTCGAGGCAGTCGATCGCGTTCTTGACGAGATCGGTGCCGGCGAGCGTTTGACGCTTACGGTGTTCAATAAAATCGATTTTCTCGATAGCGTTGATCGATTGAGTTTCCGTCGTCGCTATCCCGAGGACGTGCTGTTCTCGGCCCAGACGGGCGAGGGGCTCGACGATCTCGTCGACCGTATTGCTCGTGAGCGGCTGCCACCGATGTGTTGCTCTCCGCTGATATCCCGTATCGCGAGGGCGCCCTCATCACGCTGGTGCATGAACAGGGAACCCTTTGGCTCTGTTAGACCAGGATTGACATACATGTGTCCCCACGGTGCCATATCGTTG
>CALGZX010000101.1 GCA_937934165.1 uncultured Collinsella sp.
CAACCCGCCACACCACGGCACCGTTGCCAAGCTGCGCGAAGTCGGGATTCCCGTCGTCGCACATCGCGCACGTCAGGTGCGTCGCGCGGAGTATGGCGACTGGAACCACATTGTCTATATGGATGCCGAGAACGCGCGTGGCCTGCGTCGCATCTTTGGCGACGACCCCGACGGCAAGATCTCGCGCCTGCTCGATTGGACCGATCGCCCCGGTGACGTGGCCGATCCTTGGTACACCGGCAATTTCGACGCCACCTACCGCGATGTACTCGCCGGTTGCACCGCTATGCTCGAGCAGCTGTAGGCAAGCGAGGTCGCAGACCACGCCTTCGGCGCGAAATGAGCGTGGATAATCTCCCGCATGAAAAATGAGCGTGGATTTCCTCCCACTTTGAGCGTTCAAGTGCGCTCTAACCGGGAGAAAATCCACGCTCGGCTACTCGTCGACGATCTCGGCGAGCCAGACGTTCAGCGTATCGACTTCGGGGCAGCAGAACTTTGCCGTACCGGGCTCGTTGCCGGGCACGGTTCCGCCATAGCGCAGGATATCGATATAGGGAAAGCCCACATGGCAGGCCATGGCGCACATCTCGCCGCGGTCTCGATCAAAGTCAAAGACGTCGCCCGGCCTATGGCCATGGTGGCAGCGGCACGCACCCAGCTGGTCCACGCAGCTCACGCGGATACGCGGACGCTTGCCCCGCGGCGCACCGAGCGGTTTATTCTCGCCCGCGGGCTTGGCGCCGCCCTCGCCAGCATTACTCATGGTCGATCACGTCCAAGCAGGCCTCGATGGGCAGGCCGGCCGACTTGTCCTCTTGATCGGCATTGCGCTCGATAAGCTCAGCCACCACACGCATGGCATCGGACGTCGCGCGCTGCAGACTCCAACCTGCCATAACGCGGCCGACGAGCACCGCCGAGAACGTGTCGCCCGTACCCGGGAAATAGACCGGAACGAGCTCAAAGGGAATCGTAAAGTACTCCCCCGCCACATAGTCGTAACCGATGACGACATTCGCACCGTCGACCACAGCGCTCGTAATGACCACCGACTTGGCGCCCAGGGCACGCACGGCATCCACAAGAGCGCGGCCCTTATCGGGCGTGATTTGCTCGGCAATGGGCGTATCGGTGAGCAGGCACGCCTCGGTGTAGTTTGGCACCGCATAGTCGGCGCACTCGAGCAGGCTGCGCATGAGGCCGATCGTGGACTCGGGCACGCCGGCGTAGAGCTTGCCGTTGTCGCCCATGATGGGGTCGACGAACACCTTGGTGCCCTTTTGCGCGCGACGGTGGCAGAAGTCCGAAATAATGCGCGTCTCTTCCTCGGTCACGATAAAGCCGGTGGAGATGGCGTCGAACTCAAAGCCGAGCTCCTCCCAGATGGCGAGGCTCTGGCGCACGTACTCGGTGGTGTCATGGATGTAGAACTTGGGATAGTTGAGCGTATCGGACACAAGTGCCGTCGGCAGATTGTGGATACGGTAACCCATGTGCGACAGCACCGGCAGCATGGCGGAGAGCGCGACCTTGCCGTAGCCGCACATATCGTTAATCAGTAGCAGCTGAGTATTCTTCATGAGGGTCTCCCTTGCTTCGGGCGCGGCGCGGCAGCACCACAGTGCGACTAAGTGTAGCGCAGGGGACGTTGCGAGCGGAGGCGAGCGGTACGAAGGGCAAATTGTTGCGGAAAGGTTACGGGAAAGAGAAAGCTAGTCGTTGGGGACGTTCTTGTTTGACTAGTCAAACAAGAACGTCCCCAAGCGCCGAAACGGCCAGCCGGGCAACGCCGATGTTTTGGCGAAGTCAGCGAAAACCCGCCAGAGCGAGCAAGGTGCCTTGAAACAAAGCGGCATTGACCTTCTGGTCATGCCGCCGAAGTTGAAAGGCAGATTGCCGCTCTGGCGGGTTTGCAGCGTCGAGCCGTTACGCGGTTTGGTAAAACCGCGTAACCACTAGTTTGGTACCTTGACATTCATTTCTCACGCTCCTAGATTAGTTAGACACAAAACAATTCATCTACCTAACTAAAGAAAGGAGCGAAGCTTCGATTATGTGTGTTGAACCACTCGCCTATCCGCATGAACCCGGCGGCGACCCCTCACGGCCGGCGGACGAGCCCGAGACCCAGTCCAAGGAGGACCGTCTCGCCAAGAGAATCCTCCATGGGCTGGCGTTTTGCGGCCATTACATGCATTTTCACGGCGGCGGCATATCTGGCAAGGCGCCCATCGTTTGCCTGCTCGCCAAGCAGCCTACCGGCGAGCTGTCCCAACAGGAACTTGGCATGCACTTCGACCTCAAGCCGGGGTCCCTTTCCGAGATTCTGTCCAAGCTCGAAATGGGCGGCCTTATCGAGCGCAACCGCAATCCCAAAGACCGTCGGCAGCTCACCATCCGCCTGACCGAAGCAGGATGGGAAAAGGCCCGCGTTGAGCAGGCGGCCCGCATCCGCTTTAGAGAGCGCGCCTTTAGTGCCCTCACTCACGACGAGCGCGAGCAGCTCGCCGAAATGCTCGAGAAAATCCGCAAAACCTGGGAGGAACTGGATGATTAAAACCCTCATGGGCAGCATCCGCGACTATATGAAAGTCACTGTTGCCACGCCATTGCTCGTGCTTGGCGAGGTGCTCTGCGAGATGCTGATTCCATTTATCACCGCCAACCTGATCGACGCCATCAAAGACGGCGCCACCGTAGCCGAGATGCTTCCCACCGCGGGCTTTTTGGTGCTCATCGCGCTGACGTCGCTTGCTTTTGGTGCCGCTGCCGGCGTCACCTGCAGCCATGCGAGTTGCGGCTTCGCTAAGAACCTGCGTCACGACCTGTTCTACAAGATCCAAACGTTCAGCTTTGCCAACATCGATGAGTTCTCGAGCTCCTCGCTCGTCACGCGCCTGACTACCGATATCAACAACGTGCAGCAGGCCTTTATGATGATCATCCGTATCGCCGTGCGCGCGCCGCTGGTCTTGATCTTCGCCTTTACCATGGCGTTCATCATGGGCGGCAGCGTTGCCATGGTCTACCTGGTCATCATTCCGCTGCTGGGCTTTGGACTGTTCTTTATCATCTTTAAGGTGCGCCCCATCTTCTCGCGCGTGTTCCACAAGTACGACGCCCTTAACGAGTCCGTCGAGGAAAACGTCACCGGCATGCGCGTGGTTAAGAGCTACGTGCGCGAAGACTTTGAGAAAGAGAAGTTCGCGACCGCCGCACGCGACGTCCAGATGGACTTCACCCGCGCCGAGAAGCTGCTCGCCTTTAACAACCCCATGATGAACATCTGCGTCAACGGCGCATTTGTCGTCATCATCTACCTGGGCTCCAAGCTCATCATCACAAGCCAGGGCACGCTGTTCGACGTGGGCCAGCTCTCCTCGATCTTTACCTATGGCTTTCAGATCCTTATGAGCCTGATGCAGCTGTCGATGATCTTTGTCATGGTGACCATGGGCGACGAATCGGCACACCGCATTACCGAGGTGCTTGCCGCCGAGCCCACGATTGCTGATCCCGCCGAGCCCGTGCTCGAGGTTGCCGACGGCTCCATCGACTTTGACCACGTGAGCTTTAAGTATTCCGCGCATGCGAAACGCCAGGCGCTCGACGACATCGACCTGCACATTACGAGCGGCGAGACCATCGGCATCATCGGCGGCACTGGCTCGGCCAAGTCCACGCTCGTAAACCTCATTGCCCGCCTGTACGACGCCACCGAAGGCACCGTACGCGTGGGCGGCATGGACGTGCGCGACTACAACCTGGACGCGCTGCGCCACCAAGTGGCCATGGTATTGCAGAAAAACGTGCTGTTTAGCGGCACCATCGCCGAGAACCTGCGTTGGGGAGACCCGAATGCCACTGACGAAGAGGTCCGCGAGGCAGCGCACCTGGCCTGTGCCGACGAGTTTGTCGACGGCTTCCCCAAGGGCTATGACACCTGGATTGAACAGGGCGGCTCCAATGTCTCGGGCGGTCAGAAGCAGCGCCTGTGCATTGCGCGTGCCCTGCTGCGTCGCCCCAAAATCTTGATCCTGGACGACTCCACCAGCGCCGTCGACACCAAGACCGACGCCAAGATCCGCGCAGGGCTGGCAAGCTATCTGCCCAACACGACCAAGCTCATCATCGCCCAGCGCATTAGCTCCGTGCAGGACGCAGACCGCATCATCGTCATGGAGGGCGGCCGTATCGCGCAGATCGGCAACCATGACGAGCTGCTCAAGACAAGCGAGATCTACCGCGAGACCTTCACCTCGCAAAACAAGATGTCTGCCGAGGGCGAAGGGGCCGGCGAGGCCGACACCGAGGCATCCGCAACGCAAGCTCAGACCCAGGAAGGAGGCGAGGCACATGAGTAAGGCAACGACCGCCGAGCGCGCGCTCAACCGCAAGGGCGGCACCATGTCGCGCCTCATCAAGACGCTCTTTGGCTTCTACCCCGTGCTTTTGCCCCTCGTCGTCGTCGGCGTGGTGCTCTGCGCCATCATCAACTCCATCGGCGCGACCTTCCTTCAGAGCGCCCTGCAGATTATTAGCGAATCGTGGCAGTCGGGCGATTGGGAAGCCGCACAGCCCAAGATCACACAGCTCGTGACCACCCTTGCCAGCATCTACGGCGTCGGCATCCTGTCCTCATTGTTCTGGAACCGCGCCATGGCCATCGTCACGCAGGGCTCGCTCGAGAAGCTGCGCGAGAAGATGTTCAACCGCATGCAGGACCTGCCGATTCGCTACTTCGACACGCACCAGCGCGGCGACATCATGAGCCACTACACCAACGACATCGACACGCTGCGCCAGATGATCAGCCAGTCGCTGCCCAACCTGCTCATGACGACCATCGTCATCGTCACGGTGTTCTTTATCATGCTGTACTACAGCGTTTGGATGTGCCTGGTCATTGTGGCAGGCGTCGCCTTTATGACCTTTATGACCAAGCTGCTCGGCTCCAACTCCGCGCGTTTCTTTATTGCGCAGCAGACCGAGCTCGGCGTGGTCGAGGGCCACATCGAGGAAGTCATGAACGGCCAGAAGGTCGTCAAGGCATTCTGCCACGAGTCTGCCGCCGAGGCCGATTTTGACGAGCGCAACGAAAAGCTCTTCGAGGTCTCGCAGAAGGCCAACATGTACGCCAACATCCTCATGCCTATCCTTATGAACCTGGGCAACCTGCTCTACGTGCTGGTCGCACTGGCAGGCGGCATTTTCCTGGCGCTGGGCGTGCCCAACCTGAGCATCTCGGGCACGGCGCTGTCCATCGCCGTCGTGGTGCCGTTCCTCAACATGACCAAGCAGTTCTGCGGACAGATCGGTCAGATCTCGCAGCAGATCAACGCCGTGGTCATGGGCCTCGCCGGCGCCGACCGTATCTTTGAACTCATCGACGAGGAGCCCGAGGCCGACGAAGGCTATGTGACGCTCGTCAACGCGCAGGTGAACCCCGATACCTGGCAGCTCGAGGAGGCCGACCACCACACCGGCATGTGGGCATGGAAACATCCGCACCGCGCAACCGGCGAGATTGAGTACGTGCCGCTGCGCGGCGACCTGGTCATGGACAACGTCGACTTTGGCTACACGCCCGACCACGAGGTGCTGCACGGCGTGTCTGTGTTTGCCAAGCCGGGCCAGAAGGTCGCGTTTGTCGGCGCCACCGGTGCCGGCAAGACGACCATCACCAACCTCATCAACCGCTTCTATGACATCGCCGACGGCAAGATCCGCT
>CALGZX010000102.1 GCA_937934165.1 uncultured Collinsella sp.
CCGGGAATCGCTTTTGTCTTGCTCAACTTTGGTATGGGCGCGGTCGGTGTAGCGCTGGCTCAGCTCGCAGTCACCTTGACTCTGCTCGCCCTCAACATGCATTATGCTGTGTCGAAGCTCGGTATGCGATTCAGTCTCAGGAGGTTTGACGGAGCCCTGTTCCACGCGGTCGCAGCTTTCTCGGCCTGGATATTCGCCAACCAGGTTTGCGATTTAGTTAACCAGAGCGTGCCCAATATGATGCTCGGCGCGCTCACGAACGCAGTCACTGTATCTGTTTTCGCTGTGGCGCTGCAAATCCGTCAAATCTTTTACTCGCTCTCGACAACAATGTCGAGCGTATTTGTGCCCAAGATCAATAGGATCGTCGCTGAATCGGATGACAACGGAGTGCTAACTCGGCTCATGACGCGCGTAGGGCGCTACCAGATGTTCCTCTTCTGCTGGGTGTACTGTGGGTTCGTCCTGCTTGGACGATTCTTCATTACCAAGTGGGCGGGTGAGGGCTTCCTTGATACTTACTATCTCATCTGTGCGATGACGCTGCCCGTGGGCGTGCCGCTTTGCCAGAACACGGGAATCGAGATCCAGCGCGCTAAAAACAGGCATAGGGCGCGTTCAGTGGTTTACCTCTGTATGGCTTGTCTCAATGTTCTTTTTACATGGTTTGCCTCGCCCGTCCTCGGATACTGGGCGCCCGCTATCGCTTACATCGCGAGCATCGCCTTGGGTAACGGTCTCTTTATGAACTGGTACTATCAGGCGCGTATCGGACTGGACATGGCTTATTTCTGGAAGAAGAACCTGCCTGTGGTCTTGGCTTCCGCGGTGGTCTTGGCCGCATGCATGGGGCTGGCTCTGCTGCTGCCCGTGACTAGCTGGCTGCTTTTCCTGGCTTGGGGCGTCGTCTACACCGTGCTTTTCGCTGCCGCAATGTGGCTCTTCGTTCTCGATTCAAGCGAGAAGTCGTCGATCGCGGCTAAGTTGCCCTTCCTGCGTTAGGAGGTTTTTTTATGCTTAAGTCCCTTCCGAAGATCACGTTGCTGGGAGATGCGTGCTGTGGTTGCGGCGCCTGCGCCGCGAGGTGCCCGAAATCCTGCATCGGGATGATTGCCGACGGCTGTGGCTTCCCCACGCCAATGGTCAATTTAGATGTCTGCATCGGCTGCGGGGGTTGCGATTCGGTGTGTCCCGCAATGGGGGAGCGCCCCAAGGATGGCGCGCAGTCCGTTCTCTGGGCGAAGTCGAGGGACAGGGGAGAGAGACTTGCCTCCTCTTCGGGTGGGGTCTTCGGGCTGCTCGCCCTTGACGTTCTTGCGGATGGCGGCGTCGTGTGCGGCGCCGCTTGGGATGAGGGCTGCAGACATGTGCGGCACGTGCTCGTTGAAGACGGGTCAGATCTCGATTCCGTCATGCGTTCCAAGTATGTGCAGAGCTCGGTCGGCCGCAAGGCCTACGAGGGCGTGCGGGAGGCTCTGCGCGGTGGCAGGCGAGTGCTCTTCTCCGGCACCGCGTGCCAAGTTGCGGGCATGAGGTCCTACCTTGGGAAGCTCGCCGACTCAGACGGTTTCCTCTCGGTGGATGTCATTTGCCACGGCGTCCCCTCGCCGCTCCTCTGGGAGAAGTGGGCAGCATATAAGGAGGTCGGTGTGGGCGCGGCGCTGCGCGCGGTGAACATGCGGAGTAAGGCAACCGGATGGCTGTCTTACTCCGCATCATACGCGTATGCGCATGATGCGGAGAAAGATGTCGCGAGGGCTTCGTCCGCGGCGGCCGACAGCTGCATCTTCGGGGATGACTGGTACATGAAAGCGTTCCTTGCTAACGCTAGCTTAAGACCCTCGTGCTTTGCTTGCCGTGTCAAGCGCTCGTGCGGCTCAGACGTCACGTTGGGGGACTTCTGGGGGATCCAGTCGTCGCACCCTGAGGTCGACTACGAGGGCGGGGTTTCCGCGGTGCTGTGCAACACCTCAAAGGGCCTTGCTGCAATTGAGAGGCTTAAGTCTGGGATTGAGTGGGGCGAGTCTTCCCTCGAGAAGGTGTTGCCTGGCAATCCTAGCCTGGTTAGGCCCGTTGTGCCTTATGAGAGACGCGGCGAGTTCATGGCCGACCTCGAGTGCGGGAGAGGAATCGATGAGATGATGGCTGTGTATGGCTTTGAACCCTCCCTCGCCCAGCGCGTACGTGGCAAGCTCGGGGGAGTCAAACGAAGGTTAAAGAAATTGCTGGGGAAGGCTTAATGAACGGTGACAAAAATATGTCTGTTGGTGATGGAACTGTCATGGTTGAGGACAAAATCGTGTTTACTGGATGCAAGCATGCATATCTCGTCATGGCTCATAAGGATGACGAGACCCTCCGTACGCTTCTGAGGACCCTTGATGACCCCCGGAACGATATCTTCATCCACATGGACGCTAAGAATACCGGATGGGATGAAAACAGAGCGCTGGCTTCCATTGATAAGGCGGGAATCTTTTTCGTTCCCCGTATTAGCGTCACATGGGGAGGCTACTCGCAAATCGCCTGTGAGCTTGGCCTGCTCAACGCCGCTGTTGACAAGGGGCGTTACACCTACTATCACCTTTTGAGCGGGTAAGACCTTCCCATAAAGAGCCAGGATCGGATCCATTCTTTCTTCGATTCCTGCGGGGGCAAGGAGTTTGTTCGTTTCGAAAACCACAATAGGGACTATGGGAGTAGGATCGGCGGCCATGTAATCTGGAACGCCTTCGGGAAGAGCAAGACCCAAATTTTTTTGCGAAAGGTGAACGGTCTTTTGGCGAGGCTTCTGCAACTCTATAGGAAGCCTGCTGAAGGCCTTAAGCTGATGAAAGGCGACAACTGGTTCTCTATAACTGATGAGCTCGCTCGATACATCGTAGAGAACGCTTCTCTGATACGGTCAGTTTTCTGGGATTCTATGTGCGGTGACGAATTGTTTCTGCAGACCTTTGCTTGGAATACAGGTAAGCGGTTCGATTTCTATCGAATGCCCGGGGAGGACAATACGGACGGCATCATGCGCATGATTGATTGGGGCGAGGACGAGTCCCCGCGAGTGTTGTCTATGGATGATCTAGATTCGATTAAGGACTCAAAGATGATGTTCGCCAGAAAGTTCGACTTCGAGATCGATTCCGATATCGTTCGAGCGGTTGAACAGCTCGTCTGCTAATCCTTCGTGTCTTCTCCGCGCCGGTCCGACAATGGGTTTCTGCCAGTTGCTGCCAGCCTCCAGCTTTGCGCTGCCGAGCCGTTCGACTCGTACAGCTGGACGTTCGTGCCGTTCGAGGTCGATCCCCACTTTGCGTCGAGGACCAGGCCGGGGCCGCCCGCGGACGCGATCGTGTAAGCGGCGTCGCCGCGCTGCGTGATCAGCCACCTCTGCGCTGCGCTGCCATTTCTGGCGTATTGCTGGACGTTGGCGCCGCTCGAGAAGTCGGCGCAATCCACGTCGAGCGCTAGCCCCGACGCCGCGCACATGATCTCGTAGGCGCCCGCGCACTCGTCGTAGGAGATCATGAACCGCTGGGCCCCCGAGCCGTTGGCCTCCCATAGCTGGGCGTTGGCGCCGTTGGACCTCGAGGCTCCTGAGATATCGAGCATCGCCGTGCCCAGCCCTCTGTTGCAGATCATGTATTCGCCGTCGGGGACGCTCTGCACTGGCTTTACTTGAGCGGCTTGATATTTGGCAGTGCAGTCGTACTTTACTGTCAATGTGCTGTTCGGCAGAGTAGCGACATTGGAGGTTGCGGCCAGCTCAACCTTGGCGCCTTGGACTTTCCACCTCCTCTGATTCATCGCATACGCAACAACCCCGTTCTGAATCCCCGAGATGCTGGGCGGAAACAACTGGTTGTCGGCGTCGATTGAAAAGCTCTCTTCTTTGGCATCCAGGTGCTGCTGAACGCGGTCGGCATACTTCTCGGCCCATTCATCGGCTTTGCCATTTCGCACAAAGTAATTGTTAGATAGGTCGGTCGAGCGGTAGGCGTAGCCATCCTTCTGATAGTTTGCCGTGTGGTCGGAGTGGGCGATTGCCATGAGCTCGTCGGTCAGGCCAAAGTACAGATGGCGCTGGTCCAGGTCTCCATACCAGTTGTCGCTGGTGTCGTCCCAGGTTAGGTCCATCTGGCACCATTTGCCGTCGATCTTCACGGCGTTCCAGGTGTGGCCGTTGCCTGTAATGCGGCCGTTGGCGATGCCCGCGGCGTCAAGGAGCTTGGAGTAGATGCGCTGGTAGCTCTCGCAGGTGCCCTGGTGGCGCGTGAGGGCGCTTTCGGCCGAGCACCAGTTGAGGCTGTGGTCGTACTCCAGCTGGTCGAGCGCCCAGTCGTGGAGTCACAGCGCCATGTCGTATTCCGAGCCGTTTGTCTGTTGCCTGCACAAGTCCACGGCGTCGTTGATGATCTGCGTGACGCTTGGGCGGGCGGCGTCGTTTACGGTTACCTCCGCCGTGGTGCGCAGGTAGTAGATCCCCTTGTCGTTTTGGGGGTCGTTTCTGTCGTTGTCCATAAAGTAGAAGTAGATACGGTACGTGCCCGATGCCGTGAAGTCAAAGGTAAAGTCGTGGCCCGCGGTGCCCAGGGTGTAGTAGCTGGACCATGCCTGGCGCGACGGGTCGCAGACGCTTTCGTGGCTGCCGCCGTCCCAATAGGTGGGCACGTCCATGCGCGCCTTGGCCTGGGACGAGCCGTTGGTCTGGGTTACGTGGAAGGTCGTCGCGGTGCCCGCGGGTGCGTCGTTCCACGAGACGGTGAAGGTGACGCCGTCTTGGGTTGCCGTTGCTGAGTGGGCGTAGCCGGTTTGTGACGCGGCGGGGATGGCCTCGGGTGTGGGGTTGGTTTGCGCGCGGAGGGATGGGGTGGGGGTGTCGGTTGCGGCGGCGGTGGCGTCAGTGCTTTCCGTGTTGGCTGCGCTGGTGCCGGTGGATGTTGCGGTGCTGTCCTCTACGGTATCTGCTGTCGCATTTGTGTTGGCGCCGTCTTCGGCTTC
>CALGZX010000103.1 GCA_937934165.1 uncultured Collinsella sp.
TGGAGAAGCCAAAGTGGATGTCCATGTGGGCCATGTGGACGGTGTCGTATTCGTCGATGATGGCGACGCGCGGGTCGTCGTGCTCGGCCTTTGCGATCTCATCGAGCTTGACGATAATGTCGGCGATGGCAGGGGAGACCTTCTGCAGGCTGGTGAGCGGCCACTTCTCGAGCGCCTCGGCAAGAATCGTGTGGTTGGTGTAGGCGACCATGGAGCGTACGATGGTCACGGCCTCGTCAAACTCGATGTCGTGCTCGGTGGTAAGCAAGCGAATGAGCTCGGGGATGACCATGGTGGGGTGCGTGTCGTTAATCTGGACCACGGCATAGTCGGCCAGATCGTGCAGATTGCTGCCGCGCTCGATGGCCTCGTCGATCAGGAGCTGGGCGGCGTTGCTCACCATGAAGTATTCCTGGTAGATGCGAAGCAGACGGCCCTGCTCGTCAGAATCGTCGGGGTAGAGGAACAGGGTGAGGTTCTTGGCGATCTCGGTCTTGTCGAAGTCGATGGAGCTGCCGGGAACCAGGCCGTCGTCGACGCTTGCCAGGTCGAACAGGCGCAGGCGATTCTTGGCGGGTTGGCCGTAGCCAGGCACGTCGATGTTGACGAGCTTGGAGGTAACGGCAAAGTCGCCGAACTCGACAGTGTAGGAGCGGGCGTCATCAATCAGGATATCCTGCTCGCCGAGCCACTCGTCGGGGACGGCCTTTTGCTGATTGTCGACAAAGCGCTGACGGAACAAGCCGTAGTGGTAGTTGAGGCCCACGCCGTCGCCGGTCAGGCCCAACGTGGCGATGGAATCCAGGAAGCACGCGGCCAGGCGGCCCAGGCCGCCGTTGCCGAGCGACGGCTCGACCTCAAACTCCTCAATCTTATTGAGGTCGTGGCCCGCGGCGGTGAGCTGGTCCTTAACCTCACCATAGATACCGAGGTCGATCATGTTGTTGATGAGCAGCTTGCCGATCAAGAATTCGGCGGAGATGTAATAGAGCTTTTTCTTGCCATTGTTGAGCGGGCAGGCGGCTGAGCGCTCCTGCACGAGCTTAACGAGCAGTTTGTAAATGCGACGGTCATCGAGCTGCTCGAGCGAGATGCCAAAAGACTGCTCGGCGAGTTCTGCGAGATTGATACGGGGCATGTTTCCTCCTGTGATGGGTTGATTACATGTCTGCAATTCATAAGAAGCCCGCGCGAGGGGATTGGGGTGGCCTCGCGCGGGTAAGCAAGCGCGTCCGCACGGTGTGGTGGGGTCGGGCGCGGTGGCTCCTATTGGGGAAGCTCGATTTCGGCTTCCGATGGGATGCGGAAGTAGGTCTCGGTCCAGTCGGTGAGTTTGTGCTCGAGCTCGCGGGTGATGGCGCCGTCGAGCATGCGCCAGGTCCAGTTGCCGCCCAGCGTGGCAGGGGTGTTGATGCGCGCCTCGTTGCCCAAGTTGAGCAGGTCCTGCATGGTGTAGATGCACGTGTCGCTCACGCTGGCGGCAGCCGGTACCATCGGCGTCATCATTCCTCCGTCCATCCCCTTCGTCATCTACGGCGTGGCCACCGGCACCTCCATCGGCGATATGTTCAAGGCCGGTGTCATCCCCGGCCTGCTGATGGGTGTACAGGGCTGCCTGCTCGCGCTGACGCGGGGTAGCCGTTCCCTCAAACCAACCGCGCGC
Source organism: uncultured Collinsella sp. (assembly GCA_937934165.1). Lineage (GTDB taxonomy): Bacteria > Actinomycetota > Coriobacteriia > Coriobacteriales > Coriobacteriaceae > Collinsella. Next base: position 1,664 of record CALGZX010000103.1, read on the forward strand.
CGTCTCGTTGTCGTGGGTGCCCACATAGGCGACGGTGTTGGCGATGTAGTTATGCGGCAGGTAGTACGAGTTGGTGCCCTCAAAGGCAAACTGCAGGATCTTCATGCCGGGGAAGCCCGAGGTGTCGCGCATATCGATGACGCCGGGGGTGAGGAAGCCCAGGTCCTCGGCGATAATAGGCAGCGTGCCGAGCTTTTTCTCGAGCGTCTTGAAGAACTTGAGGCCGGGCCCCTGCGTCCACGAACCGTAGGACGAATCGGGCGAGGAGAACGGCACCTCCCAATAGGCCTCGAAGCCGCGGAAGTGATCCAGGCGGATGACGTCGTACATGTCGAGGGCGGCGCGAATGCGGCCCTCCCACCAGGAAAAGCCGTCGGACTCCATGGCGTCCCAGTCGTAGATGGGGTTGCCCCAGTACTGGCCGGTGGCGGAGAACTGATCGGGCGGTGTGCCGGCGACGCTCACGGGATTGCCGGCGGCGTCGATCTTAAAGAGCTCGGGGCTTGCCCACATCTCGACGGAGTCGCGCGAGACGTAGATGGGCAGATCGCCGATGATCAGGATGTCGCGCTCGTTGGCGTATGCCTTGAGGCGGCTCCATTGGC
>CALGZX010000104.1 GCA_937934165.1 uncultured Collinsella sp.
TCGGCGGCGACGGTACCGTCGGCGCGAACAAGAACTCCATCAAGATCATCGGCGACCACACCGACAAGTACGTCCAGGCCTACTTCCAGTACGACTCCAAGAAGACCGGCGGCGTCACCGTCTCGCACCTGCGCTTTGGTGATTCCCCGATTCGCTCGCCGTACTACGTGACCAAGGCCGACTTTGTCGCCTGCCATAACCCCAGCTACATCGTTAAGGGCTTCAAGATGGTCCGCGACGTCAAGCCGGGCGGCACCTTCCTGGTCAACTGCCAGTGGAGCGACGAGGAGTTCGCCGAGCACATGCCCGCCGTGGCCAAGCGCTACATCGCGAATAACAACGTCAACGTCTACCTGATCGACGCTATCGACCTGGCCGCTAAGGTCGGCATGGGCAAGCGCACCAACACGGTGCTCCAGTCCGCCTTCTTCGCGCTGGCCAAGGTCCTGCCCGCCGAGGACGCCCTGCAGTACATGAAGGACGCGGCTACCAAGTCCTACATGAAGAAGGGCCAGGCTATCGTCGACGCCAACCACAAGGCCATCGATGCCGGCGCTACCGCCTTCCGTAAGTTCGAGGTTCCGGCCGACTGGGCTACCGCCGAGGATGCCGCTCCCGTCGAGCTCTCCGAGGAGACCAAGTCCGCTATCGCCCAGCAGGTCAAGAACCTGCTCGAGCCCATCGATCGCATGGACGGCGACAGCCTGCCTGTTTCCGCCTTCGTCGATTGCGCCGACGGCCAGTTTGAGCTGGGCGCCTCCGCATACGAGAAGCGCGGCGTCGCCGTGGTCGTTCCCCACTGGGACGAGACCAAGTGCATCCAGTGCAACCAGTGCGCCTATGTGTGTCCGCATGCCACCATCCGTCCGTTCGCGATGACCGAGGACGAGGCTGCCGCCGCGCCCGAGGCTACCCGCACGCTCGACGCCATGGGCCCCAAGGCCAAGGGCATGAAGTTCACCATGGCTGTGTCCCCGCTCGACTGCATGGGTTGCACCAACTGCGTCAAGGTTTGCCCCAAGGGCGCCCTCGAGATGGTTCCCACCGAGCAGGAGATGGACCAGCAGCCCGTTTGGGACTACATGGTCGAGAACGTCTCCGAGAAGAAGGAGCTCATCGCGGCCAACGTCAAGGGCAGCCAGTTTAAGCAGCCCTACCTGGAGTTCTCCGGCTCCTGCGCCGGCTGCGCCGAGACCGCCTATGCACGTCTGGTGACCCAGGTCGCCGGCGACCGCATGTTCATTTCCAACGCCACCGGCTGCTCCTCCATTTGGGGCAACCCCGCTGCCACCGCTCCTTACTGCAAGGACAAGGACGGTCACGGCCCGGCGTGGAACAACTCCCTGTTCGAGGACAATGCCGAGCACGGTCTGGGCATGGCCGTCGGTTATGAGGCCGTCCAGCACAAGCTGATCGCCGCTACCCAGGACATCATCGCTGCCGATGGTCCGTCCGATGAGCTCAAGGCTGCCGGCCAGGCTTGGGTTGACTCCGTCAACGACGCCGAGGCCTCCAAGACCGCTGCTGCTGCCTATGTTGCCGAGCTCGAGAAGTGCGGCTGCGACGCTTCCAAGGCAATCCTCGCCGACAAGGCTTACCTCACCAAGAAGTCCTTCTGGATCTTCGGCGGCGACGGCTGGGCCTACGACATCGGCTTCGGTGGCCTGGACCACGTCTTGGCTTCCGGCCACAACGTCAACGTCTTCGTCTTCGACACCGAGGTCTACTCCAACACCGGCGGTCAGGCCTCCAAGGCCTCTCAAATCGGTCAGGTCGCGCAGTTCGCGGCAGCCGGCAAGGCCACCAAGAAGAAAGACCTCGCCAACATCGCAATGTCCTATGGCTATGTTTATGTTGCGCAGATCGCTATGGGCGCCGACATGAATCAGACCATCAAAGCGCTTGCGGAAGCGGAAGCTTATCACGGTCCGTCCATCGTCATCGGCTATGCCCCCTGCGAGATGCACGGCGTCAAGGGCGGAATGGGCAACTGTCAGGCGGAAATGAAGCGTGCCGTTGAGGCTGGCTACTGGCAGATGTTCCGTTACAATCCTGCTCTTAAGGCAGAGGGTAAGAATCCTTTCACTCTCGATTCTAAGGAGCCGACTGCTTCTTATATCGACTTCATTAAGAGCGAAACACGTTACAGCCGACTTGCTCAGGCATTCCCCGAAAGAGCAGAAGAACTCTTTAATAAGGCTGCTGAACGCGCTAAGGAAAAGTACGACAGACTTATTAAGCTCAGCTCTCTCTATGAATAATAAATATTTGCTTACAGCATAATTTTTCCGCACGGCGTTAAGCCGTGCGGTTTTTATTTAGTAAACGCGTTTTAGAGGGAACGCGCTTTAGGGGTACGCTCCTTAGTGGTACGCGCCTTAGTGGTACGCGCTTTCTTTTTAAAAAGAAAGCTGCA
>CALGZX010000105.1 GCA_937934165.1 uncultured Collinsella sp.
TGCGTCGGCGCCTTGGTGTCGGCATGGCCGTAGCTGCTGACACCGCACGCGCTAGACGAAGACCCGCCCAGGACCGACCGCAGCCACCAAGGGACGCGACCGCCCGCGATGCGGCTTGCGGTGTCGGTGAAGATGGGGAACTGCGAATCGAAGCCGACAGAGTAGCCCTTGCTGCCCCATACTGGGCACCCGTAAACCTCCATCTCTGAGGGCGACCAAATCTTGCCCAAGTCCGCCCAGCTCCAACCGCTCGCTTCGGTGAGCTTGCCCGAAGACGAATAGCGCTCTTCGAGAAGCACGCGCTGCGCGAGAATGGCGCTCTGAAGCGTGGACGGCAGCGCGGGAAAGAAATCGTTGATCTCCCAATCATGGAGCTTCGAGCACAAGTAAGGGTGCTTCTCTTCGGCGGTGCCGTTGTTGTCGTTTGTCTCGCGCCACTGAAGGTAGCTCGTGTTGGATGCCTTGTCGCCCTTCACGGTGACGGGCGCTTTCGGCACCATGACGATATGATGCCCCTTCGCGGTGTCTCCGCACTGGTAATACTGGTCGATAGCGCCGATGCGGTAGCGCACCGTCTGCGCTGGCACGTTAGCGCCCTCGGAAACGGGAACGTCGATGTAGTCTCCGATGCGCAGACCGGCGAAGTTGGCGTTTCGCGCGCGGTTGCGAAGCCACGTGTAAATGTCGGTGCTGCCGATCTCGTTAGCGAAGACCGAAGCGAGCGAGCGCCCCGCGTAAGCGTTGATGTTGTGCTGGCGGTCGTATTCCTCGGCGGTCGTGACAGAATCGGCCTTGCTCTGCGCTGAAGTGTCCTTCAGGTTGTACGCGGTGCCATTGATAGAAAACTTCGACAAATCAGCCATTGATAGTCTCCCTTCTTAGTTGAGCGTCGCCGTCTCGCCGCTCATGGTGGCTTGCGCAACCGTGACCGTCTCGCCGGATAGGGCGCTTCGTCTGTTTGTGGGCATGTACGCCGTTTCTCCAAGGACTATGTAGCCGTCCTGAAGCTCGACAAGGGCTGTCGCAAGCGTCGCGTTCTCGTCGCGCAGCTCTTGCACCTCGTCATCTGACGGCGGTTCGATAGCCGCGATAGCGTTTGCGATATTAAGCGCGTTCTGTGCTGCGGCGGTGGCATCCTCTGCTGCGCCGTTTGCAGTCGCAGCGGCGGCCTTCGCGCTCGCTGCAGCGGTGTTCGCCGCGCTCGCGGCGGCATTGGCGCTTGCGGTCGCCTTGTCGGCGTTCTGCTTCGCAGTGTTTGCGGCTGATGCGGCGTTGTTCGCAGTCGTGGTCGCAGCGTCCGCGTTCTGCTTCGCAGTGTTTGCGGCTGATGCGGCGGTGTTTGCGGCATCTGCCGCGTTGTTCGCGTTCGTCGCCGCGCTGTTGGCGGTGCTCGCCGCCGTGTTGGCCTTTCCAGCGGCGGTGTTCGCCGCGCTCGCCGCGCTGTTGGCGTTCTTTACCGCCGTCTCTCCACGGTCGATGAGGTCTTGAACGGCATCGTCCCAGTTCTGCGCGGGCTGCTGCCCGTCAAGAGCGCTGCGCAGGATTTCTATTGCGAATCGCTCTGTCGAATAGGTCTTGCCGCTCTTCGTGATCGTGAAATAGGCTTCGTCGGTGTAGCCGGACACGCTGCAAAGCTTCGATTCGTCAACCGTGATCGTGGCGGCGTTTCCGCTCACCGAGCATTGGCCGCGATAGTAGTTACGTTTGTTAGGCAGCAGCACGACAAGCCATGCCGTAGCACCTGAAAGCGCGAACTCATCGCCGTTGTCGTAGATAAGCGCCTTGATGGTGGTTCCGCCATCGTCGCCCTGACCAACCTTGATGCAGGTTCCCGCGCCCTCCTTCGAGATATCGAGTTCAAGCGTCCGTGTGTTGCTCATCACTCGCCGCCTTCCTCGACGGTGCCGTATGCAAGCGCGCGGAGGGCTTCGAGCGCTTCGGCGAAGCTCATAGCAGATCGCGCCTTGCTAGACACGGGCTGCACGTCCGCGCGCGCGGCGACGGCTGGCACGCTCGCGGCCAAAGCGTCGAACACATCGACAACCGCCCTCATGCGGTCATCGACGTACAAGGGCTGAACGAGCGTGAAGGGCTGATCGTCGTTGATTGGCTCCTTCACGTCTTCCGGCTGCACGACGGTTCGGTTTCCGTCTTCGTCAACTGCAATGAAAATCATTCCGTTGCTCGCGGCGCGGTTGATAAGCTCTTCGTCGTATTCGGTCACCATCGCTTCGCAGTTGCCTATCGGGTCGTGCAGCATGTGATAAAGGGTCTTGCTCATCGTTCCTCCTAGTCGAAGTTGCATACCGTGCAGAAGCCGTCTACAAAGTCGATGCTTCGCGTTACGTTCCACCATGTAATCGTGCCGTCGCCGTCATCCTGAATCTTGCTGATGTAATGCAGCGTGCATTCTTTCGTGATCGCATGCGTTGTCGTGGTGCTCTCGCTGCTAGATGCAGCGGCGGAAATAAGCGGCGTGGTGATTCGTATATGCTGGTTTCCCGTCAACTGAAGACCGGTCGTTAGCTTCCCGGTGCTAACGTCGCGCATGTGCGCTGAGAAGTCGATAGTCCCGATCTGCGTTCCGTCTTCGTAGCCTGTAATCTCGCCACTGGTAAGACGGATGAGGTTTGAAGCAGAACCGCATTCGAACGTACCGTTAGCGTCGATATTGTTTGCCGTCATGTAGTTTGTCGTAAGCGAACCGGTGTTGAGGTTCCACGTGCTGCGACCGTATCTGTCACTGATGATGCCCGTTTCAATGTAGGTGGCATTGATATAGACTTTGCCCCCGCTGAGATAGATTCCCTGCGTAGCGCCGTTGTTCGTCAAGCGATTGAAAACATCGCGTTGCGTGAGTGAATCGTCTAACGCGTCCACCTTGTCTTGCGCCTGTTTCTGCTCAATCATGTTGCTTGCTTGGCGCGCCGCAGAGTTGTACGTCTTGATGCTGGCGGCATAGTCGCTGTAAGCAATTTCGTAGAGCTGCATAGCGTCGTAAAGATCTTCTGCGGTCGTGGTGTCAAGAACGTTCTGAATCCTCAGAAGCAACTTCCCGTGAGTTCCGTTAGCACTGAACACCGCTTCGTATTGCGTCCGAAGAACAGCCTTGAACTGCGCATCGAGATACGAACTGTTGTATAGGCTGTTGTACTCGCTTTCGAGGTCTTCGCTCTCCTTTTCCACGGTTTGCAGAATCTTAGATACCGCCGCGTGCTCTGCTTCCGTTATGATTCCGTCTTCGGCTATGCCGTCCATCGTCTTATCGAGTTCGTCAAGACCGCTGAAAAGGTCTTCAACGCTCGTGTCGCCAAGTTTCGCGCCAGCGGAAAGCGAGAACTCGCCGCTGGTCAAGTCCCAGAAGTTGTTTCCCTTCTCGTCGGTCAGCAGACCGGCGCGCACGCGGTCAGCCTTCATGGTTCCAGCGTTGATAACGTCGGCAGTAACCATGCCGCCAGTGAAGAACGTTCGCCAATCCCATTGACCGTCTGACGTAAGGCCAGCAGCCAACCGCTGACCGCGACCGTTGACGTTGATAGCCCACATGTCGGCGGTCGCCTTGACCGGCAAACCCGTTTCGGGGTTCAGCGGTACGTTGCTCCAAATCTCGCCCAGCTCGAACGTCTCGACATGGTAGGTTCCAACCGCGTTGAACTGAGCGTTGAGCGCTTGCTGAAGCTGAATCAGCCACGATACCGATGTGCCAGCCGCAGCGTCGTAGAGCGCGTTTTGCTGGCTGTTGCTCTTCAGGGCGCTGTTGACGCTCTGCCACATGTCGGCCATCGTGTCAGTCAGCGTGCCGAACGTCACAGTCGCGTCGCCGGTGAGCAAGTCGCGCTCAATCTGAGACACGCGGCCATGAAGGCGCACGCCCTCGGCAGAAAAGCCCTTGTCGATGATCGCCACGTCATCGCCAACGCCCACGCCCTCCCACGAGCGCCCGAAGGCGTATAGGTCGATGACCGAAGCGGTGTAGGTTACTTTCGGCTCCTTCACCTGCTCTAGGTAGTCTTTCGTTTCCTGCAAGAGCTGCGCCGCGTCCTCGCACTGCTCGTTGACGTATGACGCGACGGCGGGAAGAATGCCGCCCTCGCCGTCAGGGTGCCCCCAAACGGTTGTAGCGTCGGCGTCCTCCACGTAGTCTTTACCGCCGTTGATATCGCCGAAAGTGAGACGGCGACCGTAACCGCCGCTCTCCGTTTCAACGCCCTTGCCGTATCCGTAGACGCGCGTTTTCGGGTTGTCGCTCGCAACGGAGCGCTTAACGGAAACGAGGTCTTTAGTCCACGTGAACCGCTTAGCGCTACTCTGGTTGCCGCGCTTGGCGCGCACGCCCACGCGGCGGCTAACGATGCTCGCGCCGTCGTGGACGATAAGCGTTTCAAGCTCTCCGCCCCACGTCTCGATGATTCCGGCCAATCCCTCACGCACGCTCTCATGGTAGAAGGTGCGCGAAGCGCTGCCGCCCTGATCGCACGTGCCAACCTCCCAGCGCGTGTCTGCGAGGATTGACGCGAGGGCTACCGCAACGCTGCCGGAAGGCCGCTTATCGTCCAGCCAGTCATCCCACGTCTCGTTCACCGAGTTGATGCAGACGGCTTGCGTCTCAGGCGCGCCGTCATCGTCGTGTACCCTGTCGATGGTGTCAACGATGTGTTCGTGACACGTGCCCTGAAGGTCAATCCAAACTATGCGGTCGCCCTTCACGAGGTCTTCGGCGCACGTGATGCCCAGCTCGTCGGTTCCGTCCAGCGCGTCGGTGTGCGTTGCGGCGCTCACCGTGAGCCGCCCCAGATTGTCGCCCCAACGGCTGAAACGGGTGAAGCCTATACGTCTAATTAAAGCCATCGTTCCACCCACTCTAGTACCGCCGTACCGCTGGTGATGTTCAGGTGGCACCGCCCGTTGATTTCGAAGTAATCCGAATCAATCGTTACCGGCGCGGTCTGGTTGTTGACCGTCGCGTGCTCGGTCGCCATGTCAAGACGTATGGTGCTCGAAGACGTGAGCGGCGTATTGACAGCCACGAACTCGCCGGTATCGACGTTCGTAATCCGCCACGTGCTGCCAGCGGAGGGCTTCGCCGTAACTTGCAGGTGAGCGGGGCGGTTGCCGCCAGCGTTGACGTAGACGTTGCCAGCCGAAACCTCCATGCGGCGCTTCTGTCCGTAATAGTCGGGGTCGCCGATATGGAAAGTCACGGTGGTTGTCGGGCAATCGTCCGTGATCTCGTCTAGGTCGGTGCTGCCGCTCACGATTGCGAGCAGGTAGCGCGTCGGGTCATCGGGAAGGTAGAGCGGCGCGGGTTCGTCAGTCCAGAGAGCCGCCGCGAGCTTGTGCCGCATCTCCGCGACCTCGCGGCGGTCTTCAGTCCTAAGCCAAATCTCAACGGGAAGGTCGTAGCCGCCACGGTAGGCACTCTTGAAGACCTCGCCATGCCGCCCCGGCACGCTCTCGAACGTCGCGTTGACGGTCGCCATGATGGGGCGGCGCACCTTGCAGTAAACCAGCTTCGATAGGTCGGTGCCGTTAAAGATGATTCGGTCGTGCTGGTTCCTAGTCCGTCTAAGTTGCAACTGGCACCCCCCTTTGCTTCAGCTTGCTTGCGATGCCAGCGCCGATCTGCTGGCCTGTCTCGTATGCGTCCACGCCGTCGGCGACCGTGGCGTAAACCGTCACGGCGACGTTAACGGGCTGGCTCGGCGCGTCGGCAAATCGCGAGAAGGCGCGGTTTACCGATGTTTCGATGAAGCCTTGCAACTGCTTCTCAGGCGCGATGAACTCGCCGCCCGCTTCGCCAACGCCGACGATTGAAGGCTCATCGAAGTAGCCGCCGCGCGCGTACCAACTGATGCTCACGCTCGGTAGTGAAATCGGGCCGAACTCGTTCCAGCTCACGTTGAAGTGCGGAAGCTTTGGCTTCGGAATGCTTATCTTGATTCCGCCGAAGGCGTTCATGATCTTCTGCGGAATGCTCGAAATCGCGTTCCATGCGCTTTCGATAGGGTTCTCTATGAAGCCCCGAATGCTGTTGAACACGCCTTGCACCTTCGAGCCAAGGCCGGGGAATCCCAGCTTGTCGCCGATTCGGTCTGCGATGCTAACCGCCGTGCTCTCGGCAGCGTCAAGTTTCGAGCCGATGTTGTCTTTAATCGCGTTGAAGGCGTTTGCCGCTTTGCTCTTCGCAGTCTCCCAGTCGCCGTTCATTGCGGCTTGCAGAGCGCCAGCCGCCGAGCTGCCAACGGTCTTCGCGGTGTTCATGTCGTTCTGAACCGTGGAAGCGATTTGCCCGAAGGCCGAATCGGTGTTGCCGGTTAGATTGTTCCACCAGCTAGACACGGTATCGACCGCGCCCTGTGCGAGGTTCCCGACGTTGGTTTTAAGATCGTTCCAAGCGTTCGAAGCGCCGGTTTTGATGTTCTCCCAAGTGTCGGAAGCGCCCTGCTTCAGCTGCTCCCACTTCTCGCCAACGCCGGTGCAGAAATCCGAAACGCCGGTGCTGACCTGCTCCCAGATTCCGCCCCAGAACTCAGGCACGCCAGCGAAGAAATCCTGCACGGCTTGCCACTTCTCAGAAATCCAGCCGGTGAAGTCAGACCACATCTGCTTGCCCGTCTCGGTCTGCGTGAAGAACCACGTAAGGCCAGCGACGGCGGCGGACACGGCGGCAACGCCAAGGCCGATAGGGTGAGCGGCGATAAGCCCGGTAAAGCCCGTCCAGCCGCTAGAAAGCGTGCCGGTGAGCATGCTTCCCAGACCGCCCGCCTTGGTGACGATGTTAGAGAAGCCGGTTCCGATCTTGCTTAGAAAGCCCGTGTCACCCATGAGCTTCTTAGCGCCGCCCCAAAGCTCGCCAGCGGTCTTGAAGGCGCTTCCCACGCCCTCTGCGGCCTCCATCGTCTTACCAATGGCGGTTGTCACGCCGCCGAAGGCGACCGCGCCGAGCGCGAGGTTATTAACAAGCGTCTGCTGCTCTGGCGTTAGGTTCTTGTACCAGCCCGTTACGGATTCGAGCGCGGGCGCGAGCGTGTTAAGAAGGCTCGTCCCGATCTCGGTTACGGCGGTCTTGACTGGCATTGCCGCTTCGCCGAGTTCCTGCATGCTCTGGTTCATCTCGTTCTGCGCGTCGCGCGAAGCGAGAAGGTCTTTGTTCGTCTCTTGGTACTGCCGTCCCGCGTCCGCGTAAAGCCCGGTAAGCGTCTCGGTGATGAGCTGCGACCGCTCCTGCTCGCTTCCGCACGCGGCAAGAGCAGCGTTAAAAGCGTCTTCTTTTGTCTGACCCTCGGCGACCGCCTGATTGAAGGCGGCCTGAGCCGAAGAGTGACCGGACAGCGCGGCGCTCCACTGCTCGGCTGATGCCGTAGACCAGTTGAGAGCGTCGGCAAGACCGCCAGTGACGGTGCCCGTGTGCGCCGTCTCCTGCGCTGCTTCTGCCAAGTTCTGAAGCGGCAGAGCGTCGCCGAATGTCGCGTAAGCGCCAGCGGCAATGTCCGTCCACTGCTGCAATTCCTGCTCGTTGGTTGTCAGGCGCGCTAGGTTCTGGCTCGCTTCCGTGGCAGATGAAGAATCGCCAAGGATGCGGTAGAAGCTCGCATAGGTCGAAGATGCTTGCTCGGCGGTGCCGCCAGCGCTCACCCATGCCGTTTCGAGCTGCCCGCTCTGCTGTATCGCTTCCTCTTGGCTCGATGCAAGGCCGGTAAGCGCGCCAGCCGCACCGATGATGCCGCCAGACAATGCCGTTCCCGCGCTTGAAATCTTAGACCCGGCGTTTGAAAGCTTGTCGGCGTTGTCCTCGATGGTCTGACCAACCTTGTAAAGCGCCGTGCGCGATGCGTCCGCTTCGCGCGCCGTGTCCGCAAGCTCGCTGCCGTAGCTGTCAAGCTGGCGCTCGCACTGCATGATCGCGCGCTTCAGGCTGTCGTACTGCCGTTCCTCCTGAGCCGTGAGCTGCGCGCCGCTCTGCTTCTTGCTCTCCAACTGCGCGAGCGCTTGCTTGTAAGCATCAAGCTTCTGCTTCGTCTCGCCGTAGGCAGAGTTGAGCGCCTTTACCTTCTGCTCTAGCAGCTCGGTGTTTCCGGGGTCGAACTTCAGCGCCTTGTTGATATCGCGCAAATCGCTTTGGGTGTCGCGCGATGCCTGCTGAACCTTCTTCAGGGCGCTTTGAAGCTCGGTCGTGTCGCCGCCGAACTTGATAACAAGCCCCTTGTAAGTGACCGCCACGTAATCACCCCTCTTCGGTTGTCAAAGTCCCATGAGTGCTTGAAGCAACGCGCCCTCGCGGGTGCGCTGCCGTCAAGAACTCACTTCACGTCATGACCAGAACGCGGCTTCTGCCTTGCGCGCCTTCTCGTCCTCGTCGTAGTGCTCCGCAGCGTCGGCGTAGAACGCGTTGAGTTCCAGAAGGTCTTGAACCTGCCGGTAGCTCATCATCTGAAGGTCTGATAGCGTCAGGCCGCATTGCTGGCAGTTGTAGATGTATCGCGCGTCGCACGCGTCGCTAAGCTCGCTTGTCAGCGGCGGCGCTTTCCTCTTCGGCGGGCGCGGCTTCCACGTCCTCTTTCGCCGAAGGAAAAAAGTTGTCCTCGACAATTCGCATCACGTCGGAAGCCCAACCGTCCTTGCGCTCCAAGTTGTACGCGTCCGATGGGAAAGAAGAAACCCACTCATCGAATCCGGTATCGAACTTCGGCGTTGCGGTCTTGATGCACGCGTAGAAGATTTCGAGCAGCGGGACGATAGCGGGCACGTCGCTAGTCATGAGAGAACCGGCGATCTTAGAAACCGCATCCGCAATGTCCTTCGGGCGCTTCCTTCCGCCCTCGACAACCTCATTGAAGCATCGAGAATAGGCGATCGGCGTGAACGCGTTGAAGGTCGCTTCGTAGCTCTTTTCGCCAACCTTGATAAGCATTCGCCACCTCCTAGGCCGTCGGCTCAGTCTTGTGCGCAAGCCCGATGTTCACCGCATCGAAGAACGTTGCATAGTCGGCAAGCTCGGTAAAGCTGTCGTAACCGCTCGTGCGAATGTCGGTTGCGGGAATGGTGACGGGTCGCCATGTGAACGGATAGTCAAGCTGCGTGATCTCTGGCGTGTCCTGAACGGTGTTAAGCTCCTGCGTCGGCTTCGAGAGCTGGCACATGAGAAGGCATCGGCGGCGACCGAGCACGTGCCCCGGCTGCTCGCACATGAACGCGAACTTCTTAGGCGTGCGGTCGGCGCTAAGGATGGTTCGCCCGTCCTGCGCGATTTCGTAGCCCACGAGGTCTGCGATGAGCTGCCGCAGCGCGGCGGTGCTCTCGGTGTCGTAGAAGCTCATGGTTCCAGAGCCGCCGTTGTCCTGCTGCTTGTCAAGCCACGGTTCGTTGTCGGCGTAGCTCGTTGCCGTCTCAACTGTAGGCTCCATGCTGATAGCGACGGTGCCCGCGACGTGCACGGGGTCTTCGTAGGTAAGCGCGTCTTCGTCGGTGCAGATCGCGAAATGCGAGTTCTTCACGCCGAAGAATCCGTTTCGTGCCATTTGTTTTCTCCTAACTCTCGGCGACGTTCACGGTGAACGCCGCTTCGGTAAGCTCTTCTGAATCAATGTTCGTGATGCTCAGCGTGAACGAGCACTCTGCGGCTTCGAGCGCATCGCGTATGCGTTTCTCGGTCGCGTAGTCGCGGTGCCGCGTGTAGAGCGCGATATCGTAGGGCATCCACGAAAGGTAGGTGCCGTTGTCCGCGTAGGCCGCTTCGTTGTAGCCCGCGACAAGGCAGATGAAGGGCGGTGCCGGTTCCTCACCGTCAGCGAAGCGCTGGTTAGCCCACGGGATGCCGAGCGAATCGAGAACGCCGCAGAGCGCCTTTAGCTCAATCATCGTCCGTCGCCCCCCATCTCCGCGAACTCTCGCGCCACTTGGTCTGCAACCTTCCTGATAACGCCGTCGCCGGGAACGGTGCCGTAATCCTCGCCAGTCTGGTTCGTGATCTGGTGGCCGTTCTCCAACAGGTGCGTTAGCTGGTATCGCCGGTTGTGCACGGTGCATTCGGTGCCCGTCTCATCGGTCTTAACATCGGCCTTCCAGCCCTTCTTGTAAGCACCGGTGCGCACCTTGCTTTCTTGCTTCAACAGCTTTACGGCGCGCCTTCCGGCTTCGCCCGCGTTCTCAGCGAGCGCGGAAACGTTGTCTTCCACGCACTCTTTCATGCAGCTGCTTATGAACCGCTCGATGCTCTGCTCAGCCACGGTCGCCCACCACCTCAGCGAGCGTCAGGCGCACGAAGTCGGGGCTTGACCTGTCAACGCGCGCGACCGTGAGCCGCGCGCCGTCGAACTCGACTAGCCGCTCACCTTCGTATGCGCTCTTGCGAATCTGCAATACGGCTTCGGGGTGTACGCCAGCGGCAGCGGCGGCGTAGTAGGCGGCATCGCCCATAGAGAAGACGTTGCAGAACACCTTGCGCTTTGTTTCCTCCGTCTGCTGCACGCCGTATTCGTCCTTCTGGACGGTCTTAGCGATGAGCTGGCACGTGCCAGCCCACATGCTCATTTCACGCCCCCGAACTCCGAGCTGCCGCGCATCATGGTTAGCAGATCGTCGAAGCTCTGAGTAAGGCGGTCGGCATCGGGGTTGTCCATGCCGAAGTTCGCCTTGCAGTAGACCTTCACCGCGAGCCGAACCGTGCTGTTCGAATCGTCGGCGGCTACGGCATCGGCAACGCCGCCCGCGCGCATCGCGGCGCGGGCGGCTTCGATGAGGTCTTCGATCTCAGCGTCAAAGTCGGTGCAGTCGGCGGGAATCCTCAGCGCTTCGCGGCACGCGTCAAGCAGCTTCGGCTTCTCTGCCATGCGGCACCTCCTAAGCCTTAACGGCGGTGGCGATGGTGAGCTGGCCAAAAGACTTAGGCACGACAAGCCCGCCGTCGAAGAGCAGGTATCCGTCAAAGCAGCGCTTCTGAGTACCCGGCTCGACGTAGGGCGTAACGTCCACGCCGTCGAAGATGTTTCCACGGAACAGGTCGGGATAGCCCGCCTTGATGATGCCATCGGCCATAGAATCGTCGCGCTTAACGAGCTTGCCGAAGATATGACCCTCAACGGCGGGGTCTTCGGTCTTCTCGTCCACGAAGTAAGAGCGCCCGTTGGCATCCTCGACCATAGCAATGTGGTTCCAAATGGTGTTGCCGTTGGCGTAGATAATGCAGCCCTTCGGCGCGGGGTTGCCGTAGGTGTAGAGCATGCCCAGAAGCTTGGTGATATCAGCCTTCTTCAGGGTGCCAGCGGTGGCGCAGTTAATCTTGTTGCCGGAATCCATGCCGAGCGGGTCGTCAACAGTCTTGGCGTGGACACGCGCGTTGGCGGCGACGGCAAGGCGCGCGCCGGTCTCGTTGACGATGTACTGCTCAAAGCCGCTGATAGACTGAACCGCCATCTTGCGGCTCATCTTGACGGTCTTCTTGATCTCCTCGCCCGTAAGGGTGATGGTGTCGAACTCGTTCTTCTCCTCATCGGCGGGCGCTGCCCCCTCATCGGTCTTCGCAGCGTCACCAGCCTTGATGCTCTTATGACGGATAAGCTCGAACTGGTGCGGGAAGTTGTCCTTGTGGATATCGCCGTAGAGAACAGCCGTGTTGTCAATCAGCGTGAAAATCTGCGTCTGAAGCTCGACGGGGATAACCGCATCGGTGTTGCTGGTCAGATGCGTGAACGCGGTGCGGCGCTCGACAAGCGCGTTGTAAGCGTCGCGCTCAACCTGCGTGAAATCGGTGCCCTCGATGAGCTGCACGCCGCTCCGGCGGGCAATGTCCTTCACCCAAGCGCGGCGGGCGGCGGCGTTGTAGTCGGTCGTGTCGCGCACCTGCGGCAGAGCGCCGCGAGCGCTCGCGGAAGTGCCCAGCGGCACGGAATCGACGCGGCGGGCGCTGCCGTTCTCGATAGCGGCGCGCGCAGCGGCGACGGTCGCGGCGTGGCTGTCGCGGCGCTGCGCTGCGGATGCGTTTCGCTTCTCGATCTCGGCGGTAAGCGCGCTCATGCGCTCAGCGTCCTGCTCGGTCGGCTCAGTCTCGGTTCCGTCATCGGCGGGCTTGTACTTGTCGATAAGCCCCTGAAGCTCGTTAAGCAGGTCATCCATAGTCATTTCGTCCATTGTCCTAAACCTTTCTGCTCTTGGCGATTGCCAGCGTCGCCCTCGCGATTGCAAGGGCACTCTTACGGCGCGCAAGCTCCTTGCGCGACTGCTCAATCGCTCCGTTGAGCAGGTTTCTTGCTGAAATCTCCGTATTGGGGTCAGCCGGAAGGCTCACCGCCGACACGTCGAAAACCTTTTTGACGCGCGTAATGGTCGTGGTGTGCGTGTCCCGGTCGTATTCGTCCGCGCCCACGCTGAAAGCCCACGACATGCGCGTAATAAGGCCGTTAGTAATCTCTTCGTAAAGGTCGCGCGCGGCTTGAGATCCGCTAAGGTCTGCCGCGATGAAAAGCCCGTGCTTGTCAGGCTCGACAATGAGCGTGTTGTTGCTCATGCGCGCAAGCACCTTGCCCGTATGGTCGTACTGCATGATAACGTCGCTCATGTCCGCGCCGTCGAAAGCGCCGGGGTCGATGATCTCGCGATACTCGTTGCCGTCCCAGTCGGTGAAAAGCACGTATGGGTCGTTGAATGTCGATGCGTAGCCCTCGACGTAGTAATCGGTGTCAAAGCGCTTGTTCGCGCTTCCGTCAGCCGTCCGCACGTTGAGCGGCACGGCAAGGGAACGGTATTGCCGCTCACTCGGTTTCGCTGGCATCGTCTACCTCCTTGCTGGTTCCAACGCCGCTGCTCGCGTCGATAGCGGCTATGTTTGCGTTCGTCTCTGCGGCCTGCGCCGCCTGTTCCGCCGTGTGCTCGCTGATGAGCGCAAGGTCGATGTACTCGCCGCGTATGACGTGCCGCTCTCCGCCGTCGTAGTGCGCCGATTGGAAAACATCGGCAACCTGATTGCCGCACCAGATTCCACGGTCGAACAGCGCGACCGAGACGTTAAGCTTCGTCGTGTTGCTGGCGAACTCTAGTCGGTTCGCGCTGAACATGATTGAGTTTCCGTGCGCTATCTCGTTCGACGTGTACGTCATGGAGGTGATAACGAACCCGAGCTGAACAGCGAACGGCTCGATGCGTCCTTCGTAGTAGCTGTTGAAGGTGTCTTCGTCCGCGTAGTTCGTGACGATATCCTCATTGGAGCCGAAGAAGCGGTAAGCGCTCTTCTCTATTCGCTCCATCTGCGCCGCATCGACCGTGTAGCTTGTCGGCGTGATCTGCTCAACGTCCGAAAACAGCTTGTCGTATACCGCGATTCCTCCCGCGTTGTCGGCGGAAAGCTGAGCGTTGAACGCCTTGCGCGCCCGCTCTTGGTCGCCTTCGTTTCGGTTCTGGCTCAGCTTGCCGATAAAGCGAATTGCCGCGCCCTGATTGATAGCCGCTTGCTCTGCTTCGTTCTGAGCGTGCATAAGCTCCAACGTCGGCTGAAGAACGTTCGTGCCGTCGCCGAACAAATCGCTTTGGTACTGGTGGCGCGTCATCACGCCGACGCGCGACCACTCGACAAGCACGCTGTCGCCGGTCGGGAACGTGAGCATTAGCCAAAGCTCGCCGTCAACGTCGTATGCTTCGCACTGGCTCGGCAGCACGGGATAGTACCCGGTGATCGTAAGTCCGTCGCCAGCGTCGATGGGCACGATAAGCGCCGTGTCGTTGACCTGAAGAATCGTCCAAATGCGCTTTATGAACTGCGGCGTGGTCATCCACGGGTTAGGCTGCTGCCTGAGAGCGCGCGCGGCGACAGGCTGAGCAGAGCCGGAAACCTCCGGCTTCAGCTTGCTTGCGTGATCTGCGCCGCTCTCGATGATGCTACGCGTAAGCTCTGCTTCGTAAAGCCCGCCCTGCCATGTCGTGAACGACGGGGCATATGCCGTGAACGTGGAGAAATAGCCGTTTACCGCTTGCATCTGCGGACGGTGGAACACCGCATCGAAGAGCGAGCGCAAAAACGGTTGTGATCTGCTCAACTCTAACCTCCTATCATCGCGCGGTAATCGTCCGCAATGTTCTTCATCGCAATGAACGCGTCGCACTCAGCAGCCCACGCGTCTATGCGGTTGCGCGGGTCTTGGTTCTTCTTGTCCGGCTGAATGTTTCCGTTCACGTCGGTTCGAATGGCGACGTTCGAGCGGCACCATTCGGCAATCGGGTTGGCGTTGTCCACGATGCGCCCTTCCTTGTAGAGCGCCCGAAGCTCCTTCATCGGCATTGACAGCGTTTGCGCGCCCTGAATGACCTTTTGCAGGTTGTCAGCGCCGAAATAGTCTTCGTATGCTTCCACGGTCGGCACGTCGCGCATGTGCCACGGGTCGTAGCCGCAAGAGACGGCATAGATGCCGTACTTGTCCTGAACCTCGGCCACCCAATCCAGAACGTCGCGCTTGTCCATGATGGGCGTTTCGCACGTCCGCATAAGCCCGCGCGCAATCCACGCGTCGTAGGGCACGCCGTCGCGCCCCCCGCGCCGCCCCTCCTTCTCCGCTTGCTCCAACGCGCGAAGCGGAATCCACGCCATGTGCAGCGCGTAGAAGTTCGGATCGTTAGGCCGCTGCATGAGAAGGCAAGCGGCGGTAAGGTCGGTCGTGTCCGCCGCGTCAACGCCGAGCACGGCATACGTAAACGTTCCGTCGCCGGGGTCGAAAGTGGCTTCGTTGTGAATCTCAGACCACGTAAGCCAAGCCTGAGACTGGTTTTCAATGAGGTTGAAATCCTTAACAAGCAGCGTGGGAAGGTATGTCGCATCATCCTTAGCCTTGGAAACGTTCTGTCGAAGAGCCGAAAGCGATTTGATCGTGCCAAGGCCGGGGTTCGCCTTAATCCAAGCGCTTTCGTCTTCCCATTCCTCGCGCTCGTCAAGCTCGAAGATGAACGCGATGAAGCGCTCTGCCTTCTCGCCGGTCGCCTTGCCGTCAAGCCATTTGGTCGCGTACTCGTATTGCGCATCGAAGATGCTGTTTCGCACGAAACCGTTAGTCGTGATCTCCAACACGAGCGGCTGGCGGCGCGCAGACGTTCCCTGCATCGTCAGGTCGTAAAGGTCTCGGTTCTTCATCGCGGCCAGCTCGTCCACGATAGCGCCGGAAATGTCCAGACCGTCTAGGTGGTTCGTGTTGGCGCTCAGCGCCTTGATGGTGCCCATGTTCAGATCGCAGTAAAGGTCTGACACGCGCTTTCTTATGTGCTTCGCCAGCGCGGGGCTTGTGAGCACCATACGCCACGCGTTGTTGAATCCCTTTGCCGCCTGATCGTGGGCGGTGGCGACGTTGTATACCTCCGGCGCGCCCTCATCGTCGTTCACGAGCAAGTCAAGCTCTATCGCAGACGCAAGCGCGGTCTTTCCGTTCTTGCGCCCCATAATCCAGAGCACTTCGCGGTATTGCCGCACGCCCTCGGCATCAACGAAGCCGAAGACAACCGACAGAATGGCGCGTTGGAAAAGCTCTAGCTTGAAATCGTGCCCTAAGCGCCCGGACGGTAGGCGGCAGAAGCTTTCGATGAACCGAACGTGCTTCTGCGCGAACTCTTCGCGGTAGTGGTACGGATAGAGCGGGTCGGTGTTGTCCATGTCGCGCAGGACATGAGCGGCAACCTGCTTCATCTTCTCGCACGCTATGATCTCGCCGCTCAGTATGCCGCCGAAGTATTCGCGTATCGCGCGCTCGCACGAGCCGCCCTTAGACTTCGCCCTAGCCGTACCGCGTTTCATTGATGAAGTCAATGAGCGCGTCGGCAGCGGCGGTGCCGTTCGGCATCATGTCGGTAAGCTGCTTCACGCCGCGCGAAAACGTAGTGAACAGCTTGTTGTATGCGCTGAATCCGGGGTGCTCGCGCAGCCCGGTTTGCCCGCCGCCGTTGTCATACTCTGTGAAGATATCTTCGTAGAGCAGATCGGCGCGGGCATCGTCAAGCTTGACCTTCAGAAAAGCGAGGTTCGCAAGCAGCGGCATGACGGTTTTTCGCTTCTCGTCGGGGATAGCGCCCTTGGTGATCTCGCGCAGCTTTCGAAGCTCGCTCTCTACGCGCTTCTCCTTGGCAACTCGCCGCTTCGGCGGGCTATTCCCCGCGGCTGCGGGCGAAACTTTCGAAGTATTGCATACTTTTGCCGTCACCGCAAGACCACCCCCTTTCGAAAATCCGTCACGCGCAAGAAATTACCTCCCGGCATTGGTGCCCTAGGGTTTCGGCGCAGAATCAGAACCGGGGGGATTTCCCGCCGCCCTGACCTGCTGTTTTGTTTGCGCTGGTTTTTTCTTCGGTTTGCGTTTCTCGTCGCGCGGTTCATTCCGCAAGGCGAATCAAGTTGCCGTCGGCATCAAACGCAAGCCCTTGACGCGTCGCACCGGCACGCGCCCACCCGTGCGTTTTCTTGTGGCACAGGTCGCAAAGGCTGACCAGGTTATCAAGGCCGCAAGCTATGTCCGGGTCGGTAATGTTCGCCGGCGTCAGTTCGGTTATGTGGTGAACCATCGTTGCGGGTGTGATCTCTCCACCCTTCAAGCAGCGTTGGCACAAGTAGCTATCGCGCTTCAACGCATCTTCGCGGGCACGCTCCCAATCTTTGGAATGGTAGAACGCATCACTGAACGGCTTTGCCATGCGCTCCCCCCCCCCCCGCAAAAGAAAAGCGCCACGGCTCTAAGTCCGTGACGCTTTGCATAGTTCTGACCACTGTAGCGAACTTTAGCAGAAGTAGGAAAGTGGACGCAAGTAAAAGTTTTTCAAGCGGTCTTTATTCTCGCAAAGCCCACTTCGTCAATGTACTTGAAACCAGCCCTTGAAAGTTCGCGGCACCATTGCTGCGAACAGCGCATGACCTCGGCAACCTCATGCCATTGCATAGCTTGGCAATAGGCCATGCAAAGCACGTCGGCATATCTATTGCCCTTTAGCTTCGCTAACCCGCCGTGGTCATCCTCGCCGTAAAGCAGCGCGGTTGCTTCGTCCAGCATGTCCGATGCTTCGTTGATTCTGCGTTGTAGCCTCTGCTCAAACTCAATGCGCCGGTTCACTCTGTCCATTGCATCGCTGTTGCCTTTGCCCTGCTGCTCGCCGTAGCGCTGAACCTTCGCGCCCTCGGCTTCCATCATGCGTGCCAACATTTCTTTTGAGCGCCCAATCTCCAACACGGCAGAACGCACCTGTTCAAAGTATTCTTGCGCTCTCATGGCCGACACCTACGCAATTCCCGTGCTGCCGAAGCCGCAAGCCCCGCGCTCGGTTTCGCTTAGTTCGTCCACGGGCACTAGATCACACGGCACGTAAGGCATGACCACAAGTTGACAAACGCGCGTGCCGCCGTCCAGCGTCACGGTTTCGTCAGACGCGTTAATCAGGCTTGCGCCAATCTCGCCACGGTAGCCGCTATCAATCACGCCCACGCCGTTTGAAAGCGTGATGCCGTACTTGGTAGCAAGCCCGCTGCGCGGGAAAACCAAGCCAACGCATCCTTTCGGAATCTCCACCGCAATGCC
This sequence comes from uncultured Collinsella sp., assembly GCA_937934165.1. Taxonomy (GTDB): domain Bacteria; phylum Actinomycetota; class Coriobacteriia; order Coriobacteriales; family Coriobacteriaceae; genus Collinsella. The sequence goes on from CALGZX010000105.1 coordinate 17,529, forward strand.
GGTTCCCACGTTGCAGCGCTGCCCCGGCTCTAGCGTAACATCGCGCCTGATTCTCAAGTCTAGCCCCGCGTCGCCATCATGCGCATATCGCGGCAACTCAACGCCGTCGGAAATGCGAACTTTCATCTGTCGTCCAATCATGGTTGCTGCTCCTAAAACGGTATGTCTCTGTCATAGACGCTGGCGGCGTCCATGGCTTGCGGCTGCGCGGTTCCCTGCGATTCGCGGCGCGTGTTCATCAACTCCACTTCGTCAACGATGATTTCAACGCGGCTCCTCTGCTGGCCGTCGCGCTCATAGGTTGACTTGTGAAGGTGCCCGACCAGCGCAAGCTTGGTGCCCTTGCCCAGATACGGTTGCAGGGCTTCGGCTCGTTTGCCGAACATCGTGCAATCAAACCAATTCGCTTCGTCTTGATAGCTTCCGTCTTGCTGGCGCTTCCGCTCGTTAACGGCCACCGAGAACGTGACCACGGCAAGCCCGGTGCCGGTATAGCGAAGTTCGGCGGCCTTTCCGAGGTTGCCGGATATGGTGCAGGTGTTAAGGCTCATTTTTCACCGTCCAGCTTCGCAATGAGCGATTGGGCTTGCTTCACGCCAAGCCCGCCAACGCGCCGGCTCTCTGCTATATGCAGTTCGCGCATGAGTTCCTGCGTCTTGCGGAAACCGTACCCCGGCATGGCGCTGATCATCTGTTTCACGCGCATTCCAGATGCCGCCTTGTCTCCGCGCTCTGCCAAGTCTATTAGGTCGCACACGTCAAGCACGCCGACTGCAAGCTGTCTGCGCAATTCGGCGCGTTCCTTGCGCAGCTTCATTGCCTTTTCAAGATTTGCTTTCCTTTGCTCTGCCGTCATTTCGGGAATCATCGTTTAACCCCTTTTCTTTACGTGTGTCTGATAATTACTTCTTATCAGTCACTAGCTGTTTCATCGGTTCGTGTTTTTGGTTGCGCACCTGCACGTTTAAGGTGGTGCGCGGTGTGCCCTCAAAATGTGCCATTGCAACTTCATTGCAACACCTCTTCAAGTGATGCCGTGGCTTCTGCTGCCGCTTGCTCAAAGACGCTTGCGGCGTATGCATCGCGCCCCGGCAGGACATGCGCATAGATACGAAGCGTTGTTGCTTCGTCGGCGTGCCCTAGTCGCTCTGAAACCGTTTTCAGATCTACGCCGTGGGTCAGAAGCCACGTTGCGTGCGTGTGGCGCAAGTCATGGAAAACGAAGCCCGTAGGCATTTCCACCTTTCCCGCAAAGTTGGTGAAAGCGCGTGAAACACTGTTAGGCCGCAAATAGCTTCCATCAACCGTGATAATCGGCGCATTGCTCGGTAGATCGCCGCAAAACCGCTTGCGAAGTTCCAGAAACGCATCAATGGTGGCAATGTCGCTATCCGTGATGCCGATATTGCGGCACTTGCGGCCTTTGGTAACGTCGCGCCTGTATGGCTTCATTCCCGGTTCTTCAATGACCGTACCGCCAACGTGGATATACTTTGCAGCCCTGAAAACCTCGCCCGGTCTGACGGCGCATATCTCGCCAACTCTCATGCCGGTTCTAAGTGACAGCCAAGCGGCGAATGCGTTAAGCGCCTTGCGCCATGTTCGCTTGTTCAAAACCTCTGGTTTTAGTAGTGGTTTTAACTGCACGTCCAGTTTGCGGAAATCGCCGACATTGAGCGCTTGGGCTTCGTGCTGCTCTAGCACGGGCTTGTCAACGTCATACATCGGGTTTACGTCGCATATCCCAGCTTTAACAAAAAACTTGTAAGCACCGCGTATGAAATCATGGACGTTGCGCACGGTGTTGCGCGACAAGCCTTGCCCGCGCTTCTCCTTCGGCAGCAACAAACGATCTTCAAAGTTGTTGAAGTCAAGCACGCGCATGTCTCGTGCGTTAGCAGTCGGCAGGAACTTGCGAACATAGCCGGTGAAGGTCTTATAGCTTCGTATGCTGTTCGGGCTTGCACCCTTGCGGCGGCGCATGGCTATGTAATCGTCCAGAAGGTCGGCAAGCAAGGCGCTTCGCACGCGTCCGTCAGCGGTCAGGTTCTCAGCCCAGATATTCGCCAATTCCTGCGCTTCATCCTCGGTCTTGGCCGTCGGAAACTCCTTATAGGGCTGAATCTTCTTACCGGCGGGCGTTTGCCCCAGATATGGGCGCGTGTACCAGACTTCACGCGCCTTGCTCCATTTGACCTTGCAAGCTGTCATGGCTATGCACCCGCAATTTCTGACAGCGGCTTGCTCTTCATGGTTCCCAAGCGGCTTTCAAGCGCAAGTAACTGTTGCCAATAGCGCGGCAAGTGATCGTGAATAGCCCGCAACTCGCGTTGGTTCTTGTTGCGGCAGCACCAACATGAAACACGGTCTAGCACGTCATATAGGCAAACGCCGTCTTGCTCCCATGTGGCACCGTATGCCTTGCAGTAGGCTAGGCAATCCGCTTCGGTATAGCCCCAATCTGCAAGCGGAAAGCGCTTATAGGGCTTGTGCTGCTTGGCAAAGCGCTTTTCTTCATCGGCAGCAATTCCAACGTAGACAATGGCGTTTTTAGCTTCTGCGTATCTGTCTAACGCGGCTGTTTTCTCGGTTGTACCCCACCGGCACGCGCCGCCGCACCACCCATAGCCGTACTTGTGTATTTTGCCTGTCTCGCGTGACTTGACCGGATGAACGAACATTTTATGCAAGAACGGTTCTTTGGGCTTCAATTCTGTGTACTCAATGCCCATTGCAGCAAGCAGCGGCAAGATACGGTCACGTTCGTTGTAGATCGCGTCAAACTCCATGCCGGTATCGAAGAAAACCACTTCGTTTAGCGCTGGTTCGTCCTTTTCGTCTAGCAGCAAGTGAAGCATCGCCAAGCTGTCTTTGCCCCATGACACCGACGCTATAAACCATTGGTTTTTGTCTTGGTTTTCCATCATGTTTTATGCCCCCATCAAAGCCGGGGCATCTGTCACGTACTCGGTTTCAGGCTCTTCAAAGCGGTGTGACCTCACGGCTTCTTTGCCGTCTTGGTAGCCTTGCATTTCAGCGTTTTGCGCATCCCACCCACAACCAAGCTTCAACGTGGTGTCTGCGCATTTAAGGTCGCTATATTCGGCTTCGTATCGCTCATTGACCTTTGGCGGTACCACGATCATTAGCGCTTCGGTCTGCTTTACAAGTTCCGACTCAATACCGGCAACGAAACCAGACACATAGGCGTTATAAGTGCCGCAATCCGCGCCGTTTGAGTGCCGACGCGCAAGGCGGTTGCCAATCTTGTATAAGGTATTGAAGGTCATTGCCGCTGCCGTGGCATCTGTCTTGTAGCCGTAGAAGGTTATAAGATGGTCGTTTTGCCATTTGGTCTTATGCCAAGCACGCTTTGTTGTTTCAAGGTATTTGCAACGGAATGCGGGCGCTATGACGCGTGCAAGGTGCCAACGCCACCGGCGCGGCGCATGGTTTGTGTAAACCTCTTCAATGGGTTCTTCGGTTACGGCGTGAATCTCCCATTGCTCAACATCGTATTGAACAATCAGACGTTGAGCCGCAAGCGCTGCCGCCGCTGCTTCATGCTCGGTAGCGCCCCTATCCTCTGCCGCCGCCATAAGCTTTTTGATGCGCTCGATGATCTTTTCACGGTCGTTACTCATGGTTAAAACCTCTGGTTTCCGTGGTGGTTTTCGGTTCGATTTCCTCAATCAGAAAATCAATGCACTGCTTGCATTTCTCCAAGTCCTGCTTGCCGTTCTTGTAGCGCCAGCGCCATAGGTACTTGAATGCGCAGCCCCACCAGTAGAACGCCATTGCTGTCAAGCCGTTAGCGCCGCCAAACGCGGCTTTCATGGCTTCTTTGCACTCGATGCCGCCGCCTGTGTAGTGGGAAGGGTGGGAAACGGGATTGCTCATAGCTGCACCCCCAAAGCATCAAGGCGTTTTCTGTAACGCTCTAGGTCTTGCGGCAATTCCAAGCACCAGTTTTTGTTTAGTACGCCGTCCATCCATTCGTATAGATCGCGCGTGATTTGCTCCACGCTGTCGCTTGGGTAGTTTTGTTCTGCATTGGAAGTGCTAAACATGCGGTCATATTCGTTGCCGTCTGGCACGGGTATTTCGTAAGCACACACGCATTCGCGTTCATTGATGCACTGACACGGCATCAGGTCATCAAGGCCGCACCCGCATTCTCCTTCGGCGTTGCAAAGCCCGTCATAGTGGTTTTCACGCAACCACTGCGCCACGATCTCGCGCACGTTGGTGCCGTCTTTGCTCATTCTCGCGCCTCCCATTGCTCGAACTCCTTTCGTAAGTCCTCTAGATTTCGCCGCATTGGCGGTTCTCGTGGCCGCTGTGACCGTTTCTAGGTGTTTCGTGGGCGTCTTGTAGCCCTTTTGCCTTTTTCGGCGTTTGTGCGCCGTCTGCGCGTCTCTGCGTGGTGCGGCGCGTCGTAGCGAAGGTGGCACGGTGCGCACATTGCCATGAGGTTTTCGGGGCGGCAGTCCTCGGGCGCGTGGTTCAGGTGCGCCACGGTCAGCGTGCGCCGGTGCGTGTCGAACGGCTCACCCGGCTTGCGGCACTGCTTGCCGCACTTCTGGCACTTCCAGCCCGCCGCATCCTTCACCGCCGTTGCAACGGCTTTCCAGTTCGCCGGGTAGCGGTGTTTCTCCATCGGCATAGCGCACGCCTAACAAGCCGGTGCGAATACGCCAGACGATGCGGGCGCGGGTTCGCGCGGTCGTGGCGTGCGTACTCGATGCAAAGGAAACCTTCAAGCGCTCGAATATCGTTAGGCGAAATGTCGCGGTAGGTCAGATTCGCGCCCAGAATGTCGCGCACTTGATTGCGCGTGAAGGTGCTAGCCGATAAGGTCATCATTAGCCCCCTTCGCGTGCTTGCCGTGTGAGCGCTTGCGGATAGAGCCAAGCAAGCCATCTTCGGGGGTCTGCTTGTCCTTCCATGAAAGCCCCCTGCACTTCCAGCAGGGCGCACCGTCGGCGTTGTACCAATCAAGCGGGCGTTGCTTGCCGCACTTCGGGCAAGCCTTGGTTTTAACGTGTGGTTCGTAGTGAACTGGCATGGCTAAAAACTCCAATCTTTGCCGAATGTGTAAAACTTTGTGGATAACGCGGGGAAAACTCGAAAGTGAGTTCTGAAAGCCGCATGAAAAGAATGAGCGCCAAGAAAGAAGAACCAAGAAAGAAGACCTTGCTTGTAGATCAACGCAACAAGAAGGGTGGTGGTTTTTTGGGTTGGGTCTAAAGACCCAAAAAACCACCCTTATTGTTTTGTATTGTTTTGTATATTGGTTAGCCCACCCATTACCGAACGGGTTAGCCATCGGTTTAAGCGGTGGTTTTTTCTCGGTGTCTTTCAAGGTGAACATTTCATCTATTCACCTGCTCTTTTGGCGTTCTTCTTAGGTCTGCCGCCCTTGCGCCCGTTGTAGCGCTGCTTGCCGAAATACTCCGCGTTTTGGTGCATTCGCGTGTTCTCCAAGCATCCGTTTTCATTGGTTTGCAAAAGCCCGATTGAAAGCAAACCATCTATAAAAGCGGTGGTTTGCTCGATGGTTATAAGCTCGTTGAATTGCCCCGAATCGAAGCCCAGCACTTGACCCAAGATCAACTTATCTTCATCGGTGGTGAAGGGCACTTCATGTCCTTTGATGCTTGCCAAGTGTTCGCATATGCGCCACCAGCGCCCGTACCCGTCCCAACCGTGGCGCAATATAAGGCGCTGGCACTTTATGTCACTGGCAGCGTTTGAATCGTGTGGGAAATAGGCCATAGAACCCGCCGCAAGGTCTTCAACGGTGTTAGGCATCTGCTTTCCCTTCCGCTTTCATGTGGTCGCGAAGGTAGAGCGTTGCGGCATCACGCAGGACGCCAATGAAGATTTCGCGCGTGCCCTCTTTCGCTAACCCCTTAACGTCTTCCAAAATCGCCGCGCCGCACATGATGCCGGCCAAGATGCACGCACGCGCCGTTTTAGGCTCCAATTCCAGTTCCTCGCCCGTCTCGGCGTTGCAAAGCATGATTTCGTAGTCGTGCTGCAACGCCATCGCGTAGACGCGCATGATCGTTTCCTGCGCGGCCTTGCATTGCTTGTTCATTTCTCTTCGTCCTTTCTGTCGAACATCGATTTGCGAACCTCGATGCGCAAATCCGGGTGCATGTCCAGCAGCCACCGCGCCAGCAGCGGCGTAACCGTGTTGTTGATGCTGTAGCGGTGTTCTGCGCCGTACTGATCTGTGTAGGGCACCGGCACGAGCCTGTATGCGCTCTCATAGCGGGTTCGCTCGATTAGGTACTTGGTCGAAACCCGCAATCCGCGCCTGTGGATGGCTAGCGCCGTCAACTCGATTTCATGCGCCGCCTTGGGGTTGACCCGCAACCACTCGTTGAACAACTCGCGGTAGCTTTCGGCCTTGAGCGGAACCGGGAAGCAGAACGCCCTTTCTTGCGCCATCACGGCCTCGATTGGCTGCGTGTAGTCGTCGGTGTTCATATCTCACCGCGACTTTCCAGCCGGTTCAGAAGCGCCGCAAAGGCCGCTTCGGCTTCCTCTCGCGGCGCATTCCAGCGCACCGGCAGAGGGTGCCGCACGCGCACGCCGCCGCCCTTGTCTATGCACGCCATCCAGAATCCGCGCCTGTCGCGCTCGAACGTGGCTTTAGGCATGGCGCTTCACCAGCCATGCAATCACGGCGGCGTCGGCGGCGAAGCAAAGCGCCGTGGCTCCAAGGCCGCACACGTCGCCGATCCATATTTGGAAGGTGGCGACGGCCATGGGCAAAACGCCGGACATGGCAAGCGCAAGAAGTGCGCATACCGCGATTCGCTGCCAAAGACGCGGCCAACGCGCTATAATCTCCTCGTCAAATTGCGTGGTGCGATTTTGACGCGCAACCGCGCGGGTTCCAGCCGTGCGGTTGCATCTTCTTTGGGACGGCGTCGCAAAGCGGTCGCCAGGCTTCGGAAGAACGCCCGCTGCGTCGCGTCCAGCTTGCCGCCGAATCGCCATATAACCATTGTTGAAACCGATGGTTTTAGCGGTGGTTTTCGTCATGGCTAACCCCCGCTTTCCGGCATGGTTTAGAATTGGCGAAGTTTAAGCAGAAAAGTTCGCCGTCGTCAATCGGGCGAAGGTGCAGGCAGTAAATCGGGCTTCGCCCGCTCTTGTAGTGAATGCACCCATCGATAAACCGGCAATTCTGGCGCTCGAAATCTCTTGCCACGATTTCGAGCAGCCTTGACGCGCCCCGGCTTAGTTCATCAATCATCCGAAATGCTCCCTTCTCCGAATCGAACGCCCAGCCCGTACATGAGCATTCCAATTCCAACAAGCCAGAGCGCAACGCTCACGGTCGGGTACGGGCTTACGAGCGCAACCAGGATGAACAGTGCGCCAACTTTCATTCGCGCCTCCTTCCAATCAGTCAAAACAAGTCTTTTAGATTCGATTGCGCGGCATTTGGAGTACAATGCCAAGCGTGCTTCTAAGCGCCTCTTCCATCACTCATGTAAGGGGGTGGTCACTTTGGCCGACGTTTTGAGCACATGGCCACCATTCGGGTAGCGAGCCGCCAGCGCGTGGGCTGCGTTAAGTCGCTACCGACAAGCGGGCGGTGCAACGCCCGACGGATAGGCGGCGGAGTGACCGCCAGTGACCCGTGCCTTTGGTGACAAAAGCCCGTCCTCGGCATCGGTGCCGGTTGCACACGCCACCGATACGAGGGCGTTACTCCCACCCCAGCATTTCGTTCGGGCTTTTCCCGCACACGCGGCATATCGACACGATCTTGTCAGCGCCCGGCGTGTAGCCCTCGCCGCTCTCGTACTTCACAATCGCGTCTTTGGACACGCCCACGGCCTTTGCGAAGTCATCCTGCGACATGTCCAGCGCCGCACGGGCAGCCCGGAGATTCGCCGCGAAAACCTCTTTGTTGAATCCCATTTGCTTTTCACCACCTCAAATCACTAAGTTATTCAACATTACAAAATAGAATAGCTAAAATATTATGGATTGCAAGTCGAAAACAGCTAAAAGTTTGCGTATTTAATAAAAAACGGCTACTATTCAACTAAAATGTTGCCTATTGAAATGGAACAGGGAAATGAAGTTGAACATAAAGGCAATGCGAAAAATCGCTAGGGTTACTCAAAAAGAACTTGCTGACGCGATTGGCGTGAACCTCAGTACTATAGGTAACTGGGAAAGGGAAATCGCGTGCCCTGATGCAGAACAGGTTTGGAACTGCGCCGTTGCGCTTGGATGCACGCCGAACGACGTGCTGGGATGGGACAGCGGGCGCGACGGCAACGGGTCGCAGACCCTCACGGCGGAGGAAGCGGAGATAGTGGACTGCTACCGCGCCAGCGCCCCGCAGTGGCAGCAGAACATCGCCATGACGGCGCGCGCCGCAGCGGGAGAATCGAAAAGAAAGCCGAAGATAATCTACATGCCGCCGATGGACGCAAGGCGGCAAACGCATGATATGTTCAGGCTGGGCAAATAGGGATAAGGATAGGTTGCTAAAATGAAAAGGGATATGGAACTTGTGCGGCGCATTCTCCTTGAACTGTCCGAATCAAGCCAGCCGCTCGATGCAAGGACATTCGTGGACGGCAACACGACGCTGGAAGAAGTCATCTACCATTTCAGAATCATGGAAGACGGCGGATTGATAAAGGCTTCCGTTGCATACGCCGGAAACAAGCCGTATATCTGCACGGCGAACGAACTAACGTGGGCGGGAAATGACTTCCTCGCTTCAATAAGGTCAAACTCCATATGGAGCAAGGTCAAGACAACGATAGCCAAGGCGACGGGGGATGCGTCTTTGGATGTTATAAAGGCGCTGGCAGAGAAGATTTCAACCAACATGCTGCTAAGCAGCGTGTAGCTATGGGCTTTAAGCATAAAGAAGCCCCGTGGCAGTCGGCAAACTCACACGGGGCAAAGCCAATCCCCATAGGCAAGGAATAGGCAAGGTGATTCTATCATGGCCAAGAGGCGTGCCGCCATATACGCCCGCTTTTCGTCGCACAATCAACGGTCGGAAAGCATAGAAATTCAGGTTGAGAACTCGACGCGCTATTGCCGAGAAAACGGCCTTGACGTGGTGCGCGTCTATACAGATTATGCCAAGACCGGGCGCAATACCGACCGCGTGGAATTTCAACGCATGATGGACGATGCCCGACTGGGGCTGTTCGATTTCGTGGTGATCTACAAGGTTACCCGCATCATGCGCAACCGCGACGAAATGGCGCTTGCGCGAATCATGCTGCGCAAGGCGGGCGTTGAAATACTCTACGCTGGCGAAGAGATTGCGAGCGGTTCAAGCGGCGTGCTGCAATTGGGAATGCTCGAAGTGTTGGCGGAGTGGGAAAGCGCCATAGATTCGGAGCGCATACGCGACGGCATACAGAAGAACGCGCAAAGGTGCATGGCGAACGGGCGCACCCTCTACGGCTGGGACATTGTAGACGGGTTCTATCAGGTGAACGAACGAGAAGCCGCCGTGCTGCGCAAGATGAAGAACATGCTTTTCAGCGGGTCGAACATCGCGGAAATCGTCAGGGCTGTGGCAAACGTGCGGAGCCGCAACGGCAAGCCAATAATACACGACAGGGCGCGAAAGCTGCTGATGCGCCCCCAGAACGGAGGCACGTACAGCTACGCGGGCGTCGTGGTCGAAGGCGGGATGCCCGCGCTCTGGCCGAAGGAAGAGCAGGACATGATCATCGCCATGTTGAGCAAGAAGCGCCCACGGAGGCGGGTAGACCATGAAGAGGAATGGCCGCTTACCGGCAAGCTTTGGTGCGACAAGTGCGGCAAGACGCTTGCGGGAACCAGCGGCACCAGCAAGGGCGGCAGCGTGTACTCGTATTACAAGTGCCGCCATTGCGGGCGCACGTTCAGGCGCGACATTCTGGAAGATGCCATAGTTGACATGACGATAAGCGCGGTTGAGCGCCCGGAGGTACGCAAGCGCATTGCATCCGGCATGGCGGCATACAACGCAGAGATCGACGACGCGCCGTTTGAAAGCGAACTTTTGCGCAAGGAAATAAGAAGGATTGAGCAGGCATTTGAAAGGGTCTGGCAAGCCATCGAAGACGGTATAGCGCCTCCGGGCGGCAAAGAGCGCATAGCGGAACTGACCGCCCGCAAAGAAGCGCTTGAAGTTGATTATGAGATCGCCAAGGCGAATGAAGGTATCGAACCTGATATGTCTGATCTAATGGACTGGTTGGACAACATGGCGCAAGAACTCACGCCGCAAGAGATATTGAAAATGTTTGTGCGGGCTGTTGAGATAACCGAAGCCGAAGTGCGCTTGTTCTTCGCCTTCGACTACTACGGAGACGGCTTCACACCGCCCAAATACAAAGACGAACACCCGGTAGAAGGGTGTTCGTCTAATCCTACTATGGTGGAGCTTATGAGAAAAACGGCGAACTCCACCAGTACCGCCACCCGCGCGGCTATCCAACTCGATACCTGCATTGTAAGGGTATCGAAAAACTGGTTTGTTGTCGTTGGAACGTGCCAGAAATAGCCATTTCCGGTGTTTGCAAAATACCAGATGGGCGGCTTGCTGTAAGCCCGTCTAACGCCAGAAAGCGGGGCACCCTGACAAGGGGTGCCCCGCTTGAACGCTAATAAGAAAGCTTCTGGCCGGGGTAGATCGTATAAGGTGCCCCAATGCCGTTCTTGCTTGCGATGGTGTGCCAGTCGATGCCGAGCGAAGCGCCAATCTCGCTGAGCGTGTCGCCGCTCTTGACGGTGTAGACGCCATACTCGCCGCGCATGACAGCAGCCGCGAGGTCAAGCGTCGTGCCCTCCGGCGAAGGCTCGGCAGCCTCTGCGGGCGGAACGTCGGGCGCTGCCGCGCCGGACGGGTTGGCGAACTTGCCCCACGCTTCGCGCGTCATATAGGCGATATCGAGATCAAGCGGCGCGTTGAAGCCATCGAGACGGCCATTCGACGTGTACTGGTGGATTGCGCAGCTACCCCAAGCGCCGAAGCCGCCATCGGGAAGCCACGGCGAAGACTGGTAGCCGGTGCGGTTGTTGTTGGCGTACTGCGCAACCCATAGCGCGTGATTCGGCGCGATCTTCGACCAATCCTCTTCGGCGCAAACGCTACGGCTCATGTAGACGATGCAGCGAACGCCGGTCTGATCGTAGACGTAATCGAGGAACTGCTTTGCCTTGTCGGTGCCGATGCGCCCGTACATCTCGTAATCGAGAACGGGAATGCCGTTGCCGAAGTAGTTACGGCAGCTTGCGACGAAGTGCTTAGCCTGAGCGATGGGGTCTTCTCCGTTCATGAAGTGATAGAAGCCCCAGAGCTTGCCGAGTTTGATAGCCTGCTGAATCCACGGGTCGCAGGTGTTGTGAACGATGGTGGTTCCATCTGTCGCCTTGCAGATAACAAAATCGCAAGGCACCTGCGCGAGGTCAAGCCCGCGCTGGTAGTTAGAAATATCAATGCCGTTGAGTGCCATAGAAGCCCCCTCTGATGCAGTAGAAGTAATGAAAATCGACCTGCTCTAGCTCTTCGAGCGTGAAGGCGCGCGCTGAGTTCCCAGCGCTCGCCGGGTCGCGTATCCAGTAGCCGTCATCGTCTGCGCGCCAGATAAGCACGACGTGCCCGCCGTAGTCCCTATCGCCGAGCGTTCCGCTCATGCCAGCGAAGGCAAGCCACCCATCGGACACGTTTTGAAGGACGGGTGCGAGATCGTAAGAAATCGGCGTGCTCTCGATGCCGTATTCCGGGTAATGCTCGGCAATCCACGCGCAGAACTTGCCGGGGTCGTTAACGCCATCGGTAAGGCACGTGTCACCCACGAACGATGCGAGCGTGAGCGGCGTAATGTCCTGAAGCGTCATGTATTTGACAGCCATAGCCGCGCATGTAAGGCCGCAGCCGTGGTCGCCGATGGTTCCGCCCGCATAGGGTATGTAGTCCCATTGCGGGTCAGTCTGAAGCCATAGCGGCATGCTGTTACCCTCTGCAATCGGCCTATCGACCACGATTGCAAGGCGGTCTTCCTCAGCCGCCGCGTAGCCCTCTTCGCGCGCTTCAGCGAGCGCGCCCGCGTCGCTCTCGATATGGCCGACGATGAGCCAGCCGCAGAAGAGCATTGACGCGAGCGCGCCGGAAAGCACGAGGGCGACAGCCTTTAGCCTACTCATCGCGCTTCGGCTCGGTGTAGGTGAGCGCTTGCGCGGAATCGCCAACGCCCGCCGTGGTCGGGTCGGTCACGATGCCAAGAATCGCGAGCACGGCGAAAAGCGCGTTGATGATCGCGGCCAACTGCTCGTTCAGAACGCCGAAATCCCACTGGTAGCCGAACGGCGCGGCGACCACCTGCGCGAGCAGCAGGACGGCGGGAATGAGAGTCAGCCAGAACGTCTTGTTCTTGATACGTGCGGTGAAGTTAATCATTTCAGTTCTCCTTTTCATAGATGAGGTCTACGCGGTCGTAGATGTGATCGACCTTGTTTGCCATGTCGTGCGAGTGCTCGCGCGATTCCATGATTTCGTCGTGCAGCGCCGCCGTGGAAGCCCTGAGAGATTCCATAGCGGCTTGCAGCCCTTCCGAAATGTTGTTGCTACGCTCCATCTGCGCAGCGATGCGGCCTTCCATTTCCGAGCGCTCGCGGTCGCGCTGTGCGCGCTCGTTGAGTTCGTCGCGCTTGCGCTCTTCGCGCTTCAGCTCTAGTTCTGCCTGCCGCGCCGCGTTTCGCTCTTCAAGCTCTGCCTTGCGCTCGTTGTTGCGCTGGTACTCGTTAAGCAGCTGCTTTGCGAGTATTCCGAAACCGATAGCAACGAGGAACGCGAAGAACCATTCGGCACCGAAGGCCGCTGCATGGTCTAAAACGCTCTCCGCCACGTCAGCCCTCCGTCACCTCTCGCCAGACGGTTTCTGTGCCGACAGCCCCCGGCTCCCAGACGTTGTTTGCAACGAGGGATTCCCAGACCTTGCCGTTGTGCTTGACGCGGGCACCGAGCGGGTAGGGATTCGTAGAATCAGGCTGCACCCATTCGGGCACTTCCTCTGTCGGCGTGTCGGGCGTGCCAGCTTCAAGCACCTTCGCCCAAGGGCTCGGCGCTGCCGTTGGTGACCAATCAGGCTGCGAAGTGTGCGCCTGAAGGCACGTGTAAAGCACGCCCTCGAAGCTCACGCGCTCGCCCTCGGAGTAGGCGTGGCCGTCGCCGTCCCACGCCGCGAAAAGCGCGGGGCACTTCGCCGCCACATCGCTAGAGAGCGACGGCGCTTGGCCGTCGAAAATGGCGATGATCGCGCGAAGCTTGCCCTCTTCCTCTTCGGTGAATGCCATGTGTTCCCCTTTCTCTCGCAACAAAAAAGCCCCCGCTAATGCGAGGGCTTCGATACCTTGCTATGTCGGCTTCCTCAGCCGAAAAGCTCCTTGTATAGCGCGTCCATGCGCTTTACCGTCTCGTGCGCGCTAAGGCGCTTCATGCTGCCGCGCCACGACTGGTAGGATTGGTTGACCTGCTCGACGGTCATAATCCCCTTGGCGACAAGCGCGGCTTGCTTCTTCAGCTTGCGCCGCTGCCGCGTCACGGAGGAACGGCACGGGCGAACGACAACCTTTCCGCCCTCGCCATATGAAAACCTCTTCTTCAGGAACACGAAGCCGCGCGTCAGCTTCACAACGCGCGTCTTCTTGCGGTTGATGATGATTCCCAGATCGTCGCAGAGCGCTTCGATGCGCGAAAGAGCGTCCCAAAGCGTCTGCTTGTCAAGGGCGATGCAATAGCTATCGTCCATGTATCGCCCGCTCGCCAAGATGCCCGGAAGGGACAGCATCAGATGGTCAACGGGCGACGGCAGGGCGACGGCTAGAATCTGGTTCGGCTCGCTGCCAAGACCCAAGCCGCGCGCCGTGAGCGTCTATCTGGTCGCTCATGACGCGCTTAACGCGCTCATCGTCAATGGCTCGGTCGATAAGGCACTTGCATGCGTCGTGGTCGATGTTTGCGAAGTAGTCCGCGAAATCGACCTGCAAGATGTAGCCTTCCGCTCCATGCTTTCGGTGGTGCTCGACAAGCTGGCGCTTCATGCGTCGAATCGCGTAGTCGGTGCCGCGCCCCTTGACGTTCGCTGTGCATCCCTCGGTGAGGGTAGGCCAGATCGCGGGCGCAAGCGCGTGACGGCTCAACGATTTCTGTATAACGCGCTCTGAGAAGTGGACAGAGCAGATGTGACGAAGCTTGCCGCGCTCGAACAAGTCAAACTCAATGAAGCCGCGCCGGAAGTCAGCGCCCGTGAGAAGGTCGCGCCGTGCTCTCATGATGTTTGGAACGACGCGCGCCATGTAGCGCTGAACGCTCGATTTCCAACGCACGCCAGCGGCAGCGCCGTTGGCGGCATCGTATAGGTTATCGAGATCGGCGACAGCTTCCAGCGTGCAACCCTCGATGCGCCTAGCCCGGTTCTCAGCGCGCTTGGCATCGCGCCTTGCGCGCCGCGCAGCCCTGCGCTCTTCAGAGTTCATGAGGGCACCCCGCGCGGCTCGCAATCGGCATCCAGCAGCCGCTTGACGGTTGACCATGAAACGCGGTCGAACGCCGAGAACCGCGCCATGCAAGCAGCGAACGGCAACCGTCGCGGGGTGCATATTTACGGGCTTGCGCCCGATGGTCGCCCCTTCCTTCCTCAAATGCACGGCGCGCGGCGCTTCCGGCCGCACGGTCTGGCAATGCTTGGGAATCACGGCAGCGGGCGCACCCAGTCGTTCGTCGGCGCATTGTTGTTGGCATTGCCGTTGCTGTTGACATTGCACGCGCTAGACGAAGACCCGCCCATGACCGACCGCAGCCACCAATTGACGCGATGATTTCCAAGGGACAACGCGCGAACATTCTACCCCTTTCCAATGAGCTTCACGCCCGCGCGAGCGCCCTTTATGAGCTTTATATCGTTCTCGATGCTCTCTGAGATCTCTTCGAACTTAGCCACCTTGACGGGTAGCTTCATCGCAAGAAGGCATTGCAGGTCTTGGTAAAGCTGGTTTAGGTCTGCCAAGGCAAGCGTCATGTAATGCTTGCGTTCCTCGACGTTCCGCTGTGTGTTCGGGTAGAAGGCATCAGCCTTCACAAGGTTGAACACCACGCTTCGCGCCGTCTCCGCCATGGGGACGGCGAAGATGAAGCGATAGGATTTGGGCACCGCGCCCGAAGTGACAAGGCGCGTCACCTCGTTTCGAATCGAAACCGCAGTGTTGAAATACTCGAACGTGCTTAGGTTGCGGTTCCGCACATATACGCCGCTCAATTTGCAACATCCCCCCCCCCTCCGTGATTTTCAAAAAAATACTTCGCCCGCGCTTCGCGCGGGGAAGTATGGGCGCATGCGCAAGGCATGCGCCAGACCTGTACCATGTACGGCTGATTTTATCAGCCTAGGAGGAAGCACGGCAGCGGGCGCAACCAGCCGTACGTCGGCG
>CALGZX010000106.1 GCA_937934165.1 uncultured Collinsella sp.
CTGAGCCGTTTGCTTATGGCATTCCCCGGTCCTCTGCCAACGAGGCGCAGATCGGATCCACGGTCCTGGTCCAGTTTGGTAACCGTGCGGCCGCGGGCTATATCGTCGACATTGCGTCTGAGCTGGGTGACCTGCAAGGTAACGACGCCCTCGATCCCGCGCGTATCAAGCCTATCGAGGCTATCCTCAGCAAGCCGCTGTTTACCGCAGAGGCCGCCCGTATTGCACGCTGGATGAGCCGCGAGTACGTCGCGACGCTTCCCGAGTGCCTGCGCCTGTTTTTGCCTCCGGGCGGCAGCCCGCGCGTGGTCAAGGGCGATGACGGCGTGTGGACCGTTGAGCGTCCCGCCGTCAAGCCGATTCAAAACCGCTGGGTCATGCTCACGCCCATGGGCTTCGACTATACGCCGTCCAAGACCGCCGTTCGCCAGCGCCAGCTCATCGAGGCGCTCCAGTGCGGACCGGTCACGACGCGCGACCTCAACCTGCTCTACAACAGCATGTCGGCGACCATCAAGGCGCTCGAAAAGCGCGGCGTCGTGGTGGTGGAGGAGCGCCGTGCCTGGCGCGGTTGCAGCGAGCAGACTACGCTGTCCTCCGCGAGCGGCAAGGCGCCGGTCTCCCTTACCAACGGCCAGCAGCAGGCGCTCGCGCAGATTGAGCGCGCCCGCCTGGATGCGCACGGCGACGTGGTGCTCGTGGACGGTGTCACGGGTTCCGGCAAAACCGAGGTCTACCTCTCCGCTATCGAGCGCGTGCTCGCGGCCGGTCGCTCGGCTTGCGTGCTCGTCCCCGAGATCTCGCTGACGGCCCAGACCGTCGGCCGCTTCCGCTCGCGCTTTGGCGAGACGGTCGCCGTGTTCCATTCGCGCCTTTCGGCCGGCGAGCGCCTGGACCAGTGGGATATGGTTGCCAGCGGTGCCGCGCGTGTGGTCGTGGGAGCCCGTTCGGCGCTTTTTTGCCCGCTCAGCAACCTTGGTCTCATCATCATCGACGAGGAACACGAGACCAGCTACAAGCAGGGTTCTAGCCCGCGCTACCATGCGCGCGAGGTAGCGGCCGAGATGGCGCGTCGCTATCGCTGCCCGCTCGTGTTGGGCTCGGCCACGCCTTCTGCCGAGGCCCTCGACCGCTGCCGCCGCGGTACGTTCAATGGTGCCACGTGGACGCGCGTCGACATGCCCGAACGTCCGGGGCACGCGGTCCTGCCTACGGTGCGTATTGCCGACCTGCGTCGCGAGTTCTCGCACGGTAGCCGCTCAATGTTCTCTAAACCGCTCATGGAAGGCCTCGAGCGCGTGGTCGAGCGCCGCGAGAAGGCCGTGCTGCTGCACAACCGCCGCGGTTTTGCACCGTTTTTGATGTGCCGCGAGTGCGGTTGCGTCCCCACTTGCAACCACTGCTCCACGGCGCTTACGTACCACGAACGCACCCATACACTGCAGTGCCACACCTGTGGTTCGTCCTGGCGCGTGCAGCCCTATCCGGCCCCCACGAGTCGCTGTCCCAAATGTGGCAGTCGCTACCTGGCAAAAATGGGCCTGGGCACGCAGCAGATCGAGGACGCACTGCACCAGATGTTGCCCGAGGACGTCGCCATTATTCGCATGGATGCCGATTCCACGCGCGGAAAGGACGCGCACAAAAAGCTGCTCGAACAGTTCGATGCCGCCGATTGCGCGGTGCTGCTGGGCACTCAGATGATCGCCAAGGGCCTCGACTTTCCCGAGGTCACGCTCGTGGGCGTGGTCAATGCCGACTTCGCCCTCAAGCTGCCGGACTTCCGCGCAGGGGAGCGCGCCTACGATTTGCTGGAGCAGGTTGCGGGCCGTGCCGGTCGCGGCGATCGTCCCGGCGAGGTGATCATCCAGACCTACCTGCCCGATGACCCGGTAATTCGCGCCGTCGCTGAGCACGACCGTTCGATCTTTACCGACTACGACCTGGACCAGCGCCGCGACGCGCTGTACCCGCCGTTTGTTCGCTTGGTCAACATCTTGGTGTGGTCGGCGAACCGAGACGACGCGCATGACTACATCGGGCGCATTGCAAAGCTTCTTAAGCGCCGCTGGCATGCCGCCGCGCCCGACTTTTTGCGGGCGGGGAGTGCCGTGCCGCAGGTGCTGGGCCCGGCTTCGTGTGTAATCGAGAGAGCCAAGGACCGTTACCGCTTCCATCTGCTTGTGAAGTCGCCCGTGGGGTACCATGTCTCTGATGATATCGACGCCTGCCTCAAAGAGGTGGGCTCCGTGCGTGGCGTGAGCGTGAGCGTTGACGTCGACGCCTATGATTTGATGTAACAACCCGAAAGGATGGCCATGGAAGCCAACGGAATCGTACTGTCGCCCGACCCTCGTCTGCGCCAGGAGTGCGCCGTCATTGAGGAGATCACCCCGGCGATCGAGGCGCTTGCTGAAAAGATGAAGAAGATGATGTTCGAGAACGGCGGTTGCGGCCTGGCTGCCCCGCAGATCGGCGAGCTCATTCAGCTCGTCACCATCGACTGCGACTACAGCGACAAGAACGACTACGACCCCTACGTGCTCATCAACCCTGTCATTGTTGAGCAGAGTGACCATCTTGTGCCCTTTAGCGAGGGCTGCCTTTCCATTCCTGGCATTAGCTGCGAGATTGAGCGTCCTGACCATGTCGTCGTCGAGGCGTACGACTTGGACGCCAACCTGATTCGCTATGAGGCTTCGGGCGACCTGTTCTGCGTGTGCCTGCAGCACGAGATCGATCACCTGCACGGTAACACCATGTTCGAGCGACTGAAGCCGATGCAGAGGCTCAAGGCAGTCAAGGAGTACCAGGACGCCCTGGCCCGCGGCGCTCGACCGGGCGAGACGGAGTAGGTTTGTCCGTCACCGGGGCGCCCGCCTATATCATCCCGTGCTCAAACATTCTCGCTGCGCTGCGAAACTGCGCGCGGGACGATATGTGGGCGTTCAGCACCGGGGACTGCGTTGTTCTGGCTCGGTTCGCCCGGGTGCCGTTGGGCCAGGGAGGGGCGTCTTCGCTGATAATTGCTTTGCTGAAAGAGCTGCTTTTATTGCGGCTCTTTCTTTGGTTTTGGGTATATTTGTTCTTGTTGAATTGTTATTGCGGATGGGCTGGTGACTCGGCTTTCCGCTGTTAATTTGTAGCCGTCTCGGCTTTGGTTGAGGGGAGACGTCCTTTATGCGTATTGTGTTTATGGGTACGCCTGATTTTGCTGTGCCTTCGTTGACTTCGCTTGTTGCGGCTGGGAATGAGATTGCGCTTGTTATTACTCGCCCTGATGCTGTTCGTGGGCGTGGTAAGAAACTTGAGCCGTCTCCTGTTAAGGCCAAGGCGCTTGAGCTAGAGTTGCCGGTTATTGAGGCTAATCGTATGATGCCTGAGGTCGTTGAGGCGCTCAAGGCTGCCCAGGCTGACATTTTCTGCGTGGCTGCCTATGGTTGCATTTTGCCGGATGACGTGCTGCATATGGCGCCGCTTGGTATTGTGAATGTTCATGCGTCCTTGCTGCCTCGTTGGCGTGGGGCTGCTCCTATTCAGCGTGCCATTCTTGTTGGTGACGAGGTTGCTGGCGTTTCCATTATGCGTATTGGGCATGGCGTGGATACTGGTGCTTATTGTGCCCAGGCCTCCACGTCGGTTGCCGGTAAGCATGCTGAGGCGCTGACCATGGAGCTTGGTGAGCTTGGCGGCAAACTGCTTGCCGATACGCTTCCTTCTCTTGCCGATGGCACCGCCGTGTGGACTGAACAGGATGAGGCGCTCGTTACCCATGCTGCCAAGATTTCCAAGCTGGAGATGCGTCTGGATCCGCAGATGGCTGCGCTCGATTGCGTGCGTCATGTGCTCGCTTCGTCCGATACTGCGCCTGCTCGTTGCGTGATTGCCGGCAAGACCGTGCGCGTGCTCGATGCTGCGCCGGCTGATGTGTCGCTTGGCGAGGGTCAGGTTCTCATTAAGGCCAAGCGTGTTTTCCTTGGCCTTTCCGATGGTGCGGTTGAACTGCTCGAGGTTAAGCCCGATGGCAAGCGTGGCATGGCCGCTTCTGCTTGGGCTGCTGGGCTGCAAGGCGCCGATCTTTCGTGGGGTGTTCTGTCATGAGCAAGCTGTCTCCCGCGCGCAAGCTTGCGCTCGATGTGCTGATGGAGGCCGATCGCCGCGGCATGTATGCGCGCGACGTGCTGTCCTCTCGCGCATCGGCCAAGGCTATTGATCAGCGCGATTCCGCTTTTGCCGCCCGCTTGGCACTTGGTGTGGCCGCCACGCAGGGTATTTTGGACGAGCTGCTCGACCAGTTTCTCGATAAGCCTAAAAAGGTTGCGCCGCGTGTTCGCATGGCGCTTCGTATCTCGGCTTTCGAGATGCTCTATTTACATACGCCTGGGCGCGTTGCTGTAAGTCAGGGTGTTGAGCTGGTTCGCTGCGGCGCTAAGTCCGCCGCTGGCTTGGCCAATGCCGTGCTGCATAAGGTTGCGGACAATGTTGAGGACTTTGCCACGGCGTCCGATTTAGATGAGTCTGAGCGACGCCTGGTTCGTCTGTCGCGCCTGATGGGTCTGCCGCGTTGGCTGTGCGCTCGCATTATGGCATCGTTCGACACGCCTGAGGGTGCGCTTAACTTTGCCGGCAATCTGGCCCCCGCGCCGCTGGCCCTGCATGAGAACGCCTTTGCGAACAAGCCCGATCCGTATGTCTCGCAGCTCGTCGCGCCCGTTTTCCCGGGCTGCCATGCCCCGGTAGATGCGCAGGTCACGGTTGCATCGGGTGTGTTTGAGCGTGCTGCTGCGGTGGCATCTGATCTCAATGCGCA
Organism: uncultured Collinsella sp.; assembly: GCA_937934165.1. Lineage (GTDB taxonomy): Bacteria > Actinomycetota > Coriobacteriia > Coriobacteriales > Coriobacteriaceae > Collinsella. Next base: position 4,811 of record CALGZX010000106.1, read on the forward strand.
GCTTATCGCCACAGCTGCCACGCGCCCTGGAAGCTGCCTTGAGATTGGTGCCGGTCGTGGCACCAAGACCTATGTGATGATGTGCCAGGCCAAGCGTGCGGGCTATGAGCGTCAGCATACGGCGCTCGATCTGCATGATCGCAAATGCGATCTGAATCTCGCTCGCCTGCACAAGGCCGGTATTCAGGGCGTTCGTACGGTTTCGGGTGATGCCTGCGAGCTTGATGAAGTACTGACGTCGTTTGATGCCATGCTTGGCAAGCCGGTTAAGTTCGATACGGTCTTTATCGATGCGCCGTGCTCTGGCACCGGCACCATGCGTCGTCATCCCGAGATCCCGTGGCGCCTAACTGAGAATGACGTTACGACCGAGTTGCCCAAACTGCAGTTGATGATGCTCAAGGAAGCAGCCGCACGCGTGGCTGCCGGCGGTGAACTTATCTATGCCACCTGCTCGGTATTTGATGAAGAGAACACGAAGGTCGTAGATGCCTTCCTGGCCTCTCCCGAGGGCGCCTGCTTTACCGTGGCGCCTCTCTCCGAGGCACAGATTCTGCAACTGCCTGATTTCGAGCAGGCCAAGAAGCTCGTTTTCGTACGCCAAAACGACCGAGGTCTTTTCCAAAGCGTGCCAGTAAACGCCGACTCCTACGACGGCCACTTCTGCGCCCGCCTGATTCGTAAGTAACTAATATGTTGCGGTGAAATAGGGATTGAATAGCGGCTTCTGCCCACCAAACAGTCCTTATTTCACCGCAACTCATAAGGAAACCTGGGTAGCTAAAGAATCAGCCCCGCGATCGGTGTCGATCGCGGGGCTGTTTGGTTCCTAGTGGTTATGCGGGCAGTTGGCGCAGCAGCCGCTGGTGGCGCTGGTGCTGGAGCCGCCGCTTCGCTGGTCGGTGTTGTAGAAACCGCTTCCCTCAAATTTAATGCCGCTGGCCGAGAACGTCTTGGCCGCCGGGGCACCGCAGCTGGGGCACACGACCTCGGGAGTCTCGGACATGGGATGCTCAACCTCAAACACGTTGCCGCAGCTCGAGCACTTGTAATCGTAGCGCGCCATAATACTTCCTTTTCAGCACAAAGCGGGCAGATTACTCTGCCCGCAAAAATTCAAACGTCTGTAACTGTACCCTATATCGGGGGTTTTATCACGCTTCGCCCCAGAATCTATGGTTGTTGCGCAGGAGCTGTGCGGTTTTGTTTTCGGCGGCTGCAATGTCCGCCTCGTCAGCTTGCCAGGTCCAGTTGCCCGTGGCCACGCCCGGAACGTTCATGCGCGCGTCGTCGCCAAGTCCCAGGATATCCTGTAGCGGCATCATCACTAGGGGAGCGTCGCTTGCCAGCGCGTCGCTCATCAGCTTGGCCGCCACCTCAACACCGCTCGGTTCATCGCCGCCCGCAAAGGTACGGGTGCACCAACCGGCCAGCGTCG
>CALGZX010000107.1 GCA_937934165.1 uncultured Collinsella sp.
ATGAGCTGTGCGCGGGGCGTATGTTGCCGGGGTCGTATGCCTTGTCCGGGTCGGACGAGACGGGGGCCACATGATCCGGCTCCCACGCGTCAGGGGTGCCGGCCGGTGCGCGGTAGTCTATGGGCTGGCCGCATATCCAGCACGGCGCGTCAACGGCGCGGTCGCGCTCGTAGAGCCGCGCGCGCAGGGCGCGCCAGCGGGCCGTCTGCCTGGGGTCGCTCCTTGTGGCCAACATCGCCCCCGTCTGTCGTGCGGCAACAAAAAAGCCGCCCTCGTGGCGGCTTTCCCTGAAAACTCCTGTTTACACGATATCAGGATCCGATGTGTGTTTGGGTGTGCAGTTACACCGCCGGGTGCCTCGGGTCTCTCCACTCGAGCGGCATGACGTCGTAGAACGCCGTGACCGCGCGCCTCCGAAGCGACATCATACCATCCCACGTGTACCCCATGTCCGCACACACGCGCTCCCACGGCCGTCCCAGCAGGTAGTAGCCCGTGATCGCCTGGGCGTGCTCGGGCCGCTCCATGAGGCGCACGCGCTCATGGGCCGCGCGCTGCTCCGACACGTATTCCGAAAGCTCGGCCGCGTAGTCTGCTATCAGCTCGTGGAGTCGCGCCACGGCCTCGACCATCTTATCGTCCCCGGCACCCCCTGCGCCTCCCTCGCAGAATCGCATCGCCCGCACGCCGTCTGCGAGCTCGCGCTGTGCCTCGGCCTCGGCGCGAAGGGCCTGCGTCCTGCATGACAGGGCGCGCACGTGCTCCAGGTACGCGCGCGCCTGGTCGTATTTATAACGATCGAATTCAGATTCCGTCAAGCCGCCTCCTCCGCCGTGGTATGATTCGCCTTGGGTATCGGGCCGGGGCGGCAGCTTCGGCCTTTTCTATTTAGGATCCTTCCCGTGGCGCATGCTTCACGCGCCAGATTCCAACCCGTCTAGGATCTGCTGCGTATGCCTGTATGGTTCTCGGTTTGAGTCCGGTAGCCTCCGCGCACTCGCTCGCAGTTCCGGCCGCGACGAACCTCCCGTCTCGGAAGACCACGTAGCGCTCTCGCTCGGTCATGTCAATCACCGTCCCAAATTCCGTCGGGGCGCATCCTCGCCATCGCTGCCAGCTTGAGCAGGGGCCGCTTGGCGTTGCCCTCGGTGGCATCCCAGTAGTTGTCCGTCGCGTCGTCGGCGAGCAGGTTGGCGAACTCCTCGGACGGTGCCGCAGCTATGCGCGGGTGCTGCATGATGGCGAACTCGCCGCATAGATCATCGCACTCGGTCGTTGGATAACAGCTCGTGCAGGCATCGATCGCGGAAGGTGGATAGCGGTGGCATTCGCCATCTTCGCTGTACGCATGACCTTGTTCGCACGTAGGAACCCACCACTTGCAGTTGGCACAGACGCGCGGGTAGTCGCTGGCCCTCATCATCGTCCGACCTCCTTTGGCTCTATCCAATCTACCTCTGGCTTGCCGGCGTAGCCTCTCTCCCAGACGAACCACGCGAAGCAGGCGAGCGCAGAGCCGATGCTGGAGAAGTCGCCGTTCTTCGCCGTCCTGGCGCGCTTGCTGAACACATAGATGCGTGCCGGCGGGTACTTGGCGAAGAGCTCACGGCGCTTGGCGCTCTCGAGAAACTGAATCTTGAGGAACAGGGCTAGCTTACCGCCAGGCCGCAGCACCTCCATGGCGTGCTCGACGAACTCTGACTGGAGCTTGTAAGGCGGGTTCGTGATGATGTCGTAGGGCGTGTGCCGAAGGACGAAGAAGTCGCTGACTTCACCGAACCCGCGATCCGCAATGTCTGACGAGACCACCTCGTAGCCGCACTCTGATATCGCTCTCGCCATATGGCCCTCGCCGCACGCAGGCTCTAGCACGGTGGGCGTGAATTTCTCAACGTCGAACAGCGGGTAAACCGCGCTCGGGTGCGTGGCGTAGTAGTCGTTATGCTCGCGCTCGGCGGTCGAGTAGTTGCCGAACGCGTTAATCACGGTCGACCCCCTTCCGCTGCGCTTCCGAGCAGAACCCATCTGGGCTCGTCCGCCAGAGCGTGCGCTTGCACGGCCTCGATCCTCTCGCCTATCCACTGCATGACCGGCACAGCCATGCTGTTGCCGAGCGCCTTGTAGGCCACAGGCTCCCAGCCGAGCGGCCCCCACGCGACGCTCGCGGCCTCGATTCCGCTGAAAAGGCTTACGTACCTCATAAACATCCCACCCGCTCCATCACTTTTCGCTCGGCATCCCTGCGCCGAGCCGCTATTACCTTGCGGTAGTACTCGCGATGGTACGCGTTATTGGCGTCGCGGCACCTCCGGCAGCGGCATCCCGCGCTGTAGCTTGCATACGTCCCGCATGTCTTATCAGTCATACTCGACCTCCTCTAACATCACGTCCTTGTCACACTTGGGACAGCGCGTCATGCAATATCCGCTCCATATATCGGAGCAGAAGCTGTCGAACGGCTCGCTGACCTCCTCGTCGCAGTAAGGACATGTGTAATCAACCGACACTGGCTTGCTCGCAATGGTGGCATCGGTACCGCGCGTACAATCACGCATAGCCATCCTCCTTAGACTCGTAGTCATCGCACAGCCTCTCCGGCTGCTCCGTGCCGTCGTATACAGCGATCTTCTGCACCTCACCTTTGGCGGAGCATTCGCAGATAGTCGCCGTCCATTCGGCTACTTCGTTCTCGCACGTGTCGCACAGGTGGTAGATGCTCATGCCTCGCCCCCGTCCATTCCTCGGCTTTTCGTCTCTTGGAGGAACTTTCTCACGATATGCACGTCCTGGTCTCTGACCGATGCGTGCTCCTTCGCGCCTAATCGCTTGTAGACAACGACGGTATATCCGCACTTGTGCGCCCGTAGAATCTCGCAGGCAGGCCTCCTCGGCTCGGCGAGCACGTACCCTATCCCTTCGAGCCATGCGCCGAATTCACCCACGCGGTCGAGGCGAAGCAAGTCCCTACGCGCCACCTTCTGCCTCTCTTTCCAGCCACCCGATCTGCTTCTTGTCGCATTCTTCGGCCGGCGCGTTAATCAACGCGCAGTCGCGGCACGTCTGGTAGCCCATCTCTTGCCGGTACAGACACGCGCCCAAATCGTTGAGCGTCTGGTTCGCGCGCTCCGGCGTTCCTAAGTACTTCTCCCAGTTGGTCATTTCGCCTCGATCCTCGCGCCGCAATGGCAGCAGAACTTGTCCTCTACCGCTATGATTCCCCAGCACTCGGAGCAGAAACCGTCGCCGCACACGCCGCTTGGCACCTCGAATCCGTCTTGGTCGCGATCCTCCATGCAGCACATGCGCTCCGGAACGTAGGTGGGCCAACCGTCGTGCCCCTTGAACACGATGATGGTAGGAGGTTCGTCCCATACCGTCTCGCATACCATGATCAACTCGCTTGCAATACGCTGGTAAACTTCGCCGGTCATCCTTCCACCTCCTCCGCGCTGTACGGGTAAGTCGGCTCCCAAGTGACGTGTACGATCAAGCACTGCCTCGAACGCGCGCAGCTGGGCTATCTCGCGGTTCAGCTCGCAGATGGTCTCTGCCCTCTCGTTCAGCGCGTCTTGATGCTCGCGCTCGATCTGGTATGCGATGCCGCGACACCAATCGACGAGCGACCCGGTGTGCCAGTGCTCCATCACGTTGCGCAGCTTCTCGATCCCATTTGTCTTGGCCATGAGGCCCGTCCTTTCGTTTCGATTCTCTTCGCGCAGACCCCGCCGTCCGCGTTGCGCATGCGTCCATGCTCCCGAGAGACGGCGCGCCGTACGCCTTCCGCCCCTCCCCGCGCTTTCGCGCTTGCCCTCCGGCGCTACCTCGCCAGCCACTCGTCGCACTCGTTGGATTCGTGCGGGTAGCGCTCGACGAACCGGTGCACGTAGCACACCGTCACGTCGCGGCCCGCATCCGCCACGCGCTCG
>CALGZX010000108.1 GCA_937934165.1 uncultured Collinsella sp.
TGGCTCGGAGGTTCGGGCGCTATGGCCTCTAACTCTTGGGCTAACGTTGGTGGAGTTTGGTACTGGTTCGACGATTCCGGCGCGATGGCCACCGGCTGGCGTCAGGTCGGCGGCGCCTGGTACTACTTTAGCGGTTCCGGCGCTATGGCTCACGACGCCTGGGTCGGCGACTACTACCTCCAGTCTTCCGGTGCCATGGCTACGAATGCCTGGGTTGGCTCCTACTATGTCGGCGAGGACGGCAAGTGGATTCCGGGCTACGGTTTAGTTTGGTATAAGAACGGTAGCGATGTTTACCATACGCATAAGTGCCGTACCGTTGGTAAGGACGCAAAGGGCTATTCGCAGATCTCTATTCAGGAGGCCCAGAGGCGTGGCGCTTCACGAGAGTGCAAAAACTGCCAGCAAATTGGCTAGCACATTACTGAGCTAGTTTTGATTGAGGCCCCGTTGCCCTGAAGCGACGGGGCCGCTGCGTGATTGGATACCGTGCTGTTATGAAGAAATGGTCATTCGGAGTGCTGGCTTTTTCGGGCCTCATTTCTTTTGGGCTCCTTTTGGGTTCGCCCTCGATGTTATACGCCCTTGATTCGAATAACACTGACGAAGGTCCCGCATCTAACGTTGCTATTGCTTCTGTCGAGTCAGGCGTTGATGCTCAGCGCGAATCGACCTTCGCTGTCGAGCAGAACTCTCAGGTGGATAATGAGACCCCTTCCGAGGTTTCGAATCAAATTATTTGGCATCAGGGGTGGATATCACCCGAAGAAGGGGCTGGTTTTTGGCGTTGGGGCTTGTCCGACGGAACAATCGCTGTTTCTTCTTGGAGACATATAGACGGTAGCTGGTACTGGTTCGACGACGAAGGTCGAATGGCTCAGGATGGGTTGGTTCAAGTCGGGGGTGCGACGTATGCCTTCTCCTCTTCGGGCGCAATGCGTGTCGGCTGGTACCTAGATTCTACGGGCTCCACTTCTGCTTGGCGTTATTTCTCCGGTTCTGGCGCCATGGTAAAAGGCTGGCTTTCAGACGGCAGCAACTGGTATTGGCTGGATGATGAGGGCAAGATGGTCCACGATGCGATGCTGCAGATTGGGGGAGCCACGTATGGATTCTCTTCTTCTGGTGCAATGCTTATCGGATGGCATCTTGATGCTTCTGTCTGGCATTATTTTTCCGGCTCTGGCGCTCTGGTAAAGGGCTGGCTCTCGGATGGGGGTCGTTGGTACTGGCTTGATCCTGCAGACGGTTCTATGGCCACCGGGCTGAATGAATGCAATGGCACCTCTTATATCTTTAACAGTTCAGGGGCCATGCTATCCTCCCAGTGGGCACTTATTGACAACAACTGGTATTACGCTGACTCCAACGGCTTACTGCATGGAGGTTGGTTACTTCTAGGGAATTCTTGGTATTACCTGGATCCAGGAAGCCATATTATGCTCACGGGCTTTGTGCAAGTGGGCTCGTCCACCTATTTCCTTACGAGCTCAGGTGCCATGGCAACAGGCTGGGCACTTGCTGATGGTACTTGGTATTACGCCGCATCAAACGGAGCTATTCAACGAGGGCGATGGATAAAGTCCGGAAGCGCCTGGTATTACCTTGATGATGTATCCGGCGCAATGCGTACTGGTGAATTTGCGGTAGGAAGCAAGCGCTATTTTTCTTATGATTCCGGTGCAATGGCATCTTCGTGCTGGATCAACTTGAACGATGGTATGGTATGGGCGAATTCGTCTGGAGCACTGAGCGAGCCGTTGCCTACTTCATCTGATGGATCTCCTGTAGTCGCTGATCGTACTGACTCGTCTTCATTGCCAGGTGTGATTCATATTGGAGATGCGGTTTTCTATGCGGATGCGAATGGTGTCGTTAACGTGGCGTCTGGTTGGATTATGTCGAAAGACGCTTCTGACGAAAGTGGCAATACTTGGTACTACGCATCTTCCAATGGTGTCCTTAAGTCTGGTTGGCAATATGTCAACGGTGCGTGGTATTGGATGGACCCTTCCACATTCAAGATGAAAACTGGATGGCTTAATGACGGCGGTACGTGGTACTGGCTCCAGCCTTCGGGTGCCATGTTTGCTAACGGGTGGCTGAAAATCGATGGCGTTGACTATTACTTCAATGCAAGTGGTGCATGGTTGAATACGTCTGGTTCTGTTTTGGGGGTCAATAGGTCCAGCTTGGTCAATTGGCTTATGAGCCACGAAAACGACGGCTATTACCGTGGAACACGCTACGACACGCATCTCAGCCAGGAAACGTGCATGTACCCAAAGGGTGATCCGCGTTGGGACGGTTATACGGGCATGAATTGTGGTGGATTTGTATCGCATGCATATATGAAGGCGGGCGGGAATTTAGCTCCCATTGCCGCCGAGCAGAGCCATTCCCCTTGGAGTGGAGGTCCCGGAAGGGGCGGCTGCGTAAACGCTTATCGTTGGTACGGCTACGCTATCGATACGTGTGCGAACGTGACTTATTTCAACTCTATTGATGAGTTGTTACGTAGTGGTTTGGCTCGTAAGGGGGACATTGTGTTCTTCAATCCTTACAACCCATATGCGGACGATAGCCACATTGGCTTTTTCTGGGGCAATTCGCCGAGCGAAAATTTGTTCTGGCATAGTGATGGTTATGGAAATCGCATCTCCGGTTTGACCGCTTTGGGCCCATCGAAAGTAATACTGATTCGTTAGAATTCCGAGTTGTAGGGGACTCTCTGGGCCCCCTACCTTTTTGACATCTGGTTTGAAAGTTTATTTGAAGTCGGTATTCTTGGGGGCAAGAGGAGGGGGCAATGAGCCTGCGGGTTCAACCCTGCCGGTAAGTTCTTCTTTTCTTTGCAGCATTGCGCCCAACTATTTATTGTCCTAGATGGCATCTTGTCCTGTTAGATGTTCGGGAATCTTTCATAGCTATGCTGTAAGCTAGACGCAATCAAGAGCGAATGACGAGGTTTACATGAACAAACATCTTAAGTTGTTTTCGGCATTGTTGGTGCTGATGCTCTTTGCGCCCGTTTCTATGTTTGTATGCCCTGCGGATGCAGAGGCTGCTCAGACTCTGGTTGAGAATTCTTGGCGTTATGAGGGTGGACAATTAGTTTCAGATGATGCTTCTTCCGAAGAAGACGGAATAGCTTTATTGTCTATGGACGCTCTTCCCGATGGGGTTACAGCTCAGGGCATTGACGTCAGCGAGCACCAAGGGCGTATTGATTGGGACGCAGTTAAAGCTTCTGGCATCGATTTCGCTATTCTGCGCGTTGGGTTTGGCGCTCCGTCTTTCGGCGGTCGAGTTGACTATCAATTTAATCGAAATATTTCTGAGTGCGAGCGACTCGGAATTCCCTACGGCGTCTATGTCTATTCATATGCTTTTGATAATCAACAGGCAGCCGATGAGGCGTCCATGGTGATTGACTGCCTATCGGGGCACAATCCTAGGCTACCGGTGTATTACGATCTTGAGGACAAGACAATTATTGCAGATGGTCGTCAATCCGGAATTGCATCTAGAGCTCAGACATTCTGTAATAAGATTTCTAGTGCTGGATATAAGCCAGGCATTTATGCAAACCTAAATTGGTTTAACAATATATTGACCGACCCTGTATTTAAAAGCGGTTCTTGGGATCATTGGATTGCTCAATACAACTCCCAATGTCACTATACCGCCAGTTACAGCTTTTGGCAGTATACAAGCCGCGGAAAAGTTTCTGGTATTAGCGGAAATGTTGATATGAATTACGCGTATGTTGATGTCTCTCTTTATTACTGGCAGTTAAAAGAGGGCACTTGGTATTACGCAACCTCTGACGGCAAAGCGTATACCGGATGGTTGCGCCAGGGCGGAGCCTGGTATTGGCTCGACCCCGACGCGGGCGGTGTAATGGCCACCGGGCTCTACGAGTGCAACGGCTCCATGTACTGGTTCAACGCCTCCGGCGCGATGGCGACCGGATGGGTCCTCGACGGCGGCACCTGGTACTACGCGACTGGCTCCGGCGCGCTGGCGCGCGGCCCCGTTTCCGTCGGCGGCGTGCCCTACTGCTTCGACGCCCGGACGGGGGCCATGCTGACGGGTTACCAGACTGATGCGCAGGGCGTCCGCCGCTACTTCGGCAGCTGCGGTCCCCTTAACGGCTGGGGCCTCGTCGACGGCTCCTGGTATTGGTTCGCTGACGGTATCGCCTCGACCGGCTGGCTTTACACCGGCGGCTCCTGGTACTGGCTCGACCCCGACGCGGGCGGCGCCATGGTGACGGGCCTCCACGCGTGCAACGGCTCAGCGTACTGCTTCAGCGCCTCCGGCGCGATGGCGACCGGATGGGTCCTCGACGGCGGGACCTGGTACTACGCGACTGGCTCCGGCGCCCTCGCCTCCGGCTGGCTCAACCTAAACGGTGCGTGGTACTGGCTCGATCCCTCGACGCACGCCATGGCCACTGGGCTCCACGAGTGCAACGGCTCCGCGTACTGGTTCAACGCCTCCGGCGCGATGGCGACCGGTTGGGTCCTCGACGGCGGCACCTGGTACTACGCGACGGGATCAGGCGTGCTGGCCTCCGGCTGGGCATACGTCGGCGGCGCCTGGTACTGGCTTGACCCCACGACGCACGCAATGACTACGGGTGTTCAAGAAATCGATGGGGTGCAATACTCTTTTGCTAGCAATGGTGTATGGCTTGGCTAGCAGCTCTTCTTTAATTGCTTTTTTCTAATTACATATTGCTCTTAGCCATCCATTTGTAGACTATGTTTATGTAAAAATTGCTTACTACTGGGGGCTGCACATGGCAAGGAAAAAGCGAATAATATTAATCCTAATCATTCTTTCAACCCTACTGCTCGCTGGGCCCGGTGTGGTTGATATCGCGAACGCAGAACCCATAAGCTCCTCTATCCCTACTGATATTGAGAGGCAATCCGTCCCCTCGACTCTTTCTCCTTCCGATTCAATCGATGATGGTCCTGCTCAAGAATCCGTTAAATGGAATCTGGGTTGGAATTCGTTTGACGGCAACTGGTTCTATGTGGATTCAGTCAATCCGGTCTCGTTGCATTCTGGCTGGCTCTATACCAATGGGGCCTGGTACTGGCTCGATCCCTCGACGCACGCCATGGCCATCGGGCTCCATGAGTGCAATGGCTCCGCATACTGGTTCAATGGCTCCGGCGCGATGGCGACCGGTTGGGTGCTCGATGGCGGGACCTGGTACTACGCGACGGGCTCCGGCGCGCTGGCGCGCGGCCCCGTTTCCGTCGGCGGCGTGCCCTACTGCTTCGACGCCCGGACGGGGGCCATGCTGACGGGTTACCAGACTGATGCGCAGGGCGTCCGCCGCTACTTCGGCAGCTGCGGTCCCCTTAACGGCTGGGGCCTCGTCGACGGCTCCTGGTATTGGTTCGCTGACGGTATCGCCTCGACCGGCTGGCTTTACACCGGCGGCTCCTGGTACTGGCTCGACCCCGACGCGGGCGGCGCCATGGTGACGGGCCTCCACGCGTGCAACGGCTCAGCGTACTGCTTCAGCGCCTCCGGCGCGATGGCGACCGGATGGGTCCTCGACGGCGGGACCTGGTACTACGCGACTGGCTCCGGCGCCCTCGCCTCCGGCTGGCTCAACCTAAACGGTGCGTGGTACTGGCTCGATCCCTCGACGCACGCCATGGCCACGGGCGTTCAAACTATCGGATCATGTGAATACATATTTAATAGTACCGGCAAGATGATGGCTAATTGCTGGTCAAACGGTGATGGGTCTTGGATGTATCATTCGTCATCCAGCGGCGCAATTGACCTTAAAGGCATCATGACCGATTCGGGAATCCAGCTGATTGACGACGACGGTAATGCCAGAACTGGTTGGATTGAGAGTCAGGGTGCTCGATATTATTGTTCTGCTAGTGGAGTAATTCTGACTGGGTGGCAGCAAATTGCTGGGTCTTGGTATTACTTTAACCCGGATGGTCGAATGGCGACCGGCTGGCTTAACGATGGCAGCAACTGGTACTGGCTGGATTCCGCTTCTGGCGCGATGAAAACGGGATGGCTTTCCCTTGGGGGCACATGGTATTACCTTGATGCCGCACGTGGGGGAGTAATGTTGAGCAACGGTTGGTATTGGATCGGCTCTACTGACTACAAGTTCAGTTCATCCGGCGCAATGGTTGGCGCTTGGGTCGATGTCCCGTGCTATTCGCAGTACCCGGAACTTCCTACTGGCTGTGAGTCGGTTGCCCTTACAAACTTGCTTAACTACTATGGTTTCGGTTTAGGTAAGACGATTATTGCGGATTATTACTTGCCCAAGGGAAGCAACGGCAACTTTGTTACCGCCTTTGATGGCAACCCAAGGCGTAGCAGCGGGGGTCTCATGGGATGCGTCGCCCCTGCGATTACTATTGCTGGTAATAACTTTCTGCGCGCTGCGGGAAGTATCATGCAGGCAAAAGACGTTTCTTTCTCGTCAATTTCTTCCATTAAGAACAGACTGACCTGTGGACAACCTGTTGAGATGTGGAATACCGAATGGGGAAGTTGGCCAGGAGGCCGTTATGCTGCTCGTTGGTATAACGGGCATTCCTATGGTCTGTGGGGCGGTAATCATGCCGTAGTCCTTAAAGGCTATGATGACGAGCAGGGAATTGTCTATCTTTCGGATTCGATTAACGGCAATGTTACGCGAAATGCCCAGGTGTTCTTCGGCACGTGGCAACAGATGGATAGCCAGGCTGTGGTAATTGAATAGCCATGATGCTAAAAGGGGAGAGCTCGTCGAGCTCTCCCCTTTTACTATATTGTTAATCAAGCTACGCCGTCTTATTACGTCCAAATAGTTCGTCCCAGTTACTAGCTGCCAAAACTGTTCCGCATACAATTACAACGCAGCAGATTACGGATGCCATATCGGGAATTGTTCCAAGCAAGATCAGGCCAAAGACCACCGACCATGCCGAATAGGAGATATTCAGAGCCATCGCACGCGCTGCTCCGATTGCCGCAATCCCCTTGTAATAGAACAGATAGGATGCAGTTCCTGCGAGTCCGGCGAGTGCAATAATCAATGTAGGCATGCTCGGGATGGCACCCAGCGTGAAATGCCATGCTCCGAAGAGGGGGAGTACAAGCACTCCATAAACAAGCGCACTTGTAGTTTCGCGGATTTGCAAAGCCGTTTCGTCATCAACGGCATCATCTTTCATTCCCCATGCGCACAGCACCGCTTCGGATCCCCATCCGATAACAGTAAGCACCGCGCCGAGTAAGCCGAGGGGGGCATTTGCAATCTCGCTCGATCCGGC
>CALGZX010000109.1 GCA_937934165.1 uncultured Collinsella sp.
AGCGCGGGATGCTGCAAGGGCGTCTAACGCCCGTCGCGGGAATGTCCCGCAGCGGAATCGCGGGCAGAGCCGCTAGCACATGGGGCCGCTCAAACGTAAACGATAGTTTACGTTTGCTGGTATTACAGAAAACCAGCATCTAACTGCGGTGATGGGCAATCGTCAACGGTGCCAGGGAGAAGGTCAGGGAGATGGACGAGCTGTCGAGGGAGATGGACGAGTGGTCTCTGTTGGATGAAGCCGGGGATATGAGGGGTGCCCGCAGGGAGCTTGACGTCCACGAAGCCCCAGCGCGACCGCGCGATAATCAGGTGCTTTGATTAGGTATACCAATCTGGTATACTTATTGGGGAAGAAAGGAGAACGGCAGTGGTCAGAGTACACGGGAACGCCCTCAAGCACGGGCTTACCAGCGATGAGGTCGCGTATGCGTGGGAGAACCCGATTCGGTGCCGCCAGAGAAACGGCACGGATGACCCGCCGCTCTGGATTTCGGTCGGCTCGCTTCCCGACGGTAGGTTTGCCGAGCTGATTGGATTCATGGACATCGACGGCGTTTGGTGCGTGTTCCACGCGATGGTGCCGCCGACGAAGAAGTTCAAGCGTGAGCTGGGATGGAGGTAGACATGAACGGAATCGTTGCCGAGAACGGCAAGGTCGTTACCGATGAGATGATTGCCGGTTGGGAAAGCGCCCTTGAGCGCGATGAGTGGCCTAGCGGATGGGTGAATGTGGGCGAAATCGTCGAGGGGAAACTCCCGAAAGCAGCGCCCGAGACGGTAACGCTGTCCCTCAAGGTTCCCGCCGCCATGAAACGGGCGCTTGAAAAGGAAGCGAAGGCCGAGGGCAAGTCGACGGGTGCGTATGCCCGCGGAATCCTCGCCGATGGTCTCATGGCCATAGCGTAAAGAAGCAGGGGAGCTAACAGAAAGGGGAGCCTTCAAGGCTCCCCTTTCCTGCCGGCGACCCTGTTATAATTTGGGTCAGAGCTTTGAGTGCGCCAACACTCGCAGCTCGCATATCAACCGAGATGGTAGCTCTCGGCGATACACCAGCATTATAACAAGCTGGCATATCCCCAAACAGCTACCTCCCAAACAGGGAGGTTTTTTCATGGCAATGAATGGAAACGAGGGCGGTTCTGCATACCCGCCGAACCCGGATGTGAAATCCGGCTCTTGTCTAATAGCCGGATTTCAACCACTTACGGTGTTTTGCCCATCTTACTGGAATGCATACAAAGCCGAATCTGGGGCAACGTTCTCAATCGATATGGTTCGCCTGAAGCTGTCGTTCATCAACGGCAAGGGCGAGTGGTTGAGCACGCACGCCCAGACATTCGACTGCGACAGCATGAGCGCGTGGACGAGCAAGATTCGCCCCGGCGGATGGTACGAGCTTTGGAGTTTCGAACTCGGCGACAGCTCGGTCGCGCTCGGCATCGGCTTCATGGAGCCGAGCTGCAAGGTGAACATGAATCGCGGGTTCATCGAGTTCAACCCGAACAAGGTCGCAGGGGACAAGCGGTTCTGGCGGCTGCTGGAAAAGCTCGCGCCGTGCGTCTCGCACGCCCGATTGAAGAGGTTCGACCTCGCCTATGATTTGCCGACGAGCCGTCTGGACTGCCGCCTTAGCAAGGACAGGCGGATGTACAAGTCGGTCATCAGCAACGGAATCACGGAATACCTCGGGGTCAAGAACACCCCCGGATACGTGAAGGTCTACGACAAGGCGGCCGAGATGAACCTTTCGGGTGCGCTGACGCGCATCGAGCTGACGTGTGACGGGGAGTGGGACGCTGGGAAGGTTGTCGCGCACTGGCCGCAGGTTCACGCATGGCACAGCGATGAGAGCACGCGCGACTGGGTGCGCGTGGTGGGAATCATGCTCGCCGAGAAGGCCGAGCGCGGCGAGGAGGTCGAGACACTCATCAACATGCTCGGCTGGCGGTCAAGGCCGAAGGTGCGCGAGTACCTGCGCACGCCGATGGTCGAGCTGCCGCCCGACTGCGCCGCCGCAGCCGTGGCCGAAGCGCGAAGCTGGCGCGCTCGGTTCGAGTAGACGGGTCAATGGAGCAATCAGCGACTACGGGGGCGGAGTGGTTCCGCGCAGCGGATCTACGCAGCCCTCGTTCGCGGATTGCGGAATTGACGCGACGGACAATTGGAAGACCAGACTGGGATAAGGGTCGATGGACGCTCTGCTCCATCGACCCTTTCCTTGACTGTGTCTGGAGT
>CALGZX010000110.1 GCA_937934165.1 uncultured Collinsella sp.
GAGGTTGAGCCCGAGAGCGTCAACGACATCAAGGCCGCCCTCATGGGTCCGCTTTCCGGCCTGGGTGACTCCTTCTTCCTGTCCACCCTGCGCGTCGTCGCCGCTGCCGTGGGCATCAGCCTGTGCCAGGCCGGCAACGTCTTTGGCCCCATCGCCTTCCTGCTCGTCTACAACATCCCGGCGTTCCTGATTCGTATCTTTGGCGCTATCAAGGGTTATGAGCTAGGCATTGGCTTCCTCGACGAGGCTCAGAAGACCGGCCTGATGCAAAAGATCATGGCCTGCGTCGGCATTGTCGGCGTTATGGTCGTCGGCGCCATGAGCAAGGACATGTTCTGGGCTTCGTTGCCCATCGCCATTGGTCAGGGCGACTCCGCCCAGACTCTCCAGGACATCCTGGACGGCATCATGCCCGGTATGCTCGGTATGGCCGCCTTCTGGCTCTACTACTGGCTGCTCTCCAAGAAGATCAACCCGATGGTCCTGATCCTCTGCACCATGGTCGTAGGCATCATCGGCGCTTACTTTGGCGTGCTTGCCTAATATGTTCGAATCGCGCTTCCATCGCGTCTAACGGTTGCGTCGATCTTTGGGGGGCTTGTCGCATCTGCGGCGGCCCCCTGTTTTTTAAAACTCCGTACGAAAGGGGAGGGCTATGGTCGTACCCGAGCTTTCGCTCATGAACATCAACCATCGTTACTACAGCATCGAGACGTTTTTTAAGGCTGCAGGTGAGGCCGGCTATCGCAATATCGAGCTGTGGACCGGCTCGATGCACCTGTATGTGGATTGCCATGAGCACGATTCGGTGGATAAGATTCGCGATCTTGCCGCCCAATACGGTATCAAGATCGTGTGCGTGTGCCCCGAGCAGAACAATCCCAAGCCGTGGAACGTCGCGGTGCGCGGTGAGGCGGGCCAAAAACGCATCCTCTCGTACTTTAAGAATGTGATCGACGTTGCCGTTGAGTTGGGCGTGCCGCAGATTCTGGTGACGAGTGGTTGGGCCTATCTGGACGAGCCGGCTGAGGACGCCTGGGCTCGCAGCGTTGCCATGCTGCGCTCGGTGTGCGACTACGCCGATACGCGCGGTATTCGCGTCGCGCTCGAGGCCCTGCAGCCGTCGGAGTCCGTGTTGGTCAACACCGCACAGGATGTCGCGCGCATCCTCGAGGCGGTCGATCGTCCCAACCTGAAGGCCTGTATCGACTTTGGCGCCATGGAAGTTGCCGGCGACACAATCGACGGCTACTTTGAGGTTTTGGGCGACAAGATCGTTCACACCCACTTTGTCGATGTGGGCGGTGGCACGACGCATCTTGCCTGGGGCGACGGCGAGCGTGATATGCGTGCCGACCTCGAGGCACTCATGCGCCACGGCTATACGGGCTATGTCTCGGCCGAGACGTGTGACGGCCGCTACTATCAGGATCCGTCCAAGGCGACGACTCAGGTTATCGAGATGTATCGCCGTGTGACAGCGGAGATGGAAGCCGAATAACTAAACTGCGCGGTTGCGCCGGAAACGCTTGGGCGGGTCTGGCGCAACGCTTTTATAGCTGGCGAGTTGTGGGGAGCCCGTTGGCAGTAGCGCTCGAAATAGACAACTATTGGCGTTGTAATACCACTCGGGCGAGGAAACCGACCGTTCGCCGCAAATCTCCGTGAGTTTGGATTGGTATTAAATAACAAGCAATCGTATGGCTATAATTGGTATCAGCAAGAAGCGCGATGTATAGAATTGCGCACATGTGATGGGAGGACACACATGAAGGAGACCGAGAAGATCGAGATCATGCACTTCGACCAGGAGGGCTACCTCGAGGACGGCAGGAACGTCTACGAGGCCGGCAAGCGGATGACCGCCCTGGCCGACCGCGTGCACGAGGAGGGCTACGACGCCGTCTTCCTGATGGGCGTCGGCGGCACCTGGGACGAGTTCATGCAGCTCGAGTACCTCATGAACAAGTTCGGCGACCGCGACCTCGAGGTCTA
>CALGZX010000111.1 GCA_937934165.1 uncultured Collinsella sp.
GCAGGGAACGCTGAACCTCAACGGTGAAGTCAACGTGGCCCGGGGTGTCGATGATCTGGATGCGGTAGTCCTTACCGTCCTTGTTCCAGAAGCACGTGGTAGCAGCGGAGGTAATGGTTACGCCGCGCTCCTGCTCCTGAACCATCCAGTCCATGGTGGCAGCGCCCTCATGGACCTCACCGATCTTGTGGGTCTTACCGGTGTAGTAAAGAATACGCTCGGTCGTGGTGGTCTTACCGGCATCGATGTGGGCCATGATGCCGATGTTACGGGTATCGGAAAGCTTGTACTTAGGCTTAGCCATGTTAGTTCCTTACCTTAACTTACCAACGATAGTGAGAGAACGCGCGGTTGGCCTCGGCCATCTTGAAGACGTCCTCACGCTTCTTGACGGAAGCGCCCAGGCCGTTGGAAGCGTCGAGGATCTCGTTGGCGAGACGCTCGGCCATGGTCTTCTCCTTGCGAGCGCGGGAGAAGTTGACGATCCAGCGGATACCCAGAGCGGTGGAACGACGGGAGTTGACCTCCATCGGGACCTGATAGGTAGCGCCACCGACACGCTTGGGTTTAACCTCGAGCGTGGGCTTGACGTTGTCCATAGCCTTCTTGAAGGTAGCGAGAGCGTCGCCACCCTCGGACTTCTCGGCAACGATCTCGAAAGCGGTGTAAACGATGCGCTCAGCGGTGGCCTTCTTGCCGTCAAGAAGGACCTTGTTGATGAGCTGAGTCACCAGGCGGTTGTTGTAAACGGCGTCAGGCTGAACCTCACGACGATTAGCTGCTGCACGACGCGGCATGTGAAATCTCCTTAAGTGTCTACCGTGCGGCGCTTAGGCGGCACACGGCGAAAGTATCAAAACGTTATCTGGCTTATTTAGCCTTGGGGCGCTTAGCACCGTACTTGGAACGGGCCTGCATACGGTTCTGGACCGGAGCAGCGTCGTAGGCGCCACGGATGACGTGATAACGGACACCAGGGAGGTCACGGACACGACCGCCGCGGACGAGCACGATGGAGTGCTCCTGCAGGTTGTGGCCCTCACCCGGGATGTAAGCAGTAACTTCGATGCCGTTGACAAGGCGAACACGGGCAACCTTACGAAGAGCCGAGTTCGGCTTCTTGGGGCTCGTGGTGAAGACGCGGGTGCACACGCCGCGCTTCTGGGAGTTGTGCTGCAGAGCAGCGTTCTTGGACTTCTTGGGCACGGAACGACGGCCCTGGCGAACCAGCTGGTTAATAGTAGGCAAAGCGTACTCCTTCTCGAATGATTCCAGCTTTCTGTAAAGTGCAACGGCTTGAATCGAGGGGTCAGCATCCCCCTACGAAACACGCAGTTCGATAGGATACGTGGCGTTAGCTGTGTCGTCAACAGACCACGCCGCCGGGCGTATCCTAAAATACCCACATTTCCGCAAAGCCTACACAAAAGGAATCCCCTTCTGTGCGCGTGGGCGGATTCCCGGTCCGGGCGGCACAGGGGTTAAGTTTGCTGCTCTACAGTCCTGGCTCGCACGGAGGCCACATTAAGTGGCCTCCGGCTCGTGCGGAACTCGCGACAAACTTAACCCCTGTGCCGCCCGGCCCGGGAATCCGACGTGCTCGTCGGGGCAACGTTCCCTGCCAAAAAGGGACAGGTTTATTTTGGTCGGTTTTATCTGAGAAAACGCCACTCTTCACGGTGATCCGCATCCATTTGCCACGTTCTTCCGAGAATCAGACGAATAACGTCCAATCCACTCGTCCATATAACGCTAAAAAGGCCGCTTCCCCCCCCCTGGGAAGCGGCCCAGACTTTACGAATAAACGATGGTAAAGGGTACTTCTGTTTCGGTCTCTCCTGTTGATGTGCACCTCGTGCCCTCAAGGGTTACCGAGACCACTTGATTGACATTGATCAGTTTTGTCGGCACCGAGATGTTCTCTCCGCTATTGCGCGTCAGCGAGACATAGAAATTGTACGCGCCCGCAGCATCGTCTTCGATAATCTGCTCCGATCCATCCTTGTAGGTAACGGTCAACTTCTTCGTGACTGCGTCAATGCCCAGATCATCGATGTGTGTCTGGATAGAAAACGGGCTGATCTCGAGAGGCGAGTCATCGGAGCGGAGTTCCTTTTTATCGACGTACGCTCCAACGCTAAACTCGGGCGTCGATGCCTCGAACGGCTTCGCGTCCTCGCCTTCACCCTCAGTCCAGCAGATATTCCAGGTAACCGCATGTTGCAAATCTCGCTCGCGATCCCACGAGGCAAAGTACATCGTGCCATTAATGACCGTGTCGCTTGATGTGTCCTTATCAATGGCGCAGCGTGTGTCAGCCCATTCCTCGCCGAAGTTCATGCTGGGCGTACCGATGCCTTGCTCTTCTTCACCATAGAGAACAAGTTCGCCTGTCTCTGCTGCCGGCTTGTAGTAGTTAACGCCATTTGGATTGGACAACGTAAACGTCACGGCTCCGCAGCCGTTTTGGTCAATAGCCATCTCATGGATATCGAGCGTATAGCCATTACCCTCGACGGACAGATCAACCTTCTGGACTGTGCCCTCCAGGCTTTGGGGCGCGATGCCGTCACCGAACTCTCTGGTGTAGGTATATTGAGTCCCCGATGAGCCGCCGTTGGTCCAGGTAATGGAATCCCCGTTGCCGTGGTTTCCCCAGGCTGAGGCAAAATAGCTGGAATTGATAACTGCGTAGGCGACCCCTCCGATCGCCAACACTCCGACAAGACACCCGATTACGGCAACATAGAGAGGCTTCGCGTGGCCCTTTCGATGAAGCGGCTCACCCGCAGCAGTATTAAGGACGCGATCTGCAAGATTGCTATCGGCTTGGATGGACTCGAAGGCCTGCTTGATTTGATTGGATTTCACGGTCGCCCTCCTCTAGGATGAACTTGAGCTTCGACCTGCCGCGAGCCAAACGCGTTCGAACGGTCGCGGCTGGCACATGGAGTAACTCGGCAATCTCTGAGGTCGAAAAGCCCAGATAGTAATAGAGCACGATGGGAACGCGGAATCGCTCCGGAAGTCGCATAACGTCTGACAGGACCGCCTTGGTCTCATCCTGCGCCGCCGAAAGCGAATCGGCCAGGTTCTCAATATCCTCCACACGCCTCCATGGCTTTCGAAAGAGCGATTTACATTCATTGATCGTGACCCGGATAAGCCATCGACGAAGATGTTCCCAACTTTCAAAATGTCCATCGCTTTTAAGCAGCTTAAGAAAGACATCCTGGGCAACATCGTCGGCGTCGGCACGATCGCGCAGGTACGTCAATGCGATTCGAAACACAACATCCCGGTGATCTTCGACCGCCTGTCTAAATGCTTGTTCTTCCATAATCACCTCCCGGTGACGTTAATGATTCTTGCTGAGGCCCTCACCATAGATACGCTTTGACCGAACGAAATGTTTCAAATTCAAGCAGGAATAACCTACCAAAATAAACCTGTCCCTTTTTGACAAAAGGAATCCCCTTCTGTGCACGGGGGCAGATTCCCGGAACGGGCCGCCCGCTGTTTAAGTTTGCTGCTCTACAGTCCTGCGCAAGACGGAAAGCACATTAAGTGCTTTCCTTTGCGTGCGGAACTCGCGACAAACTTAAACAGCGGGCGGCCCGTTCCGGGAATCCGACGTGCTCGTCGGGGCAACGTTCCTCACCAAAAAAGACCCGCTTCCCTGTTGGGAAACGGGTCTTTGGAAGGACGGTTAACGTACTTGGAAGTTACTCCTCGTCGTTGTCTTTAGCCTCTTCGGCGTCGTCGGTGTCCACGAGCTGGTTGAGCAGCTCATCGAGAGAAGCCATGTCCTCGTTGATCGCGCCGTTGGCGGGAGCCTTCTTGTCGTCGATCGGGGCGCCCAGGAGCTCCTCGTCGGCGTCGGCGTGATGCGTCGGAGCGGAGGTACCCAGCAGGATATCGTCCGGACCGTCGGGGCTAAAGACCATCTGCAGCAGCTGCGAGAGGTCTTCCTCGTCGGCAACGTCGTCGTTGTTCTCGAGGATGTAGAGCAGATCGTGGGCCTCGAGGCCGTCACGGAGCTCCTCGATCGCCTTGGCACCGATGCCATCGATGCGCAGCAGATCCTCCTCGGACTTGCCAACCAGGTCGCCGACCGTCTCAATGCCGACCTCGCTGAACTTGTTGGTCCAGCGCTGCGACACGCCCAGGTCGTCGAACAGGTACAGACGAGCCTTCTCGGCGGAGATGGTGTGGCCGTTGCGGGTGAACGAGCCGTCAGCACCACCGAACTCGTCGTAGCCGGCCCAGTCGAGCTGCTGCGGGAGCTGCTCGTCCAGGTCCTTGAGCTCCACAGGAGCCCACTCGGGCAGCGACTTGGCGTTGGGCGAAGCCGGGCCGTCGATGTCCACGTAGCCGTCGGCCGTACGATACGTCAGCTTGGCGTTGGCGTACGGCTTGAGGCCGGTACCGGCCGGGATCTTCTTACCGACGATGACGTTGGACTTAAGGTCGAGCAGGTGGTCGACCTTGCCCTCGATGGCAGCCTCGGTAAGGACGCCGGCGGTACGGATGAACGAAGCGCTCGACAGCCAGGAGTCGATGTTGGACGCGACCTTGAGCGTACCCAGGATGACGGGCTCGGCCACAGGAGCCTGACCGCCCAGACGGGCAACGCGCTCGACCTCGTCGGCGAACTCGTAGCGGTCGACGTACTGGCCAAGCAGGTACTTGGAGTCACCGGGGTTGGTGATCTGAACGCGACGCAGCATCTGACGTGCGAGCACCTCGATGTGCTTGTCGTTCAGGTCGACGCCCTGGCTGGTGTAGACGTCCTTGACGCTCTCGACGAAGGTGTGCATCGTCGACTCGATGTCGGTCAGCTTGCGCAGGTTGCGGAAGTTGACGAAGCCCTTGGTGATCTGGTCGCCGGCGCGAACCTCGCAGCCGTCCTCGATCTCGGGCATAAAGCGCACCGAAGCGGGGACGCGACGCTCGTCGAGGACACGGGTGTGATCCTCGGAGTCGGTGAGCGTCAGCACGTACTCGGACTTCTCGGGCTTAATCGAGAGGTGGCCGGAGTACGGAGCCAGCTCGGCCTCGCGACCCAGAATCTTCTCGTTGACGTTGCCGACGATATCGAACATACGGCTGACCGTAGGCAGACCCTGCGTAATATCGTCGACGCCAGCGACGCCGCCGGAGTGAATGGTACGCATCGTAAGCTGCGTACCGGGCTCGCCGATGGACTGGGCGGCAATAATGCCGACTGCGGTACCGATGGCGACCGGACGACGAGTGGAAAGATCCCAGCCGTAGCACTTCTGGCACACGCCGTACTTGGAGCGGCAGGTGAGCAGCGCGCGGAGCTTGACCTTCTTGAGGCCGGCATCGACCATCTTCTGGATGTCGGCGACCTTCTCGATGTAACCGTCCTGCTCAAAGAGCACGGTGCCATCGGGAGCCACGACGTCCTCAATGAAGCAACGGCCGACGAGGTCGGTGTTGAGGTCGGTGGTGCCGGGGATGATGAGGTTGTAGGTAACGCCCTCGTGCGTACCGCAGTCCTCCTCGCGGACAATGACGTCCTGGGCCACGTCGACCAGACGACGGGTCAGGTAACCAGAGTCCGAGGTGTGGGATGCGGTATCGACCAGGCCCTTACGGGCGCCGTAGGTCGAAATGAAGTACTCGAGCGGCAGCAGGCCCTCGCGGAAGTTCGCCTTAATGGGAAGGTCGATCGTCTCGCCGGACATGTCTGCCATCAGGCCACGCATGCCGCCGAGCTGACGCAGCTGGGTCTTAGAACCACGGGCGCCGGAGTCGGCCATCATGTACAGCGGGTTCTCCTCGTCGAACATGTCGAGCATGAGCGCTGCAACCTTATCGGTACAAGCGGTCCACTCGTTAACGACTTCGATGTGGCGCTCCGTCTCGTTGATGAAGCCCTCCTCGAAGTACTCGTTGATCTGGTCGACGTTGGCCTGGGCGCGGTCGAGCAGCTCCTGCTTCTCGGCAGGGATGAGAGCGTCCCACACCGAGATGGTGAGGCCGGCGCGGGTAGCGTAGTGGAAGCCGGAGTACTTGATGGCGTCGAGAATCGGGCCGACCTTGGCCTCGGGGTAACGATCGCAGCAGTCGGCAACCAGCTTGGCCACATCGCCCTTGACCATCTTGTAGTTCATGAACTCGTAGTCTTCGGGCAGGCACTGGCGGTTGAAGATGATGCGGCCGATAGAGGTCTCGAAGCGCGCGGTCTTGTTGCCGGTGACGTCGTAGTCGACAAACTCGTTCTTGCCGTTCTTGACGCGGAAGATACGGGTGCCGTCCTCGTTGATGACGTTGGCATCGGCAGCGGACACGCGGACCTGGATCTTGGCCTGCATGTCGACCTCGGAGCGGCAGTCATAGGCGTGCAGCGCGTCGTCGAAGCTCGAGAACACGTGGTTCTCGCCCGGCAGACCCTCGCGAACCTGGGTGAGGTAGTACACACCGATGATCATGTCCTGCGAAGGGATGTTGACCGGCTTGCCGGATGCCGGCGAGCGCAGGTTATTCGCAGAGAGCATGAGCACGCGGGCCTCGGCCTGAGCCTGGCTGGACAGCGGCACGTGGACAGACATCTGGTCGCCGTCGAAGTCGGCGTTGAAGGGCGAGCAGACCAGCGGATGCAGGTGGATAGCCTTGCCCTCGACCAGCACCGGCTCAAAGGCCTGGATGGACAGACGGTGCAGGGTCGGTGCACGGTTGAGCAGCACGACGCGGCCGTCGATGACCTCTTCGAGGATATCCCACACAAAGGTGGCACCGCGGTCGATAGCGCGCTTGGCGCCCTTGATGTTCTCGACCTTGCCAAGCTCGACCAGGCGCTTCATGACGAAGGGCTTGAAGAGCTCCAGCGCCATGGTCTTGGGCAGACCGCACTGGTGCAGCAGCAGCTTGGGGTCGGTAACGATTACCGAACGGCCGGAGTAGTCGACACGCTTGCCCAGCAGGTTCTGACGGAAACGACCCTGCTTGCCCTTGAGGGCCTCGGCGAGCGACTTGAGCGGACGACCGCCACGGCCAGAGACCGGGCGACCACGACGGCCGTTGTCGAACAGGGCGTCCACGGACTCCTGGAGCATGCGCTTCTCGTTGTTCACGATGATCGCAGGGGCGTCCAGGTCGAGCAGGCGCTTGAGTCGGTTGTTACGGTTGATCACGCGACGATACAGGTCGTTGAGATCGGACGCGGCGAAGCGGCCGCCGTCGAGCTGGACCATCGGGCGCAGATCGGGCGGAATAACCGGGATGACATCCAGGATCATGTTCGCGGGGCTGTTGCCGCCCTTCAGGAAGGCGTCAACGACCTCGAGGCGCTTAACGGCCTTCTCGCGCTTCTGCTTCTGGGAGTCCTCGTCGGCGATGATGGCCTTAAGCTTCTCGGCCTCGGAGGGGAGGTCGATGGCAGCGAGCAGGTCGCGGACGGCCTCGGCACCCATGCCACCCTTGAAGTACATGGAGTAGTAACGGGTCATCTCACGGAACAGCGGCTCATCGGAAATGAGGTCGCGCTCGCTGAGCTTCATGAAGGCGTTGAAGGCGTCCGTGCGGAGCTGCTTCTCGTCCTTGCACTCTTCCTCGATGTCGACGATGCCAGAGGCGATCTCCTCGGGGGTCAGCACATTCTTGGCTCCGTCGGAGCCGTTCGTCTCGACCTTGGTTGGCAGACCGAGCTTGTCGCCCATCTTGGTCAGGGCCTCAGCGGCCATGTAGGTGTGGGCAATACCGTTGGGGCAGGCCGTGACGGCCAGCACACGGTAGCCGTTCTGGGGGATCTCCTGTTGGGTGAAGCTCTCCTCGCCAAATTGGGCATCCTCCTGGGCGTCGATGGCGTCGAGAAATTCGGTTGGCGTCTTGGCGGCGCGCAGCTTTTCGACGAAGTCGTCGTTCATCAGCATCTGCATCATACGGGCCAGCATGTCAATGTGCAGGCTGCCATTCTCCGGCGCGGCAATCGCAAACAGCAGGTCGGTTTTGCCGTCGTCATCGGCGTTGTACTGGACCGGGGTGCTCAGCCGCAGCGCCGCCAGGCTGGGGCGGGTCACGCAGGCCGTGCGGGCGTGGGGCACCGTGATGCCGTTGTCCACGTAGGTGGATGCCTCGGCCTCGCGGGCGTAGAGGGCCTTTTTGTAGGCGTCCTTATCGGTGATATTGCCGTGGGTCGCCTGCAGATCAACGAGCTTGTCAAGGATGGCGGCCTGATCCGGGGCAGCGACATCCAGCGCGATGGACTGCGCGGTGAACAGTTCCGTGATACGCATAGGACAGTTCTCCTTCTTCTTTTTAAATAATATCTTTGTAGGGGCCGGGCATGCCCGGCCCGCTGCCTTACGGTAAATGGGTGCTGCCGGGAAGGTTGAGGGCCGGACATGTCCGGCCCCTACGGAGCAGCCGCCGCTTTTGCAGGGGTCGATGCTTGCATCGACCCGCGGGCGGATGCAGGCATCCTCCGTTACAGCGCCGCGTCACATCGTTGCCAGCAGTGCATCAATATCCGCCTTCGTCGCCAGACCCAGGCTGAACGCAGTGGCGCTGCCGCAGGCGGTGCCCAGGCGGAGGGCGGCCTCATAATCGCCGCCGCTCTGCTGGTAACCGGCCACAAAACCGGCCACCATGCTGTCGCCCGCGCCGACACTGTTGACGACCTTGCCCCTGGGGCAGCCGATGCGGTAGACCGTGCCGTGCTCATCCAGCAGCAGCGCACCGTCGCCCGCCATGCTGACCAGCACATTGCGCGCGCCCTTGTCCTGCATCATGTGGGCAGCAGCGGCAATTTCCTTATCATTCGTCAGCCTGACGCCCGTGATCTCGCTCAGCTCGTGGTTGTTCGGCTTGATGAGGAACGGCTTGTAGGGCAGCACGTTCACGAGCAAATCGCGCGTGGCATCGACCACGGCGCGGATGCCGCGGCCCTCCAGCCGGGCCAGCAGCCGCTCATAGGTCGTCTGGGCCAGGCTGGCCGGAATGCTGCCCGCCAGCACCAGAATGTCATCCTTTTGCAGGGCGTCGAGCTTTTGCTCCAGCGCCTGCATGGCGACTTCCGGGATGTCGGGGCCCGCGCCGTTGAGTTCCGTCTCCTGCCCGGCCTTGATCTTGACGTTGATGCGGGTCATACCGTGGTCGAGGTGGACGAAATCGGTTTTCAGGCCCTGCGCAGCCAGACCGCGCTCCAGCCAGGCGCCGGTCTCGCCCGCCACAAAGCCGAGGGCGACGCTCTCGCACCCGAGCTGGGCCAGCACGCCGGACACATTGATGCCCTTGCCGCCCAGCACGCAGTCCTCGCCCCTGGCGCGGTTGACGTCGCCCACCTGCAGCTCACGGTCCAGCCGCACAACGTAATCAATGGCCGGGTTGAATGTCACGGTGTAGATCATTGCTCTGTCTCCTTTACCAGTGTCAGCTGTCTGTATTTTGGGTCAGGGCAGCGGTTCGTCAGGATCGCGCCGCTGTAAATCTCCCCGATGACGGCCGGATAGACCCGGCCGAATTTGCTGTCATCCACCAGATACCAGGTCTCCCGCGCGCGGCGGACGGCAGCGGCCTTGACGGCGGCCTCCTCCGGGTCGGGCGTTGTGAATCCGACGTTCAGCGCCACGCCGTTGGCCCCGATGAACGCCTTGGTGAAATTGAACTGCTGCAGCGCCGTGATGGCCGCTGCACCGATGATGGCCTCTGTCCGGGGGCGCAGCAGACCGCCCGGCACGCAGACGTGGCAGCTTTTTTGTGCCAGCAGCCGCGCATGGGCGATGCCGTTGGTGACGTAGTGGGCCTCCAGCGCGGGGCCGCTCAGCGCCCGGACCATGGCCAGCGTGGTTGTACCGGCGTCGATGTAGATGAAATCCTCCGCCCGGATCAGGTCTGCCGCGGCCTGCGCGATGCTGCGCTTCTGCCCGACGGCAAGCGCCTCCTTGGCGGCCATCGTCGGCTCATCGGCCAAAAACTGGCCGTCCGGCAGGGTCGCACCGCCGTGGACCTTATTCAAACGGCCCTGCCGCGCCAGCTCGGTCAGGTCACGGCGGATCGTGGATTCACTGGCGTTAAGTGCCTCGCACAGCTCCTGCACGGTGGCGGTGCGTTTTTCCGCCAGCAGGTTCAGGATCAGGGCAAAGCGTTCCTCGGCTAACATAGGGGTTTGCTCCTTTCCCGGTCTTTGTTTGACCGATTTTGGTGTTTTGTGGATGTTTCTGATTGACTGTAGCTTTATTATAGCAGATTATCCGTCAAAATCAATCAGTTTCAGTCATTTTCACTCACCAAAAATGAAGGGTAGTTTTTGTGCAGGATGTACAAAACAAAAAAGGCTTCCCCCTCGGGGGAAGCTGTCACCGAAGGTGACTGATGAGGGGCGAGTTTGCGCAGCAACCCTTTTACGGGCAATCACGGCAAGCTCGCCCCTCATCCGGCCTACGGCCACCTTCCCCCAAGGGGGAAGGCATGATACGTTTCAGATAAATTTCCCCGTCCTGCTCTCCGGGTTTCGCTTCACCTCGGCGGGGGTTCCGCAGGCGACGACACGTCCGCCCTCCTCACCGCCGCCGGGTCCCATGTCGATGAGATAGTCCGCGCTGCGGATGACATCGAGGTCATGCTCAATGACGATGACCGTCGCGCCGTTTTCGATCAGGGTTCGGAACACGCCCAGCAGCGTGCGCACGTCCAGCGGGTGCAGACCGATGGTCGGCTCGTCAAAGACAAACACTGTGTCATGCTGGGCCTTGCCCATCTCGCTGGCCAGCTTCAGCCGCTGTGCCTCGCCGCCGGACAGGCTCGGCGTTTCCTCGCCCAGCGTCAGGTAGC
>CALGZX010000112.1 GCA_937934165.1 uncultured Collinsella sp.
GAGTACGAGTCGGAAAGCGTGATAAAGCCAAATTCGGAGCTCGACCACAGCACGATCTCCTCGGAAAGACGCGACAGGTGCATCGCCATGACAGAGCCGGCGTAATGCAGATCGAGTAGGAAATCACGGTCGGAAACCGCATCGAGCGAGTTGGGAATCACACCCGCAAAGCCAAGTTCGGCAGCCGTCATCTGGCGATCGAGCGGATAGCTCGTACCGGCAAGCGCGGCAGCGCCCAGCGGGCAGTTGTCGGCGGCATCAAAGGCGGCCTTCAGGCGTGTAAAGTCGCGCGCGAACATCCAGGAATACGCCAGCAGATGATGCGACAACAGCACGGGCTGAGCATGCTGCATGTGCGTGTAGCCCGGCAGAATCACCTTGTCGTACTTC
Organism: uncultured Collinsella sp.; assembly: GCA_937934165.1. Classification (GTDB taxonomy): domain Bacteria; phylum Actinomycetota; class Coriobacteriia; order Coriobacteriales; family Coriobacteriaceae; genus Collinsella. The sequence goes on from CALGZX010000112.1 coordinate 391, forward strand.
TTGGCCGCATCCACCAGCACATGGCGCAGCTCAAGATTGGCCTCCATGAGCTCCTTGGCCAGCGCCTTGACACCCAGGCGCGTGTCGGTCGCCACCTGGTCGTTGCGCGAACGTCCGGTATGCAAGCGCTTGCCAGCCTCGCCGATGCGACGCGTCAGCTCACTCTCGATGGACATATGAATGTCCTCGTCGTTGATGTCAAAGGTGAAGTTGCCGACATCGATATCCTGTTCGATTCCGGTCAGACCCTCGGCTATCGCTTGCTCGTCCTCGACACTGATGATGCCCTGGGCCGCCAGCATCTTGGCATGCGCCTTAGAGCCGGCGATATCCTGCTTATAGAGATGTTTGTCGACCGGCAGCGACGCGCCAAACTCCTGCGTGACCTCGGCCACGCCCGCCTCAAAACGACCGCCCCAAAGAGCCATGGAACCGTCTCCTTTCTCCAAATACCAAAACAAGCGCCCAAAGCAATGCGCCATATCGCTAAAGCGATTTTTCAATCGCTAGTTTTGCATATTCCCCACCGTGCGCGGGGCCATATAGCTAATTTGCAAAGAAGTGACGCACCATGCACTTGGCGCCCAACGTCTCCCTCCGAATGTTGCCCTGCGAACCATCGATCCAGGCCTTCAGGCTCATAGGGACGTCCTCGACCTTTGCAGCATCGAGCTCGAGCGCGAGGGCAAGTAAAGCATGCGCGATAGCATTGAACATAATGGATACTCCTCATATATATAGGCGCAGAGCCGCCAAATTGATAGAAGGAGCCCCGCCGGACAACCCCGGCGGGGCTCGGACTCAGCCGCAGACGCGGCATCATATATGCGGGCGGAACGTAGGGGCCACCGATGTTAAGAAGTGTCAGCAAGCATAACGAAAGGTAGGGACCCCGTGCGCCCGTTTTGTATCACGCGGATGGGCCGCGCGGATACCAAGGGAAGGAAAAGCCTTAGGCCTGAGCAGCAGCAGAGCTGGGACCTTGGACCTTGGCCCACGTCTTGAGCGACAGCGTGTCGATCTCGATAAAGCCGGCGCTGGCCTTCTCGTCAAACGTGGTGTCGCGGTCGTAGGTAGCCAGACCGTAGTCGTAGAGGCTGAAGGGGCTCTTGCGGCCGACGACATGGCAGTTGCCCTTAAAGAACTTCAGACGGACGGTACCGGTCACGAACTTCTGGGTATCGGCCATAAAGGCGTCGAGCGCGTTCTTGAGCGGGCTGTACCACTGGCCGTTATACACGGCGGTGGCCCAATCCTGCTCGAGCTTAATCTTGGTCTTGAGCAGGTCGCCCTCGACGCAGATGTCCTCGAGCGCCTTGTGGGCGGTGATGAGCGTCAGGGCGCCGGGAACCTCGTAGCACTCGCGGCTCTTAAGGCCCACCAGACGATCCTCGACCAGGTCGAGGCGGCCAAAGCCGTTGTCGCCGGAGATCTTGTTGAGGGCGATGACGATCTCGGAGAGCTTCATCTTCTTGCCGTCGACGGCGACGGGCTTGCCGGCCTCAAACTCAATCTCGGTATACGTCGGGGTGTCGGGCGTGTCCTCAGGATTCTTGGTCATAACCCAGGCGTCGTCGAGCGGCTCGTTCCAGGGATCCTCCAGGTGGCCGCACTCAATGGCACGACCCCACAGGTTGTCGTCGATGGAATAGGGGTTGTCGTTGGCACCCTCGGGAACCGGCACGTTGTGGGCGTGGGCATAGGCAACCTCGTCGGGACGGCACTTCAGATCCCACTCGCGAACCGGGGCGATGACCTTAAGCTCGGGGTCGAGCGCCTTGACGGCAGCCTCAAAACGAACCTGGTCGTTACCCTTGCCGGTGCAGCCGTGTGCGACGTAGGTCGCGCCAAACTCGTGAGCGACCTCGACAAGCTTCTTGGCGAGCAGCGGGCGAGACAGGGCGGAAAGCAGCGGGTACTTGTTCTCGTACATGGAGTTTGCGGCGATGGCCTTGGTCAGGAACTCATCGGAGAACTCGTCGCGCAGGTCGAGCACCTGGCAATCGAGAACGCCCAGGTCAAGCGCCTTCTGCTTCTTGGCGTCCAGGCCGGTCTCCTCCTGGCCCACATTGCCGCAGACACAAACGACATCGAGATTCTTCTCGTCCTGGAGCCACTTGACACATACGGATGTATCAAGACCACCGGAATATGCGAGAACGACTTTTTCCTTGCTCATGGCTGTTTCCTTTCGCCCTTGGTAGCTAGTTAGAACATCGGTCAGTTGCAAGTCACCTTGAGGTCAAAAACCGTGCAATATCAGGTTATTCAGCAGAATGCATCACAGGCATGCCCTAGAAACATGCGGCTATGTCGTGCTAAAACCCAACGACCTCAAAATGACTCTGTTGAGGCATTGCGCCCCATGCGGACAGAGACGATTGTTATCGTCGTCGGGAAATTGCGCGCTGGCGTCGGATGGCATTGTCTGCAGTGGTGATGATCTTTACGAACTGCATCTGCCTCTCCTTTCACGTATCGCCGGGCGCAATTCTAATATCGTAAACGGTACCTTTTCCTCGGTAAGCGGTTGTTTTTCCGTCTCCGTTTTCGATGTTCGCTATATTACGCTAAAGTGCCCGCAGCACAAGCGACAAATTCAAATTTCTGAAAAGTTTTTTCATTAGTTTGTGAAGCGTGGTGCAAATACGCTCCGTTCCTGCGAAAATACGGCCGACTACGAGTTGATGGTTATAACGTCTGAAACAATCTCGAAACGAAAGGCTCGCTTTTATGCAAACTTACGAATCGGACGCCAATATCGGAAACATTAAGCTCATCGCCGTCGACATGGACAAGACGCTGCTGACCGACGAGCGCGTGTTGCCGCAGGGTCTTGATGAGCGCTTGGACAAGCTCGCCGACGCCGGCATCGTATTCTGCCCCGCCAGCGGACGTCCAGCCCCCAAGCTCGAAGAGATGTTCGAGGGCATCAAGAACCGCCTCGCTTTTTGTCCCGACAACGGAGCGTGCGTGATCTATCGCGGCAGCTATATCTATAAGAGCAATATTGACGTGGAGCTGTATCAGCAGGTCCTGAGCCGCGCCTCGGAGGATCCGCGCGCTGTCCCCGTCCTGTGCTGCTTCGACGAGTTCTACGTGCTTGCCCGCGACCATCAGTACCACGACGAGATCAGCGTCTACTACAACACAATCAACTACGTCGACAGCTTTGAGGGCATTGATTTCGAGTCCAACAAGATTTCGGTCTTCTTCCCCGGCTACGACGCCGAGCCCGCTTTCCGCGAGACCTATAGCCCCGAGTTCTCGGACAAGCTCTACGTCACCAACGCCGGGCGCGAGTGGATCGACTTTATGAACCTGGGTGTCGACAAGGGCGCCGGCGTCGCGCACCTGTGCGAGCACCTGGGCATCGATATTGCCGATGCCGCCGCCGTGGGCGATACCTACAACGACATCCCCATGCTCGAGCGCGTCGGCCACAGCTTTATCGTGGACAATGCCGAGGAGCACATGAACGCGCACGCCAAGTGGCGCATTCCGAGCAACAACGACGGGGGCGTACTGACGCTCATCGACGCCATCTTGGCGGCTCGCTAACGCGCTCGTCGGACCTGGCCGGGTGGCATGGGTTAACTTTTCGCTCGGTCAGGTCCTGCGCAAGACGAAAGCCACATTAAGTGGCTTTCTTTGCGTGCGGAATCTACG
>CALGZX010000113.1 GCA_937934165.1 uncultured Collinsella sp.
GAAGCAGACGATCCGCCCGATTTCTTATAGAGCCAGTGGGCGGCAATGCCGTACTCGGCCTGCTCATGCATCTCATAGGTTCGAATCTGAATCTCGAGCGGACGAGCCGTGGGACCGATAACCGTCGTGTGGAGCGACTGGTAGTTATTGACCTTGGGCATGGCGATATAGTCTTTAAAGCGACCGGGCATGGGGTGCCACAGCGTATGCACCGCGCCGAGCGTGGAGTAGCAATCGCGCACCGAATGGGTGATGACGCGCAGCGCCACCAGGTCGTAGATCTCGGAGAATTCCTTGCCCTTGCGCTTCATCTTTTGGTAGATGGACCAATAGTGCTTGGAGCGGCCATTAATCTGGAAGCCCTCCAGGCCAATGCGGTTGAGCTCGTCGGTGAGCGTCTTGATGGTCTCGGCCAGATAGCGCTCGCGAACCTCGCGCGACTCAGCCACCATGCGCGCAATGCGCTGGTAGGCATCGGGCTCCAGGTAGAAGAAGGACAGGTCCTCGAGCTCCCACTTAATAGAGCTCATGCCCAGACGGTCGGCCAGGGGCGCATACACGTCCATGGTCTCGCGGGCCTTAAACAGGCGACGGTCCTCGCGCAGAGCTGCAAGGGTGCGCATGTTGTGCAGACGGTCGGCAAGCTTAACGATAATGACGCGGATGTCCTTGGACATGGCGAGGAACATCTTGCGCAGCGTAAGCGCCTGCTTCTCGTCCATGCTATCGACTTCGATGTTGGTGAGCTTGGTCACGCCATCGACGAGCTCGGCCACCGTATCGCCAAACAGACCGGAAACATCGGCGAGCGAGGTCTCGGTATCCTCGACGGTATCGTGCAGCAGCGCGGCGCACACCACATCGCAGTCCATCTTGAGGTCGGCCAGAATGATAGCCACCTCGACGGGATGGTTGATGTACATCTCACCCGAGCGCCGCTTTTGGTTGCAGTGCTTCTCGGCAGCAAAGCAATAGGCCTGCTCCACCTTAGAGAAGTCGTCCTCATTCATATATTTGAGGCACAGGCGCTCCAGCTTGTCGTAGCTGTCCGCCATAATCTCGGGCGGCAGCTCATCGGCATGCTTATAGTGCTCCATCTCCGAGAACGGTTGGAGGGTGGAATCATGGGCGGTACGGGCTGCGGCATCCATCGAGGTCCCCTTCCCCTAGGCCCGCGGTACGATCGGGCGGTTAACTTTGGCTAGCATATCAGAAGCGCACGAATCGAGCGCCCAGCTCCGGAAAGCCGAGAACTCCATGCGCGAGCGCAGACCCTCCAAATAGCGGATTGACCTGCTCAATTGCACACGTCCGGGGTTTTCGGCCATCGCGATGCGACGGGTGTCGTCAAACCCCGAAACGCGACAGAAACCAAGCTCTTCGAAGATCCCCAGGCCGCTTTCCACCGAGCGCTCGTCGACCGGCGTGCGAGCATCGATAGCAAGACACATCTGCGCGATGTCGATATCGCTCGCACTAAACGAATCGTCTCCGGTCTTGCCGCGGTTGGAGCGCCACATAGTCTGCAACGCTCGATAGAGTGTGACGAGCTCGTCGCGCTCGGGCGCGTAGCAGTCGAGCAGGCGCTCGTTAATGCGGGCGTCACGCGACGAATAGAGCAGGTGAATCACGGCGGGTTGTCCATCGCGACCGGCGCGTCCGCTCATCTGGTTAAATTCAATGCTGCCAAACGGCATGTGGTAGAGCACGACATGGCGAATATCGGGCAGGTTCACGCCCTCACCAAAGGCAGAGGTCGAAACGATGCAGCTGAGGCTTCCGTCACGAAACGCTTCCTCGACACGGCGACGATCGGAGCGCGCAAGCCCCGCGTTATAGAACGCGATGCGGGTCGCGCAATCGGGCACCCGCTTGCGCAGCGTCTTGGCAAGCGCCACGGACTGATCACGCGAGTTGACGTAGATGACGGTCTTCTCCCCCGTCGCCACGATTGACACCAGGCGGTTCTCGCGGCTCGCAAGGTCTCGGTCATCCTCGAGCTGCAAGTTCTCGCGCACTGTCTCGTCGACCACCGTACGGGTAATCGGTAGCACGCGGGCGAGCTCGGCCACAACCGGAGCCGTTGCGGTGGCAGTCGCGGCCAGAACGACCGGGTCGCCCAGGGCCTTGAGGATATCGGGCATGTCGAGATAGGCGCTGCGGTCGCCGCCCTTGGCAAGACCGGCATGATGCGCCTCATCGATAACGACAAAACCGATGCGCCCCGAACGCGCAAAGCGGTCGCGGTGAATGGACAGGAACTCGGGCGTCGTGAGCACGATGCCGGTGCGGCCCGAAGCCAAGCCGGCAAACACGTCATCGCGCGCCGCCTCCACGGTCTCGCCGGTCAGCACGCCCACGCCAATGCCGAGCGCGGCCATCGTCGACGAGAGGTGATAGGCCTGGTCGGCAACGAGCGCGCGCAGCGGATAGACAAAGATGCTCGCACGCCCGCGAAGGACCGCCTCGCGCGCGGCATGCACATGGAAGATAAGCGACTTGCCGCGCCCCGTTCCCATAACGGCCAAGACGCTCTGGTGATCGGCCAGGGCGTCGAGCGCCTCGACCTGCGCGCGGTGCGGCTGGTTCGAGCCGATAAAGCTATGGATAAGCGAGCGCGTGAGCTCGGTATAAGAAAGCTGGGCGAGCGTTTGGCGCTTGCGGGACTCCAGACGAAGACCGGCGTCCGCAGGCTCCACGCCGCGGCGAAGCTCACATACCGGGTCGTCAACGCTGGCCGCCGTGGTATCGCGGACCAAGACATCCTTGATCATGAGCTTGGGCTTCACGCGTCCCTGCCAATGCTCGGCCACGGCCTCGAACACCAAGTCGACGGCGCTGTCACAATTGATGAGCCTATCGATCTGCGGCACGCGGAACATGATGGCCGGCACGCTCGCGGCGCCATCGGTCGCCACAAAGCGCATGTGCTCGCCGGTTTTGCCCACCACGGCGCGATCGCACATCGTCACGCCCTCGGCGGCCAGAAGCGGCACCTTATTGCCTTGGCCAAACGGCTCAAGACGGGAGATTTGCTCGATGGTCTCAATATTCAGCTCGGAGAGGTCAACGGTGGCGGCAACCTCGTCGGTGTCCTCAAAGTCCTCGGCGGGAAGCTCCGATAGCACGGCCGAAAGGCGACGGCGGAACTCGTCGAGCTTGGACGCCTCGATGGTCACGCCCACCGCACCCGCATGTCCGCCGCGACGAATCAGCAGATCGGAGCAGCGCTCGACAGCGTCGAACAGGTTGACCTTGCCCACCGAGCGACCTGAACCGCGAGCGATACCGTTTTCGATCGAGAACAGCAGCGCCGGCACGTGATAACGGTTGGTCAGGCGGCTCGCCACGATACCCTTGACGCCCTCGTGCCAGCCCTCGCCACCCACGACGATTGCGCGCCCGCCATCATAGGTCTCCTCGACCTTCGCCATGGCATCGTGCGTAAGCTCGGCCTCGATCTCGCGGCGCTGACGGTTGATCTCCTCGAGCTCGGCCGCCAGCGCGCTTGCCTCGATAGGATCGCGGGCAAGCAGCAGGTCGAGCGCCAGCTTGGGATCGGCCATGCGGCCGGCGGCGTTCAAGCGAGGAATGAGCGAAAACGACAGGCCATCGGCCGTAATGGTAGAAAGGTCGGCCTTGGCAAGTGCGGCAAGCGCGATATAACCGGGGCGGGCCGTCACGCGCATCTGCTGGATGCCCTCGGCGACCAGTGCGCGATTCTCGGGCGTGAGCGGCATCATGTCGGACACGGTGCCCAGCGCCGCGACCTCTATCAGCGAACGCCAATACGACGGCTTGCCCAGACGCTCGCCCAGGACTTGCACCAGCTTGAGCGCCACGCCGGCACCGGCAAGCTCACGCGAAGGACCCTCGTCCTCGAGCTTGGGGTCGGTCAGAGGCACGCCCTGCGGCACCTGGTCGGACGGCTCGTGATGATCCGTGACCACCAAATCGATCCCCAGGCTCTCCAGATAGGAGACCTCTTCCTTGGCGGCAATGCCGTTATCGACGGTCACGATCAGCTGGGGGCGAGCGAGCTCGTTAACGCGGTCGAGCGCCGCTCGCGAAAGACCGTAGCCCTCGTCAAAGCGATGCGGAATAAACGGCGTGACATCGGCGCCAAACGTGCGCAGCGCCTCGATCAACAGGCAGGTCGACGTAATACCGTCAACGTCAAAATCGCCAAAGACCGCGATATGCTCGTGGTTGCGAATAGCATGCTCGACGCGGTCGGCAACGACCGACATGCCTGGGATAATGAGTGGGTCGGCCCAGTCGCGATCGAGCGAAGGCGTCAAAAACAGCTGGCCTTCCTCGATGGATGTAATGCCGTGCGCAACCATAATGCGCGCCACCAGCCCGGGAATGCCCAGGCCAACCGAAAGCTCCTTTTCGAGCTCGGGGTTTTGCTGAGCGACCGCCCAGCGATGCGTCGTCTTAAGCGATGACATAGGCGCCCACCCCCGATAGGGGCAGGTCGCCGCGATACCTCTCACGGTTCATAGCGATGAGTCCTCTGTGTATGCCCGCTTCGGCAGGCAGATCTGTTGAACGGATTTATTATACCGTGCAGCGCGGACGCCAATCGCCGCAGCACGCCGCGGTTTCGGTAAACGATGCCGGTAATAGCCTCGAAATATTCGAGCGTTTCTGACGCACGGACGCATGCGAGCGTCTAGCATATCCATTCAAAACGGATTCACGAACAAAGGGAGTCACAAGCGCATATGAAGCAATGGGTTGGACTGGGCAAATTTCTCGCGAGGCATATGCAGGTCATCGTTCCGATTTGCGTGGCGCTCGGCGTGCTCTTTCCCCACCAGATCGGCGTGCTCAAGCCTATCGTTCCCGCCCTGTTTGCCTTTATGACGTTTCAGGGTGCGCTCAGCAACACCTTCCACCAGGTAACCGAGGTGTTCCGCCATCCCCTGCATCTGATTTTGGCGCTGCTCGTCTCGGCGGTGCTTATCCCTATCGCAGCCTATGCCATGGGATCGTTATTCTTTGGCTCCAATCCCAACCTTGTCTGCGGTATCGTGCTCGAATACAGCGTGCCCGTGGCAGTCACTGCCTTTATGTGGATTAGCATGTTCGGCGGCAACGGCCCGCTCGCGCTCACCATCATCCTGACGTCCTCGGTCATCTCACCTGTGACGATTCCTCTTACGCTCAAGCTCCTGCTGGGCGCCACCGTCTCAATCGACGTGCCGAGCATGATGCAGAATATGGCCTTTATGATCGCCATACCCGCCGTGCTCGGTATCGTCATTAACGAACTCACGCGCGGCTGGGGTCATGAGAAACTCTCCCCCGCGCTTTCGCCCGCCTGCAAGTTCATGATGATGGGCGTCATCGCGTCCAACTCCACCGCCATGAGCGAGTACGTGCTGCACATGAACATGGTACGCCTGGAAGTCGCCCTCTTTATCCTGGCGTTCGCCATCAGTGGCTTTATCATCGGCATCCTGGTCGCACGTGTCCTGCATCTGCCGTATAGCGAGACGACCACCATGTGCTTTACCTGTGGCATGCGCAATATCTCTTCGGGCGCCGTCATCGCCACACAGTATTTTCCCGGCGAGGTCGTGTTCCCCGTCATGTGCGGCACGCTGTTTCAGCAGGTACTCGCCTCGCTTATCGGACATCTCTTTGAACGTCTGACCGGCGAGGAGCGCGCCAAACAGCGCAAGCGGGTCGAGGCCGGGCGCGACGCGATGGCACGCTAAGCAGCACTCTTTTCGCAGGCGCTCGCCTTGCTACGCGAGCGTTTCCAGATGCGCACGCAGGCGCTCAGCATCGGTATCGAGCGTGGTCTCGGCATTGACCTGGGCCAGACGATAGCCCACAAAGTAGGGCGATACCACCCAACGTGGCAGCGCCTTGGCAATGGTCCGACCGCCCAGGTGATAGAAGAACAAGTTGTATGACTCCGCGCGACCACCGTGGTGCTCGTTCAGGATATAGCGCAGGGTCACCTTAATCGCATCGGCAAACAGGTCCGCTTCGGCTTGATCGCGGACGTCATCGCTGGCGGCGATTCCCTGTGGAGCTGAGACGTTGACCTCAAAGAATCCCATGATCGGCTCGGTTGAGATATTGACCGAGATTCTCCCCTGTTGCCAGACATTGATGCCTTCGAAATTGGCGGAAGTCAGCGAAGCATAGCCGTCTTCCTGCTCCAAACCCACAATCTGCATGTGTGGATGGACGAGGCTGCCGCCCGAAAGCGGGCCTTTGTTCTTGTACATGAGCACACTGCGGTACTGTTGGGAATCGATCATCTGCTGCCAACAGCCCAGGGCAAACCGCATCACATGATGCAGCTCATCCGGTTCATAGGTCACCAGGTCGGCGTCGTGATTGGCCGACTCGATCAATACGGTCTGACGGGTGGCTCGCAAGGTCTTGAACTTATTCTCGAGCCAGATGCAGTCACCATCGCGCCGGATGATATTGGCGAGTTCCTCGGTATCGCAAAAGGGGCACGCGGTGCCAGGGCGACGATTATCGTCGGGCTTGCCGCTCGCCTGTTGAACGTCAAATACCAGCGCCACGGGTTATACCTCCAGCGGCACGATCTTGGTGCCATGGAGCTCGGAGACGCCTAGCGCCGCCGCGACCGCGTCGCGATTTGCCGTAGTGATGCCGCCGCCGGGAAGGATGGTCAAACGATCGCCCGCATACTCGATTAAACGAGCCAGGTGATCGAAATTATCCTCGATCGACGTACCGGTCGCACCGCCATGCGTGAGGATGCGCGTAACGCCGCAGTCGGCAAGTGTATCAATCGCATCGAGCTGAGCCTCGGGCGAGAGCTGGTCAAATGCCATGTGGAAGGTGATGTCAAGGGACTCGCGCTTGCACTCCTCGGTCGCGCAGCCCGTAGCCATAACGAGGGCGCCGAGGGTGAGTTCGTCGAGCGCCCAGCCGCCGGCACAGGGCTTGCAGCAGCCAAAGACCAGGCCGTCAACGCCGGCGCTCACAGCAAGGCCCAGGTCCATCTCCATCATGCGCAGCTCGTCCTGGTTGTAATGAAAGTCGCCACCACGCGGACGAATCATGCACATCACTCGCGCGTCATGCTCGTGAGCGCAGCTGACTGTAGCGCTAATAACGCCGGCGGAAGGCGTGGTGCCACCGACGGCGAGGTTGTCACACAGCTCAATGCGCCCCGCACCGGCCTCGATGGCCGCCGGCACTCGCTCAAAGTTCTCGGCACAAAACTCGTAAAGCATAGATAGGCCCCCAAAGACAGCAGATGTTTTCCGACGGGCATTGTCACACATCCCCATGAAGTTGCGGTGGAATAGGGACTGTTTTGGCCTCTGGAGCCCGTATTCAGTCCCTATTTCACCGCAACTCAAATGATCCCTCGGGGACGGAGGAAAACGGATCATTACGGCTGGCTGAAAAATGTTGCCGATGGTGAATGTTGCGCAACAAGATTTTCGAATCCCGATTAACCATGGCAGTATCGTCATTCGAATCCAGAGGAAAGGATTGCCATGTTTAAGAGCATCCAAAAGAGCGGAAGGATCGCGGCAGTCGCCATCGGCCTGATCGCAGCCTTGTCTCCGCTCGCATCCCCTCCTGCAGCATTAGCCGGCGGCAGCGTACCGACGCCTGAACTGGAGAAGTCATATAGCTTTAAGACCAGCAGCGAAAACTCGTATGTCATCAACTATGATTTAGATTCAGGGTATCAATACCTGTTTGACGGCGATGACGAAAACAACCTGAAAATATCCCTCATCAATTTGGACGACGGCAGCACAACCCCCGTTGACATCCCAAAGAAAAGCCTCGATTCGACGAGAGTATCGTGGAATGGCCAGCTGTCTTGGATAGAAGGCTCCGACCTGGTCATCTTCTCTCCTGTAAAGCAAAGTCGTTCAGTCCATTCGCTTGAACCAGGACAATACACTCAGGACTTTGCTCTGATTAGCGAAAACGGAGAAACAGCATGTGTTATACAGCACGATTCCGATGATAACTATTCGTACGCACTTTATGATCTTAAGACTGATAACAAGATGCAGGGCTACCCCAAAGAAAGCGATTGGTCGCGGATAATGCTTTCGAAAGATGGAGACTGTTTTTACGTCGTGACGACCAACGCGGATAAATCCACCGTCACTCTGAAAGTGTTCGACACAAAAACTAGCTCGACCAAATCAAACACTACTCATGTAAATAAAGTAACAGACAGCATCGAAATAAGCTCAACAACCCCACTCCCGGACTCAGAAGGCTTTATTCTTCAAGGTGAGTCTTTTTTGATTAAAGCCGACCGCGACGCCAACCTGAGTACCATATCCGATGATGAGGATCACGCTTTTTCTCTATATGATCACGGGTCATGCGATTACTACCCCGTTTATATTAGCAATAGCTCAAGTGATCTTTCTGAAGAGGATGACGATGATAACTACCTGGACGAGCAAGATACGAGCCTCGGCGTCATCGATTTGCAAAATGGGAACACTATCAGCTCGATTGCCTTCCCCTTTGGCGATGGCTACATCTGCGATATTTCGCATGATGGCGGCGTCTTACTTGGGAATTACTCAAACGATGACAAATCCTCCGCTTGCCTAGTTGACGCAAAAACTGGGGCCAAGAGCGAGTTTAATTCTCATTGGTGCGACCTTTCGTTCATGAAAGGCGATCGCGAGATCTTGGCAACTTACGACGATGATGAAGACCCTGCCACGATCCATGTGAGTATCTATAAGTCGAACATTCCTCATTCGGTACCCGAGGATGTGCTGTACTTTGTCCAGACTCACCTGCCATTTGTTATTGGCGGTGGCGTGGCGATCGTCCTCATCATCGGTGGCGCGATCGTTATCCTTTGCATCCGCAAGAAGCGCGCAAAGACCGCGAACGGTGTGACAGCCGCAGTGCCCAAGCCTCAGCGCAAGCAGCGTCGCCGTCAGAAGCGCGCCCAGCAGAACGTCGTTCCGCCCGCAGCGCCTGCGATGCCGACGGCACCAGCAGCTCCGGCCGAGCCTGCCCGCTTCTGCCGTCACTGCGGAACCCCGCTCGTACCCGAAGCCCAGTTCTGTCCCACATGCGGACAAAAAGTAGACTAGCGAACAAAAACCCAATAGCCCCAACCACCAAGGCCCCGTTCCGGCACATTCTGGAACGGGGCCTTGGTGGTTGGTGCAGGGGTGCTAATTTGGGACGGTCATCGTCGCACGCCCCAATGAAGTTGCGGTGGAATAGGGACTGTTTTGGCCTCTGGAGCCTTCATTTAGTCCCTATTTCACCGCAACTTAAAAAAGGGGCGCTGACCGGGATAGTCAGCGCCCCTTTTGTTGGATTGGCTAGCCTCCGAGGTAAGCTTTGCGGACGTTATCGTCGTGTAGGAGCTCTTGGCCCGTGCCGGTCATGGTAATCTTGCCGGTCTCGAGCACGTAGCCGCGCGTAGCAATCGAAAGCGCCATCTGCGCGTTCTGCTCAACCAGGAGCACCGTGGTGCCGGCCTTGTGCAGATCCTCGACAATCTGGAAGATCTGCTCAATCAGAATCGGCGCCAGGCCCATGGAAGGCTCGTCGAGCATGAGCAGCTTGGGGTTGCTCATAAGGGCGCGGCCCATAACGAGCATCTGCTGCTCGCCGCCCGAAAGGGTGCCGGCGACCTGGCGACGGCGCTCCTTCAGGCGCGGGAACTGCTCGTAGACGCGCTCCAGGCCCGGAGCAACCGTGGACTTGGGCTGTGTATAGGCGCCCATCTCCAGGTTCTCCTCGACCGTCATCTGCAAAAAGGCGCGACGGCCCTCGGGCACCTGTGCCAGGCCCTTGCCCACCAGCTTGTCGGCAGGCGTATGAGTAATGTCCTCGCCCATAAACTTGATGGAGCCGGTCTTGGAACGCAGCAGGCCCGAGACGGTTTTAAGCGTCGTAGACTTACCGGCACCGTTCGCACCGATCAGAGCAACGATCTCACCCTCGTTGACGTTAAAGGAGATGTCCTTGATGGCGTGGATGGCGCCGTACCAGACGTTGATGTTGTAGACGGAAAGCATCGGCTCTGCCATTTAGTTCTCCCCCTTATCCTGCTTGCCCAGATATGCCTCGATAACGGCGTCGTTGTTCTGGATTTCCTCGGCCGTGCCCTTGGCGATGACCTTGCCAAAGTTGAGCACGCAGATACCCTCGCAAATATTCATGACGAGCGACATGTCGTGCTCGATAAGCATGATGGCAATGCCAAAGGTGTCGCGAATCTTGACGATGTTCTCCATGAGTTCCGCGGTCTCGGACGGGTTCATGCCGGCGGCAGGC
>CALGZX010000114.1 GCA_937934165.1 uncultured Collinsella sp.
GAAAAAAGCTTCGGCGCACACGTCCTCTTTAGCGGCGCGTCCTTCCAGATCAACCCCGGCGAGCGCTTTGCGCTCGTGGGACCCAACGGCGCCGGCAAAACCACCATGCTCAAAATCATCATGGGCATCGACAGCCCCGACGCCGGCCAGGTCCAGTATGCCAAGGACTGCCAGGTAGGCTACCTAGAGCAGGAAACCAACCTGGAGCAAAAGGACACCACCATCCTCGCCGAGGTCATGGCCGCTGCCAAGGAAATCCGCCGCATGGGCGAGCGCGCCAACGAGCTGCAGGCCCAGATCACCGAGCTCTCCGAACAGGGGAAGGACGTCGACGCACTCCTTAACGAGTATGGCCAGGTCCAGGACCGCTTTGAGCACCTGGGCGGCTACGAGCTCGAGAGCAACGCCCGCAAGATCCTGTCCGGCTTGGGCTTTAAAGTCACCGACTTTGAGCGCCCGTGCTCCGAGTTCTCCGGCGGCTGGCAGATGCGTATCGCGCTGGCAAAGCTCTTCCTGCGCCATCCCGACCTGCTGCTGTTAGACGAGCCCACCAACCATCTGGACCTCGAGAGCGTCCAGTGGCTGCGCGGCTTTATCGCCAACTACGACGGCGCCGTACTCATCGTCAGCCACGACCGCGCCTTCATGGACGCCTGTGTCGACCACGTCGCCGCGCTCGAGAACCGCCGCGTGACCACCTACACCGGCAACTACAGCAGCTACCTCAAGCAGCGCGAGGACAACCTGGAGCAGATGCGCGCCAAGCGCGCCGCCCAGGAGCGCGACATCGCCCACATGCAGGTCTTCGTCGACAAGTTCCGCTACAAGCCCACCAAGGCCGCCCAGGCCCAGGAGCGCATCCGCAAGATCGAGCAGATCAAAAAGGAGCTCGTCATCCTGCCCGAGGGCCACAAGCACATCGACTTTAAGTTCCCCGACCCGCCGCGCTCCGGCGACATGGTCGTGGGCCTCGAGGGCGTCTCCAAGTCATACGGCGATAAGCACATTTACAGCGACATCGACCTCAAGCTCTACCGCGGCGAGCACGTGGCGCTCGTCGGCCCCAACGGCGCCGGCAAGTCCACGCTCATGAAGATCCTCGCCGGCCTGGAGCCACCCACCACCGGCACCCGCGAACTGGGCACCAACGTGGGCGTGGCCTACTACGCCCAGCACGCACTCGAGGGCATGACCGAGTCCAACACAGTCCTGCAAGAGATTGACACCGTCACGCCCAAGTGGACCGTGCCGCAGCAGCGCAGCCTGCTGGGCGCCTTCCTGTTTAGCGACAACGATTCCATCGAGAAACAGGTTCGCGTCCTCTCCGGCGGCGAAAAGGCGCGTCTGGCGCTCGCCAAGATGCTCGTGGCCCCCGAGGCGCTCCTGTGCCTGGACGAGCCCACCAACCACCTGGACATCGACTCGGTGGACATGCTCGAGAACGCCCTGCAAAACTTCCCCGGCACCATCGTGCTAATCAGCCACGACGAGCACCTGGTGCGCGCCGTGGCCAACCGCGTGATCGACATCCGCGACGGCAAGGTCACGGTCTATGACGGCGACTACGACTACTACCTCTACAAGCGCGAGGACCTCGCAGCCCGCGCCGCCGCCGAGGCGGCAGGGGAGAGTGCACCGGCCGCGACCAAGTCCGCCAAGGTCACCGCGGCCCAGCCCGACACCCCCGCCACCGCTTCCAAGCCTGCCGAGGGCAAAAAAACCAAGGAGCAAAAGCGCGCCGAGGCCCAGGCCCGTGCCGCACTCAACAAAAAGCTCAAGGGCGTGCGCAACCAGCTCAAGAAGATCGAGGCAGAGCTGGACAAAAAGCGTGCCCGCTATGACGAGCTTATGGAATTGATGGCGAGCGAAGAGCTTTATGCCGATCAGGATAAGTTCAACGCCGCGCTGGGGGAATATAACGGCCTTAAGCAAGAGCTGCCCAAGCTCGAAGACGAATGGCTGGAGCTTTCCACCCAGATCGAAGAGGAGACCGCGCGTGAACTCTCGTAAGGCCGCTGCCGTGGCGATGAGCATCATCGCCATCGCTTGTCGCATCTACGGCATCTTTATGAGCGCGATGACCGTGCTGTTGTGCTTTAGCGGCCTCACCGCCAAGCTGCAGATCGTGGGCTTTGTCGTTGAGCTTTCGCGCGCGCTGCCAAGCGCCATCGCCGGCTACGGCGTCATCACCTCTCCCTTTGGCGGCGTCTTCCGCCTGGATTACGCCATCGTGGCTGTCATCCTGTTTGTGGCCGACTACTTGCTCACGCGCGCCTCGCGCCGCGTCCGCTAGGGGAGCGCCATGTCCGACAGCTACATCATGAACCTGCTCGCCAGCGCGGTCGCCGTCATCGTGGGCATCGTCATCCACGAGAGCGCGCACGCCGCCGCGGCCTGGGCGCTCGGCGACAAGACGGCCCGATCACGCGGCCGCGTCTCACTCAACCCGCTCAACCATATCGACCCGTTTGGCACCATCCTCCTGCCGCTGCTTATGCTCGCGGCCGGCGGCCCGGTATTCGCCTTCGCCAAGCCCGTGCCCGTCTACCTCAACAACCTCAAGCACCCCAAGCGCGACGAGGTCCTGGTGAGCGCGGCCGGCCCCGCATCGAATATCGCGCTCGCATGCCTGGCCGCAGCCTTCATGCACCTGGCCTATGGCAACCTCTACGCCAGTATGTCCTTTGCCGTGGCGTCCCAAATCATGAACTTCGGCGCCGCCTTTATCGTGGTCAATCTGTCGCTCGCGTTTTTCAACCTCATTCCAATTCCGCCGCTCGACGGCTCATCGATCATCGTGCCGTTCCTCAAAGGCAAGGCCCTCGCCAACTACTACCGCCTGCAGCAATACGCCATGCCGATCCTTATCATTGTGCTGTACCTGCTGCCCATGTGGACCGGCATCGATGTGATCGGCCGCTATTTCGACGTTACCGTGTATCCGCTGGCCGAGAGGCTGCTCAACTTCGCAATCGCCGGCATCTAAGGTAAACTTACAGGTCGACCGCGCAAAACGGTCGCAACATGCACCCAAACCGCGCCGCGAAGGCGCCGTCAAAGGAGGTCGAAGATGTCGTATCGCGTGTCGACGCAGGTCTACAGCGGACCATTCGACCTGCTGCTGCAGCTGGTAACCCGTCAAAAAGTAGATATCGGTGCCATCTCCATTAGCGAGGTGGCCGAGCAATACCTGGCCGAAGCCGAGCGCATCGAGGCGCTGGATCTGGATGTGGCGAGCGACTTTTTGCTGGTCGCGGCTACGCTTTTGGACATCAAGGCCGCCTCGCTGGTGCCTCAGGAGGCCCCGCGCAAAGCCGATGACGATGACGAGCTCGACGATGACCTCGAGGAACTCAGCGCGCTCGACGGTGACGCCCTGCGCGAGGTCCTGATCCAGCGCCTGATTGCCTACAAGCAGTTTAAGGGAGCGGCGGCAGCCCTTGGCACCCGCATGCAGGCCGAGAGCCGCATGCACCCGCGCGTTGCCGGCCCCGACCCCGAGTTTTTGGGCCTCATGCCCGACTACTTGGCCGGCATCACGCTGCGCGGCCTGGCCGTCATCTGTGCCGACCTGGACGGCAAGCGCCAGACCTTCCTGCTGGAGGCCGAGCACGTGGCACCGCATCGCGTGCCGCTCGACCTGACGGTGGCTTCGGTCGACCGCTTTACCATGGCGCACCAAACCTGCACCTTCCGCGAGCTGCTGGACGGCGACGCCACCACCGAGCAGCTCGTCGTCACCTTCCTGGCCATGTTGGAGCTTGCCAAGCGTGGCTCGCTCACCCTGAGCCAGGACGAAATCTTTGGAACCATTCAAATCAACCGCGTCGAGGGCGCCGAGGCATACGTGCCCGGCGAGGGCCCCGAGCTCACCGAATAGGAGCCGCAACCATGTCAACCCTTTCCACGCTGGAGGCAAACAGCCTCAAAGGCGCCCTCGAAGCGCTGCTGCTGGTGTCGAGCGACCCGGTGAGTGCGCCCGCGCTGGCCGGCGCACTGGATATCGCCCCCGGCGAGTGCGCGTCGCTGCTCGCCGAGCTCAAGGTTGAGTACGAGGAGGCCAACCGCGGCTTTCAGCTGCGCGAGGTCGCCGGCGGCTGGCGCTTGTTTACGCACCCAGCCTACCACGATGTGGTCGAGGCCTATGTGTTGAGCTGGGATACGCAAAAGCTGTCGCAGGCGGCGCTCGAAACCTTGGCCGTCATCGCATACCACCAACCCGTGACGCGCGAGGTAGTCAAGGGCATCCGTGGCGTCAATTCTGACGGCGTCATCGCGTCGCTCGTCGACAAGGGTCTGGTGCGCGAGCTCGGCCGCGACCCCCAGCGCGGTCAGGCCATCATCTACGGCACGACCAACGCCTTCTTGGAAAAGTTCGGCCTGCGTTCCACCCGCGACCTGCCCGATCTGGAGCAGTTTGCCCCCGACGAGCAGTCGCGCCAGTTTATCCGCGAGCGCCTGAGCGGCCGCAGTATTCAGTCCACGCTCGAGGAGCAGGCCGAGGACCTAGACGAAGAGCGCGAACTGCTCGATACCGATGTTGAAGATGTTGAGGCAGTCGAGGACTTGGAGACTCTGGTCGTCGACGTGACCTCGGAGGATTTGCATGACGAGGACTAACGAAGTAGGGGAGACGCGCGCCATGGGCAACGCAGTACCCGTAACCGACGCCCAGCCCGTCTATCCGCACACCATGCGCCTGCAGCGCTTTTTGGCGCGTGCGGGCGTGGCGAGCCGCCGCGGTTCGGAGGACCTGATGACCGCTGGTCGTGTGACGGTAAACGGCGAGGTCGCGACCGAGCTGGGCACCAAGGTCGATGTCGAACGCGACCGTATCGAGGTCGACGGCATGCCGGTCAAGCTCAACCAGGGCGCCGTGTACCTGATGCTCTACAAGCCGACCGGCTACCTCACCACCATGAGCGACCCGCAGGAGCGCCCTTGCGTGGCCGACCTGGTCCCCCGCGACCGCTTTCCGGGACTCTTCCCGGTGGGTCGTCTGGACCGCGACACCACAGGCCTTTTGCTCTTTACCACCGACGGCGACCTGTCGCAGGACCTGCTGCACCCGAGCAAGCACGTTTACAAGACCTACCAGGCACTCGTGGACGGGCAGCTGACCGACCGCGATCTAGAACCGCTCCGCCGTGGCATCGAGCTCGACGACGGCCTATGCCAGCCAGCAATCTGCCGCGTCATCAACGCGCGCGAGGCCGTGGCCGTGGCTCCGCAAGGCGTCAAGCCCGGCACCACCGCCGTGGAGGTCATCATTCGAGAGGGCCGCAAGAACCAGGTCAAGCGCATGTTGAGCAAGATTCACCATCCGGTAATCCGTCTGCATCGCTGCAACTTTGCCGGCCTTGAGCTCGAGGGCGTGGCCAAGGGATCGTGGCGCGAGCTCACCGACCGCGAGGTGCAGATCCTCAAGTCCGGCGGCATCCCGCCTAAGCAGGCGAGCGCCAAGCGCAACGGCGACAAGCCCCAAGACACGCCCGCCAGCCGCACGCGTCACCACGGCAGCCACGGCTCCGCACCCAAGCGCAACACCTACCGCGAGCGCTACACGGGCTAGGCAGACCGCCAAGCCGCAGCACCCGCGAACCATACCAGCACGTCAACCACCGAAAGGAAGCATTGCATGATCGTCGCCATCGACGGCCCCGCCGGTTCCGGCAAGTCCACCATCGCCAAGGAGATCGCCCGCCAGCTGGGCTTTAACAAGCTCGACACGGGCGCCATGTACCGCGCCGTCACCTTCGCCGCGCTCGACCGCGGCATCGACCTGGATGACGAGGCAGCCATCGATGCCCTCGCCGAGCAGATCGAAATTCGCTTTACCAACGGCACCGGCGAGGATACGCGCCTGACCATTGACGGCCAGGACGCTTCGGCCGCCATCCGCACCCCGCAGGTCGACGCTAACGTGTCCAAGGTCTCGGCCTATCCAGGCGTGCGCGCCGCCATGCTCATCCATCAGCGCCGCGCCGCCGAGGACCGCGACATCGTCGCCGAGGGTCGCGACATCGGAACCGTCGTGTTTCCCAACGCGCAGGTCAAGATCTTCCTGACTGCCGACCCGCGTGAGCGTGCCCGCCGCCGCGTGCTGCAGCGTCACCAAAACGACGCCCAGCCGCTCACGCCCGCGCAACTCGAGGCCGAGGTCGACGAGACCCTCGACGCCCTTAAGCAGCGCGACAAGCTCGACAGCAGCCGCGAGGTTGCGCCGCTCGTGCCCGCCGAGGACGCCGTGCACATCGACTCCACCGCCCACACCATCGACGAGGTCGTCCGCATTATCGAGGACCTCATCAACCAAAGGAGGTAGCCCATGCGCCTGTTTAAGCAGACGCCAGAGGACTATTACAACGCCCCCTACGCCGAGTTCCCGGCGCTCATCCGCGGCACCGTCTTCGTGGTCATGGCCATCCTTTGGGCTTTCTCCAAGCTCATGTGGCGCTGGAAGGTCGAGGACGCCGATCTGCTGTTTGAGCGCCAGGAAGGCCGCGGCAGCGTGGTCATCTGCAACCACACCTCGATGGCCGAGCTCTTGGCCGTGGAGACGGCGCTGTTCTTTGGGGGCCGCCGCATTCGTCCCATCTTTAAGTCCGAGTTCGCCAAGAGCAAGATTGTGCGCTGGGCCTTTAGCCGCGTAGGCGGCATCCCCGTGGAGCGTGGTACTGCCGATATGAAGTGCCTGCGCGCCGCCCAGCATGCGCTGCAGCGCGGCGAGGACGTCCTGATCTTCCCCGAGGGCACGCGCATCCGCTCGCGCGAGATCAAGCCCGAGGTCCACGGCGGTTTTGCGCTCATCGCTCAGATGGGCAAGGCGCCCGTTAACCCGCTCGCCATCTGCGGCTGGTCCGACATCACGCCCTCGGGCAAAAAGATCATGCGTCCCAAGAAGTGCTGGATCCGCGCCGGCAAGGCCGTCTCGCTTTCCGACGCACCGGCTGGGCTTAAGCGCACGGAGCGCCTGGAATGGTTTGAGTCCGAGGCCATGAACCGCGTCTACGCCATGCGAGACGAGCTGTGCGCCGAGCATCCGGGCAGGTTCTAGCCATGAGCGAGAACGTGACGAACACCACCGCGACTGTGTCCGGCCAGGCAACCGCGCCTACCATCGAGATCGCCGCCCACGCCGGCACTTGCTACGGCGTACAGCGTGCGCTCGATATGGCGCTGGCCGCTGCGCCGCAGGCAGAGGAGTGCACTCAAGTTCACACCTTGGGGCCGCTCATCCATAACCCCATCGTGGTGCGCGAGCTTGCTAAGGCAGGCGTCGGTCTGGCCGACACCTTGGACGACGCCGCAACCGGCACCGTGATCATCCGCGCCCACGGTGTGGTGCCGCAGGTCGTCGATGCCGCTCGCGAGCGTGGCCTTAACGTCATCGACGCCACCTGCCCTTACGTCAAGAAGGTTCACGTGGCAGCCGAGCGCCTGGTGCGCGAGGGCTACCACGTGGTGGTCGTGGGCGAACCGGGTCACCCCGAGGTCGAGGGTATTCTGGGTCACGCCGGCAATGATGCGCAGGTCGTGAGCTGTGCCGCCGATGCCAACGCTTTGCCGCTCAAGGGCAAGGTGGGCTTGGTTGTGCAGACCACCCAGACCGCGCAGAACCTCGCCGAGGTCGTGGCTGCCATCACCCCGCGCGTGCAGGAGCTGCGCGTGATCAACACCATCTGCGCCGCCACGAGCGAGCGTCAACAGGCAGCAGCCACACTTGCCAAACGCTGTGATTGCATGGTCGTCGTGGGCGGCAAGAACTCGGGCAACACCCGCCGCCTGGCTCAGATTTGCGCAGACGCCTGCGAGCATACGCATCACATCGAGGAAGCTTCCGAGATCCAGGCCGCGTGGTTTACCGACGCTCACCACATCGGCATCACCGCCGGAGCCTCCACCCCGCAAGAACACATCGAGCGCGCCGTTGCGCGCATCAAGGAGCTTTGCCGCTAACCATGGACCAGACCGTACCCGCATACGCCGCCGAGGTGGCCGATTACGGGCGCAGCCGCGACCCCGAGCCGGGTGAGGGCGCGCTCGTAAAGAACGTGCGTCCCGAATCGCCCGCGTGGGATGTGGGTATCGAGCCGGGCATGCGCGTGCTCTCGGTCAACGGTGAGCAGCTTACCGACATGATTGTGTGGCTCTGGGAGGCCGACGATGATACCGTCGACCTCGAGGTTTTCGACCCACGCGACAACACCGTCACCTCCGTCGAGCTCGACCGCTTCCCGGGAGAGGACTGGGGCCTTGAGTTCGATGGCCCCATCTTTGACGGCATGCGTACCTGTGTGAACGCCTGCGTGTTCTGCTTTATGACGATGCTCCCCAAGGGCGGCCGCTCCACGCTCTATATTCGCGACGACGACTACCGCCTGAGCTTTTTGCAGGGCAACTTCGTCACGCTCACGAACCTCACCGACGAGGACGTGCAAAACGTCATCCAACGCAACATGAGCCCTATGAACGTGTCGGTCCATGCCGTGAGCCCCGACGTCCGCCGTCGTATGATGGGCCGCAACGCCCAGCGCGGCATGGACGTACTCGAGGCCATCATGGCCGCCGGCATCGAGATCCACGCGCAGATTGTGTTGTGCCCCGGCATGAACGACGGCGAGGAGCTGGAAAAGACCCTGCGCTTTTGCGAGGAGCACGAGCAAATCACAAGCCTGGGCATTGTGCCGCTCGGTTTTACCAAGCACCAAAACCGCTTTAGCTGGTCCTACAGCGACAAACCCGAGCTCGCGCGCGAGACCATTGCCATGATCCGTCCCTACCAGGACCGCGCCTTCGAACGTTTTGGCCGCCACACCTTCCAGATGAGCGACGAGTTCTACCTGGACGCCGGCATCGATCCGCCCGAGGCGGACTTTTACGACGGCTATCCGCAGTACTACGACGGTATCGGCATGATCCGCTCATACCTAGACGAGACGGACGATGTGCTTGCCGCCGATGCCGAACGACTGGCCCGCGTCCGCGAGGCCATCGCCGCTCGCAGCCAGCACCTGCTGTGCCTCTCGGGCGCCAGCGCACGCGACACCGTGGCACGTTTCGTGGAATCGCCGCAGGGGCTCGCCGGCACCGTCACGGCCATCAAGAATCGCTACTTTGGCGGCAACGTGGACGTGACCGGCCTCATCGTCGCCTGCGACATTCTGGAACAGCTGCCGCAGGACCTCTCGGGGGTTATGCTCTTTGTGCCTAAGCTCATGTTCAACGCTGACGGCATGACGCTTGACGAGTATCATCGTGACGATTTACTCGCAAGCCTTACCAGTCGCGGCGCCGAGGTTCATGTGGTGTCGACCATGCCGCATGAGCTGCTCGATACCCTGGAGCACATCCTTGGCATTGTGCCTGCCGACTCTAACACTTCCACTGACCCTACCCATTAAAGGAGTGCAGATGAAACCTATCGTCGCCGTCGTCGGACGCCCCAACGTGGGCAAGTCCACGCTCGTTAACCGCCTGGCCCAGACCTCGGACGCCATCGTCCATGAGTCCCGCGGCGTCACGCGCGACCGCTCGTACCACACGGCCGATTGGAACGGCCGCGAGTTCACCATCGTCGACACGGGCGGCATCGAACCGCTCAAGAGCGATGACGTCTTCGCCACGTCCATTCGCGACCAGGCCCTCGCCGCCGCCGAGGAAGCCGCCGTCATCCTGTTTGTGGTCGACGGCCGCACCGGCGTCACCGAGGAGGACGAGTCGGTCGCTCGCATGCTCAAGCGCTGCGACAAGCCGGTCTTTCTGCTGGTGAACAAGCTCGACAACCCCGATCGAGAGAACGACAGCATCTGGGAGTTCTATTCGCTCGGTATCGGCGAGCCCACGCCGCTCTCGGCCCTGCACGGCCACGGCACGGGCGACCTGCTCGACGACATCGTGGCCCTGCTTCCCGAGGAAGAGGACGAGGTCGCCGATGAGTTCCCCGACGCGCTGAACGTCGCCATCATCGGCCGCCCCAACGCCGGTAAGTCCTCGCTGTTCAACCGCATCCTGGGCGCCGACCGCTCCATCGTGTCCAACATTGCCGGCACGACGCGCGACGCCATCGACACCGTCGTGGAGCGCAACGGCAAGCACTACCGCATGGTCGACACCGCGGGCATCCGCAAGAAGAGTACCGTGTACGAGAACATCGAGTACTACTCCATGGTCCGCGGCCTGCGCGCCATCGACCGCGCCGACGTGGCGCTGCTCGTCGTCGACGCCTCCGTTGGCGTTACCGAACAGGACCAGAAGGTCATGGGTCTTGCCATCGAGCGCGGCTGTGCCATCGTTGTGCTGCTCAACAAGTGGGATCTGCTCGACGACGACCGTAAGCGCGAGGCCTGCATGGAGACCATCGACCGCCGTCTGGGCGTCATGGCTCCCTGGGCCCAGTACCTGCGCATCTCTGCCCTCACTGGCCGCAGCGTTGAGAAGATCTGGGCGATGGTCGACGCCGCCGAGAAGACGCGCTCGCAAAAGATTAGCACCTCGCGCCTCAACACGTTCCTCACCGATCTGCGCGAGTTCGGTCATACCGTGGTGGACGGCAAGCGCCGCCTGCGCATGCACTACGTGACCCAGACGGGCGTCAACCCGCCGACGTTCACTTTCTTCGTCAACCACAGCGACCTGGTCAACGACACCTACCAGCGCTACGTCGAGAACCGCATGCGCTCGACCTTCGATTTTTCCGGCACGCCCATTCGACTCTTCTTTAGGAAGAAGGAGCAAAAGGATGCATAATCCGATTCTTCTGACCGCCATCTGCGCCGTGGTCTCGTTCTTTATCGGGGCGATTCCGTTTGGCCTTATCCTGGGCCGCGTGTTCAACCACACCGACATTCGCAAGGCGGGCTCCGGCAACATCGGCACCACCAACGCACTGCGCGTGGCCGGCCCCAAGGTGGCCGCACTCACGCTGCTGCTCGACTGCCTTAAGGGCGCCATCTGCGTCCTTATCGCGCGTCCACTCATCGCGAGCGTGGGCTATGGCTTTCCACCGAACATTATGGCGCCTGGAGCCCCCGGCGACTGGATGCTCGGCGTCATCTGCCTGGCAGCCGTGTGGGGCCATATCTTCTCGCCCTATCTCAACTTCCACGGCGGCAAGGGTATCGCAGTTGGTCTGGGTGTCATCCTCGCCTGGTACTGGCCTATTGGCCTGTCGCTGCTGGGCATGTTTATCGTGGCCGTCGCCATCACCAAGTTTGTGTCGGTGGGCTCGCTTGCCGCGGCCATCGGTCTTCCCATCGCTGCCTGCGCGGTCTTTCCGTACAGCAGCCTCGGACTTAAGTTTTGCATGGCGCTGATCGGCATTACTGTGGTGTGGGCCCATCGTGCGAACATCAAAAAGCTCATGACGGGTAAGGAGTCCAAGCTCTCGTTTACCAAGCGCGTCACCGAGCCCGACGATAAGTAGGAGAGAGTCATGAATGTTGCGCTGATTGGCTCCGGCTCCTGGGGAACCGCCGTCGCGGGCCTTGCCGCCGCGCGGGCCGAGCGCGTGACCATGTGGGCCCACAGCGAGCAGACGGCCGCCGGTATTAACGGCGAGCACCGAAACCCTCGCTATCTGGTGGGCTACGAGCTGCCGGACAACGTGGTGGCAACGACCGAGCTTGCCCAGGCGCTCGACGGTGCCGATGCGATCATCTTTGCCGTGCCTTCGACGCACCTGCGCGACGTCTGCCACCAGGCGGCGCCGTACATCGCGGACGAGACGCCGGTTCTGTGCCTCACCAAGGGCATTGAGCCCGAGTCCGGCCTGCTCATGAGCGAGGTCATCGCCAGCGAGATCGGCAACGAGTCGCGCGTGGCGGCGCTCTCGGGCCCCAACCATGCTGAGGAAATCTGCCGCGGCGGACTTTCTGCCGCCGTCATCGCAAGCAAAGATCCGCAGATAGGGGAGACCTTTAAGGACCTGCTCCTATCCACGGCCTTCCGCATCTACCTGTCGCAGGACATGACCGGCGTCGAGGTTTGCGGTGCCATGAAAAACGTTATCGCCATCGTGTGCGGCATCTCCGCCGGCACCGGTGCCGGCGACAATACGCTTGCCCTTATCATGACGCGCGGCCTGGCCGAGATCAGCCGTCTGGTGCACGCCCGCGGCGGTCAAGCTATGACCTGCATGGGACTCGCCGGCATGGGCGACCTCATTGCCACCTGCACCTCGGAGCATTCGCGCAACCGCACCTTTGGCTACGAGTTTGCCCACGGCGTGTCACTCAACGAGTATCAGACGCGCACGCATATGGTGGTCGAAGGCGCCGTCGCGGCCCGCAGCGTCAGCGAACTCGCCCGTTCACTGGGCGTAGACATTCCGCTCACCTTTGCCGTGGAGCAAACGCTCTACAACGGTGTTACTTTGGATAGGGCGCTCGAGATTCTTACCGACCGCGTACCCTCCCAAGAGTTCTACGGACTCACCGACTAACGCAGAAAGGCTTCCACCATGGGTTCCATCAAAATCGCTCCGTCCGTCCTTTCGGCCGACATGGCCAACCTCAAGGGCGAGCTCGACAAAATCGCCTGCGCCGACTACGTGCACTTCGACGTTATGGACGGTCACTTTACCGGCAACCTCACCTTTGGCGTTGACATCCTCAAGGCCGTCAAGCGCTCCACCGACGTGCCGGTCGACGCGCACCTGATGGTGTCGAATCCCGACGAGACGGTCGATTGGTATGCCGATGCCGGTGCCGATATGATCACCGTGCACTACGAGGCCTCCACGCACCTGCACCGCACGCTCACGCATCTGCAGCAGCGCGGCGTCAAGGCCGGTGTGGTGCTCAACCCCGCCACGCCCGTCTGCGTGCTCGATAGCATCATCGACATTGTTGACATGGTGCTGCTCATGAGCGTGAACCCCGGCTTTGGCGGCCAGAGCTTTATCCCGGGCACTCTGCATAAGCTCCACGAGCTCAAAGCCATGTGCGAGCGGCACGGCGTGTCGCCCCTCATCGAGGTCGACGGCGGTATTTCTTCCAAGAACATTGCCGAGGTCGTCAAGGCAGGCGCCAACGTGCTCGTGGCCGGCTCCGCCGTATTTAAGTCCGAAGATCCCGCTGCCGAGGTTGCGCTGCTGCAGAAGCTGGGCAACGAGGCCGCACAGGAGGCATAAACCCTTATGACCGCAGGTCAAAACCGCATACCCGTTAATCTTGACTATGCCGCCTCGACGCCCATGCGCGCCGAGGCGCTCCTTGCGCAGCGCGAGTACGACGACAGCGAGCTTGCCGGCGTCAACCCCAACTCGCTGCATTCGCTCGGCCGCAAGGCCGCTGCACGCCTGGAAGTGGCGCGTCGCGAGATTGCCCGCAGCTTTGGCGCGCGCGTCCGCCCGTCCGAGATTGTTCTGACCAACGGCGGCACCGAAGCCAACCAGCTGGCGCTGCTCGGTCTTGCCGAGGGCGCTCGTCAGCGCGATCGCAAGCGCGATCGTGTAATCGTTTCGGCCATCGAGCACGATTCGATTCTGGACAACCTGCCGCTGCTGCGTGCCGCTGGCTTTACCGTCGACCTGGTACAGCCCTGCAGCGCGGGCTACATTGAGCCTGCCGCGCTTATCGAGCTGCTAGGCGACGACGTGGCGCTCGTGAGCATCATGGTTGCCAACAACGAGACTGGCGTGGTGCAGCCCATCCGTGAGCTTGCCGCGGCCGCGCATACCGTGGGCGCCCTTTTCCACACCGATGCCATCCAGGGCTATCTGCATATTCCGCTCGATGCCGCCGAGCTGGGCGTCGATGCTATGTCCGTCGCCGCCCACAAGATTGGCGGTCCTGTGGCATCCGGCGCGCTCTACGTTAAGACCCGCACCCCGCTGCGCCCGCGCATCTTTGGCGGAGGACAGGAAGCCGGACGACGTGCCGGCACGCAGGACCTGCGCACGCAGCTGGCCTTTGCCGCTGCCGCCTCGTCTCTGGCGCCCCATGTGGCTCAGGAGCGGGCGACGCTGCAAGCCCTTTCCGACAAGCTCTACGCCACGCTAACGGCCCACCCGCGCATTCACGCCACCATGGGCGACTACGAGCAGGCCGACCGTCTGCCCGGCATGGTATCGATCTACATTGATGGCATGGACTCCGAGGAGCTCATCATCAAGCTCGACGCCGCCGGCTTTGAGGTATCGGCAGGCTCGGCATGCTCGAGCGGCAATATGGACCCCAGTCACGTTTTGAGCGCGATGGGCATCGGTCGCGAGCAGGCATTGGGCGCACTGCGCATTTCCTTTGATGACCGCGTGAATCCGGGCGATCTGGACGAGTTTGCCCAGACGCTGCTCTCGATCGTAGGCGCCGCATGATCGTCGCCGAGCTTGAGCGCGCGCTGCTGGCACGCTATCCCAAGACTGATGCTGAGAGTTGGGACCATGTAGGACTCTCCGTCGGCGACCCTGCCGCGCAGATTACCGGTGTTGCCTGCGCACTCGATGCGACCGAAGCCAATGTGCACCGTGCTCTCGAGGCCGGTGCCAACGTGCTGCTGACGCATCATCCCATATACATCAAGGAGCCCGAGGCATTTTGTCCGGCGGATGCTGCACGCCCCCAATGCAGTGCGGCGCTCTACGAGGCAGCGCGTTGCGGCGTGAGCATTATCTCGCTCCACACCAACCTGGACCGCTCGCACGAAGCCCGCATCTGCCTGAGCGAGCTGCTGGGTGCCGCACCCGTGAGCTCACTGGAGCACGTGGACGACCCCGAAGCGACCGGACTGGGCGCGCTTGCAACGTTGAACGACCCCTGCAGCCTGCGTGACCTTGCCGCGCGCGCAGCAGCGGCGTTTGGCAGCGACCCACGCGTGTGGGGCGAGGCCAATCACCCGTGCCGCACCGTCGCCATTTTGGGCGGCTCCCTAGGCGACTTCGGAGAGCTCGCCATCGCCGCGGGCGCAGATGTTGTCGTGACGGGCGAGGCGGGCTACCACGTGGCGCAAGACCTTGCCTTGCGCGGGCTACCGGTGATCTTGCTCGGTCACGACCGCTCTGAGGAGCCGTTCGTTGATATATTGATGAACTCTGCAGTTGACGCCGGGGTCGACCCCCGTCATGCGATTAAAATACTGAACCCTTGCCAATGGTGGACTGTGACAAAAGGAGAGAACTTATGAGCGCCGGCGCTACGCTACTCAAGCTGCAACAGATCGATTTGGAACTCGCCCGCAACAAGAGCGAACTTGCCAATATGCCGGAGCTCAAGGAGCTCGCTTCCAAGCGCAAGACCTACGTTAAGCTCAAGGCCGAGATGACCAAGCTCTACGCCCAGCGCAAGGATCTGGACATTGAACTCGACGATCTCAACACCACCGAGATTCAGACCAACAACGCCATCGAGGCTGCCAAGAAGCGCCACGTCGACGGCTCCGACTACCGCGAGGTTCAGGACCTGGAGAATGAACTCGCCACCCTGGCCAAGCGTCTGGACAAGATTGAGCACACCCGCAAGGACGTCGTTGTCGCCCATAAGGAGGCGCTCGACCGCGAGGCCCGCGCGCAGGCCATCATCGCCAAGTTCGAGGAGGGCGTGAAGGCCGATACCAAGGCCGCTCGCGCCAAGGCTGCCGACCTGCAGGCTCAGATTGACGCCGCCACTAAGGAGCGCACCGCGCTTGCCGCAACGCTGCCGGCCGACGTGCTCACCGACTACGAGCGCCTGCTCAAGCAGTTCCGCGGCCTGGCCGTCGAGACCATCCAGGGCAACATCCCCACGGTCTGCCACACCGCGCTGCAGGCATCGTCCATGAGCGACCTCAACCACGACGGCAGCGAGATTACGCACTGCCCGTACTGCCACCGCCTCCTGGTACTCCCGAGCAAGGAAGCCTAGCGATGACGGCGGCATCCAACAAATCAATGCAACTTGAGGGAAAAACGATCCTGCTGGGCATTACCGGCGGGATCGCCGCCTATAAGTCGTGCAATATCGTGCGCCTGCTGCAAAAGAGCGGTGCGCGCGTCAAGGTCGTTATGAGCGAGCATACCACCGAGTTTGTGGGCCCGCTCACCTTCCGTACGCTCACCAACGAGCCCGTTGCCGTGGGCCTATTCGACGATCCTTCCGACCCCATCCACCACATTTCGCTGGCGCAGGAGCCCGATCTGGTGGTCGTGGCGCCCGCGACGGCCAATATCATCGCCAAGATGGCCAACGGCATCGCCGACGACCTCATCTCCACCACGCTGCTAGCCACGCCGCGACCCATCGTGATCGCACCCGCTATGAATAACGGCATGTGGAAGGCTCCGGCGACGCAGGCCAACATGGCCACTTTGCGCGACCGCGGCGTCCACGTGGTGGGGCCCGGCAGTGGCTACCTTGCCTGCGGCGACGTGGACACGGGGCGCATGAGCGAGCCCGAGGACATCGTCGAAGCCATCTGCGAGGTGCTCAACCCCGCGCCTCAGGACCTGGCAGGTAAGCGCATCGTGATTACCGCCGGCCCCACGCACGAGCCGATCGACCCGGTGCGATTCATTGGCAACCGTTCGTCGGGCAAGATGGGCATCGCCCTGGCGAGGGAGGCTGCTCGCCGCGGTGCCGAGGTCACGCTCGTGTTGGGACCGACATCGCTCGATGTGCCCGGCGGCATGGAGTGCGTGCGCGTGCAGACCGCCGCAGAGATGCTGCAGGCGGCGGCGAGCGCCTTCCAGACGGCCGATGCGGCAATTTGTGCGGCCGCCGTCGCCGACTATACCCCCGCCACCCCTGCGGACCATAAGCTCAAAAAGTCCAACGAACGCTTGGATCGCATCGAGCTTGTCGAAACGGTCGATATCTTGGCCGAGCTTTCGCGCCAAAAGGGAGAGCGGTGCGTGATCGGCTTTGCGGCCGAGACCGATAACGTCGTGGAGTACGCTCAGCGAAAGCTCGCCCACAAGGGTTGCGATGCCATTATCGCCAACGATGTCTCGCGCGCCGATTCGGGCTTTGGAACCGATACCAACAAGGCCTGGATTGTGAGCACAGCGGGCACGCAAGAACTCCCCGTGTTAACAAAACCCCAGCTCGCAGATACAATTTTGGACTTGCTTCAAAATTTGTAAAAAAGTTCTTGCACAAGGGCAAAGTTTCGGGTTAATATACTCCCTGTTGCGAGCGAGAGCAGAGCAACAAACAAAAGCTTCGGGACGTGGCGCAGCTTGGTAGCGCACTTGACTGGGGGTCAAGGGGTCGCTGGTTCGAATCCAGTCGTCCCGACCAGAAGTTTGCAGGTCAGGCACCTAGTGCCTGACCTTTTTTGTTTTAAGCAATTGCTTAATTTTGATTAATCAACAGGGTGCCATAAATCTACCTACGCGATAATCGCCTTTTTCGGCTACTTGCACGTTTTGCACGCGCTTGAGCCGATTTATTAACGCGATATGATTCTACATATGCGCAGCAGGTACACGCCATGAACGGGCAGCATTTATCGCGGCGATTTACACCGATATAGCCACTGTAACGAACAAGCGTGTCGCTGTATTTATCCAGTAGTTCACTTGATCGGTGGACAAATGGGCTGTTGCAACGAAACGGCAAGCGGGATGGACTCTATACGAGAACACCGCAGGGTAATGGCGGGGGAGTGCGGTGGG
>CALGZX010000115.1 GCA_937934165.1 uncultured Collinsella sp.
GTCACGCGAGACATAGATGGGCAGGTCGCCGATGATGAGAATGTCGCGCTCGTTGGCATAGGCCTTGAGGCGGCTCCACTGGCGATTGAAGAAGTACTGCGTCATCTGGTGGTAGAGCATACGCGCCGGATGGTCGGCGCAGACCTTGGCGGAAGCCTCGCCGCGGGTGCGGAGCTCCGCGGGCCACTCCCAAAACGCCTTGAGACCGCACTCCTCTTTGACGGTCATGAACTCACAGTAGGGGATGAGCCAGTCCTCGTTGGCCTGGATAAAGTCATCGAAATCGGCCGGCTTGTCGGCGGCAAAGCGCTCGGCGGCGCGGTCGAGAATCTGTCGGCGGCCGCCAAAGATAGCACCGTAGTCGACGTTGCTGGGGTCAGAACCCAGGTGCACGCCATCGATATCGCGCTGCTCCAGATACCCTGCCTCGATAAGCTCGGCAAAGTCGATAAAGTTGGGGTTGCCTGCGCGGGCCGAGAACGACTGATAGGGCGAATCGCCATAACTGGTCGTCGTGAGGGGCAGAATCTGCCAGTAATGTTGTTTGCACGAGGCGAGAAAATCGACGAAGTCGTAGGCATTCCAGCCAAAGCCGCCGATTCCGTATGGTCCGGGCAGAGATGAGACGGGCATGAGGACGCCGCTTGCACGCTCCATGAATGCGCTCACCAACCTTCTTGTTGTGGGATCGGCCTGCAGATGGGTGAACAGCCCGCCCCGAGTTTTAGAGTCGATGTCCCTATTGTAGAACATGTTGTTTAAACATGTATAGGCGAGATTAAAAAGTTGGTCCATTTTCGGTAAATGGTTACGCGCCATGAAAAAGCCCCGGTCTCACATCGTGAGATCGGGGCAAGAGCGGTATGTAGGTTTTTTGCTACTCGGCGTCGGCGAAGCCGTTGGGGTTGTGGCTCTGCCAGTTCCAGCTATCGCGGCACATGTCCGCGATGTCGTACTGGGCCTTCCAGCCCATCATGCGCTCGGCCTTGGAGGCATCGCACCAGTTGGCGGCGATATCGCCGGCACGGCGCTCGCGAATCACATAGGGCAGCTCCTTGCCGCACGCCTTGGAGAAGGCGGCGACGACCTCGAGCACCGAGGTGCCGGTGCCGGTGCCCAGGTTAAAGATCTCGACGCCGGTTTTGCCGTTCATCCAGTTGAGGGCGGCAACGTGACCAGATGCCAGGTCGCACACGTGGATGTAGTCGCGCACACCGGTGCCGTCGGGGGTGGGGTAGTCGTTGCCAAAGACCTGAACGGCCTCGAGCTTACCCACGGCGACCTGGGCGACATAGGGAACCAGGTTGTTGGGGATGCCCTTGGGGTCCTCGCCGATTAAGCCCGACGGATGGGCACCGATGGGGTTGAAGTAACGGAGCAGCACGACGTCCCACTCGGGGTCGGCGGTGTGGACGTCCATAAGGATCTGCTCGATCATCCACTTGGTCCAACCATAGGGGTTAGTCGCGGGCTTCTTAGGATCCTCCTCGGTGACGGGCGGGTTGTCCGGGTCGCCGTAGACGGTCGAGGAGCTCGAGAAGATGATGGACTTGCAGCCATGGTTGCGCATGACGTCAATGAGCACTAGGGTGTTCTCGATATTGTTGTGGTAGTACTCGACGGGCTTGCTCACCGATTCGCCGACGGCCTTAAAGCCGGCAAAGTGGATGACGCGGTCGATCTGATGGGTATCGAAGATCTTGTTCATCGCATCGCGGTCGAGCACGTTGGCCTCGTAGAAGGTGAGGTTCTTGGCGGCCTCGTCGCCCACGATGGTCTTGACGCGGTCGACGGCGACGGCGCTGGAGTTGGAGAGGTCATCGACGACGACGACCTGGTAGCCGCCCTCGAGCAGCTGAACGACGGTGTGCGAGCCGATAAAACCGGCGCCACCGGTAACGAGGACGCAGGTGTCTTTGGGGTCGAGTGCTTTGGACATGTAGTCTCCTATCGAATCAGGAACACTTCTTCAGGGGAGTATAGCGCAGGCAGGGACGCCTAAATCGTGCGCTGTAGGAAAAGCAGAGGATTGTGCTAACGTACTCATCAGAAGAGCTTGCGTACGCATAACCTGATCTTTGGCATTTGCTTACGAGCCGCTGACCTTGTAGTTTCCTGCCGTTCGTGGAAATCGTTGGGACGCGCCATATGTACGCTAATATGTATGAGTTGAGCGACATATAAATAAACATGTAACGGAGTACATATGTCACCAAACAGCGATTCCATCCTTTCCCAGGAGCTCTCGCGCCGCACTGCCCTCAAGGCCCTGTTCGGCGCCGCTTCTGCGGCAGTTCTTTTTGGTCTGCCCGCTCGCGCCCATGCGGCGGAGGCTTCCAAAGAAACCACCGATAAACTGAATGCTGCCCAGGCCCAGCTCGACGAGGTTCAGGCCCAGCTCGGCAGCATCGCAAATGAGTATGCGGCGCTGGCCAACAAGAATGCCCAGACCCTCAACGACATCGAGAATGTCCAGGGCAAGATTGACGACACGCAGGCCCAGATCGATGAAAAGAAGGCCGAGCTCAAGAAGAAGCGCAACGACCTTTCCGATCGCGTGGCCGCCAGCTACAAGTCCGGCGGCACGAACATCCTGTCGCTGCTGCTGGCCTCTGGCTCGTTTGAGGAACTCGTCGCCAACGCGCATTACGTTGAGAAGATCAACAAGAGCGACCGCGATGCCATCGAGGATATCCAGACGATTCAGGCTGAGCTCGACGCACAGAAGACCGAGCTCGAAGCACAAAAGGCCGACCTTGAAAAACTCAAGGACCAGCAGACGGCTCAGATGCAGGATATGCAGGCCAAGCAGCAAGAAGTCCAGACCGTGCTGAACGGTCTTTCCGACGACGTCAAGGAGCTCATGGCTCAGCGCGATTCCGAGATTCTCGCTGCCGCTCAGGCCGAGGAGGCTGCCAAGAAGGCTGCCGCTGCCGCGGCTGCCGCGAACAAGAACAATTCCTACTCGGGTGGTTCAAGCTCGGGTGGCGGCTCGTATGCGCCCGGAACCCCGCAACAGAATGCCGGCTCGGGCAAACAGCAGGCCGTCGTCAACGCGTGCTACTCCACGCCTTCGCCGGGTCAGAACTGGTGCGCGGCGTGGGTTACCAATGTCTTCCGTAACGCCGGCGTGGGCTATTTTGGCGGCAACGCGTGTGACATGTTCAACGCCTGGTGCTATAGCTCCGATCGCTCGGCGCTGCAGGTGGGCATGATCGTGGCCGACTCATCGCATAGCGGTACCGGCATGCCGGGTCTGATCTATGGCCACGTGGGCATCTACGTTGGCGGCGGCATCGTTATGAGTAACGAGGGCGCCATCACGTCGAGGTCGCTTGATTCGTTCATTGGGTTCTACGGCACTGGCTCTGGCGTGCGCTGGGGCTGGCTTGGCGGTATTGCGCTGTCGTAACGATAAGTTGGGCCGGGACAGTCCGAGAGGCATAAGGTTGCCTGCTCGGACAGTCCTCGACTGGTTGGGCCCCGCGCCCGCAATATATTTGATTGCCTGCTCGGGCAGTCCTGCGCAAGACGAAGGCCACATTAAGTGGCCTTCTTTGCGTGCGGAACTCGCAATCAATCAAATATATTGCGGGCGCGGGGCCCACTCGGATTCAGAGTGCCACAATCCAGAGTGGTGTCTGAATAAAAGAGAGTGAAGGCCCCTTTCGGGGCCTTCTTTTTATAAAAATTCGCCTACTCGGTGGACTTCGGGTTCTAGGTCTACGTCGAATTGGCCTTTGACGGTTGTTTGGATGTGGCGGATGAGTTCGTCAACGTCGGCGGCGGTGGCGTGGTTGGCGTTGACGATAAAACCGCAGTGCTTTTCGCTTACCTGCGCGCCGCCAACGGCGTGTCCTCGCAGGCCGGCATCCATGATGAGTTTGCCGGCAAAGTAACCCTCGGGGCGCTTGAAAGTGGAGCCGGCGCTCGGCATGTCGAGCGGCTGCTTGTCCTCGCGGCGCTGGCGGTAGTCGTCCATGTCGGCCTTGATCATCGCGGCGTTGCCCGGGGCGAGATTGAAGGTGGCCGAAAGCACGATAAAGCCGTCATCGGCGATGCGGCTCTTTCGATAACCCAGGTTGAGCTCGTCGACATCGAACTCGATGATATTGCCGCTGCCGCGGGTGCCGTCGTCGAGCATGCGGGCGGGCTTGTAGACACGCACGGACTCCAGTACATCGGCCATGCAGGCACCGTAGGCGCCGGCGTTCATGTAGCAGGCGCCGCCGACCGATCCGGGGATACCCGAGATGGGCTCCATGCCGGTGAGGCAGGCTTCGGCGGCAGTCGCGGCGACATCGGAAAGCAAGGCGCCGGCTGCCGCTGTGACGTGCGTGCCGTTGACCGTAATGTCGGAGAGGCCCTTGCCCAGCGCCACGACGACGCCGCGGATGCCCTTGTCACCGACGAGCAAGTCGGAGCCGTTGCCCACGATGGTGAGTGGCAGATCGCAACGATAGCAGGTATCGAGCGTGGCGACGAGGCCCTGCTCGGTGTCGGGCGTAACAAAGACATCGGCCGGGCCGCCGATCTTAAACGTGGTGTGCTCGCGCATGGGCTCGCTCATGAGTACGTTGTCCTCGCCGGCAACGCCGGCGAGCGCGCAGAGCAGGTCCTCGTTAAAAAAGTCGTTCTCGTGCATACGAATATCCGCCTTTAGGTGGTTGTTGTCATCAATCGATTGCAATATACCCCACCTGAACGGATTTGGTGCGCTGGCGGCGATAAAACAGCCGTCCACCGGATTGGTAAAGTGTTTATCACCGAGGTAGATGGGCAGTCGCTATACTTTCAAGAGATTGCGCGTAAACCCGGAAGGAGCGAGATGGCCAACAAAGTCACCCTCAAGCAGATCGCCCAGGAGGTGGGACTTTCCCCTTCGTCGGTCTCGCTTGTTCTCAATAATCGGCCCTGTCGCATCTCGGAAGAAAACCGTAAGCTCATCAAGGAGGTTGCGGCGCGCAACCACTATGTTCCCAACCAGATCGCGCGTAGCCTGGTCATGCGCGAGTCGCGCACGCTGGGCCTTATCGTTCCCAATATCGAGAGCCGCTTTTTTGCCTCGCTCGCCGGCAGCTTGGAAAAGCGCTGTCGCGAGGACGGTTACGCGCTCTTTATTACCAGCTCGGGCGGAAGCGCCGATGACGATCTGGAACTGCTGCGCCAGCTGGTGACGCGCGGCGTTGATGGCGTCTTCCTGGTCGTAGGCGACGAGTTCTCCGACGACCGCGCCCTGCGCGAAGAAGTCAGCCATCTGCCTATCCCTGCCGTGATGGTCGACCGTGCCATTGAGGGGCTCGAGTGCGACAAGGTGATGTTCGACCACGAGATGGGTGGCTACATGGCCACTCGCTATCTGATCGAGCAGGGCCACCGTCGCATTGCCTGCTTGGTTAACGCGCGCCGTTCCAATACGGGGCGTAAGCGACTTGCCGGCTATGAGCGCGCGCTGCGCGAGGTTGGCCTGCCTATCGACGCACGTTTGGAGTTTGAGAGCGAGTACTACATTCCGAGTGCCTATGAGGCCTCGGAGGCGGTGCTCGCAACTGATGCCACCGCTGTGTTCGCAAGTTCGGATAACATCGCCCTCGGTCTGCTCAAGCGCTTGCACGAGATGGGGAAGAGCATCCCGGGCGATATCTCGGTGGTGAGTTACGACAACTCGGCGGCCGACGTTCTCTTTGAGCCGGCGCTGACCGCGATTGAGCAGGATCCTGGTGTCCTTGCGGAGCATGCTTTTGGCTGCATGTCCAAGCGTCTTGCCGGTAGGGGCGGCAGGCGTGCCGAAGAGGTCGTCCTGGAGCCGGCGCTTATCGTTAAGGGCAGCGTGCTCGAGCTTACCGAATGTAGCTAAGCGTACTTGTTTGTTTGCATAGATTGCATGCGGAGTGTCCGCTATTTGCCGGCGGGGCCGGGGCGCCTGCTTTGTTTTGAGAAGTTCGCGAAGCCCACTTCTCAAAACAAGGCAGGCACCCCGGCCCTCGTCCGTAAACTCTTCCGCTGGGCGAGCCATAGACGCCGCGTACCGATAGGGTAAGGCGGCGGCTTGAAATTGGTGCTATATTCAGCTTGAGTTGTTTAATGCTAGTACGGGAGGGTGATATGGGGCTGTTCAAGAAGAAAAACCCGCAGGATGCCTTTGATCCCGATGTGTTTACCATCACGGATACGATTTTGGACCCACCGCGGTTTACGTTTTTGCCGGCTATCTACCAGGATGCCACGCGCCGCAAGTGGGCCGTGCATCAGCGCGGCGGCGAGCCGAAGATTTTTGACTATGCGGATGTGCTGCAGTGCGAGATTGCCGAGACCGGAAATCCCGAGGATGTGCCGGAGCTCAGCAAACGCGAACTGGCTCAGCAGATTTTGATTAATCCAGCTCAGGCTACCAAAAACAACGCTGCCAAGCGTAATATGTGCCTTGGTATGGGTGTCATCGTTGTCGTGCAAACCGGCAAGGATGAGATTTCGAAGCTTGAGATTCCGGTGACCGCGGGCGAAGTCAAGCGAGACTCCGGCCTATATCGGTCGTATCGGAACGTTGCGGAGCAGATCAAAGAAGCCTTCGACGCCATGAGGCGTCCGGAGCAATGATTCCTGCAGCATCAAGCAGTTGAGGAGTCTTGCCCATGTCGAGTGAACCATATGCGATTCCGCCCAAAGACCGCGCCTTTGAGGGCATTCTTTGGTATATCAAACATTATGACCTGCAGGGTGGCGACCGGCTGCCCGCCGAGCGTGTGCTCTGTGAAGAGCTGGGCGTGTCGCGCACGGCGTTGCGTGCTGCGATCACGCGCCTTATTTCGTGCGGAACTTTGGAAAGCCGCCGCGGTTCGGGCACCTATGTGTGTCCTCCCAAACCGCTGAACATCTTTCAGGAAACATGGAACTATACGCAGGCGGTGGAGAGGGTTGGCTCAAAGTCGACCGCGCGCCTGGTTTGGTCCAAGGTCGTGTATGCCGATATCGATCTTGCCCAAAAAGCCCAGATCGACCTGGGCATGCCGCTCTTCTGCATTCGGCGCGTGCGTGTGGTCAACGGTTCCCCGGCATCGATCGAGACGGCTTACGTCAATCTGTCTTTGTGCCCCTCGCTTCCCGATCACGATTTTGAGCAGGAAAGCCTCTACGACGTTTTGCTCAAGGAGGGGAATGTCCATGTGACGCACGGCAAGGAGCATATTTCCATCAGCCGTCTGAACGCCGACGAGGCCAAGTTGCTGAATGCTCAGGAGGGCACGCCGGTGTTTTACAAGGCTTCGCACGAGCGCGACGAGACCGATGGCTTTGTCGAGTATTGCAAGTCCGTGATTCTGCCGACCAAGTATCGTTTTGCCGATAACGGCGAGGCAGACGGCGTTGCGACGAAGGTGGGTGTCGAATGGCTGATGCAGTAGAAGACTTGCCGGTTTACAAACAAATTCGCCGCTGCATTGCGGAGCGAATCGAGCGCGGCGACTACCCGACGGGCTCGATGATTCCGTCCGAAAACGAGCTGGCCGAGGAGTTTGGCACGACACGCCTGACAATCCGAAGCGCCATGGACGAGCTGGTCAAAAGTGGCCAGATTCGTCGCGTGCAGGGCAAAGGCGCCTTTGTGGGACACAAGTGGTTTGACGAGCACGAACGCAAGGGCGGCTTCCGCCAGTCGGTTTTGGCATCGGGCGCGACGCCGTCGGTGCGCATCCTGGCGCGCTCCAAACGCTACGCCGGCCCGTATTATGCCGACTTGTTTGGCATCGCCGAGGACGATCTGCTTTACTCGGTGCGCCGCCTCAACTGCATCGATGGTGAGCCCGTATCGATCGAGATGACACTGATTCCGTGCCTGCTGTTTCCGGGCATCGAAGACGTGGACATTTCGGTCTTCAGCCTGTTCGAGACCTACGATATGTTGGGACGCAAGCCAGATCAGTCGGTAGAGAAACTCGATATCGAGGCGCTGGGCGCACGCGATGCGAGTTTGCTCAATCTTGAGCCGGGCGATCTGGCGCTCGTGCTGGAAGGCCTGACCTATGACTCGAGTGGGCAGGCAATCGAGCATGCCAAGTCTTTTACCCGCGGCGACGCCGGCGGATATACCTACAACTATTAGCGTCTAGAGCGTCCCTGCGCATGGCGGGCGCTCGTTTTTACGGATATATGTCGCTTGACCGATGAGCGGCAAAAACTGACCGTCTACCGAGAGGGGAGGATGAAATCATAAAATCGGTATTAAAAACGGCTAACCTGTAATCGTTCACTGGTATTAAGAACCTTTGAATTGTTGAGCTTGGGGCCAAGATGTCCACAAGGTTAAGCGGCGAGACGGGGCGGCAAGCCTGTCCATTCCGTGCGACAATTCAAACT
>CALGZX010000116.1 GCA_937934165.1 uncultured Collinsella sp.
GCCCGTGGGTTATACCCTAAGAGCAAACCACCCTTTTTAAGGGTGGTTCTGATTTGGTTCGCGCCATGTGGGGGTGGTGGCGACGTGCATTTTTGCGAGTATTCTGCAATCGAAGGCCCCTGCATACCGACCTCGGGCAAAAAATCGGGA
The DNA here is from genome assembly GCA_937934165.1 of uncultured Collinsella sp. Lineage (GTDB taxonomy): Bacteria > Actinomycetota > Coriobacteriia > Coriobacteriales > Coriobacteriaceae > Collinsella. The sequence continues at coordinate 151 of CALGZX010000116.1, forward strand.
GTTCTCGATGTTTTCTACGGATGATGGGCGGGGTTATGGGCTGGCAGCGTTTGATTTGCAGGGATATTCGCGGTCTTTGGCACTTATCGTGGCGCCCGAAGCTCTTGGTTATGTTGAATACTCCTAAAAATGCACGGCGCTTAGAGGGGGACCTTTGCGAAAAAGGAAACCGCCCCGTCGAAGTATGCACTCGACGGGGCGGTTTATACATTTGGCCGATTAAGGATGCGCTGTCAAACTACTAGAACTTGACGGTCGGGGCCTGGCGGGCTGCTTCGGCGGCCTCGAAGCCCTGGCGCTCCTTAAACTGAAAGATGCCGGCAAAGATGACAGCCGGGAACGTCTGAATGGCGTTGTTGTAGCTGAGCACGCAATCGTTGTAGCTCTGGCGTGCGTAGCTAATCTTGTTCTCGGTATCCTCGAGCGATGCCTGCAGCTGCGTAAAGTTGGTGTTTGCCTTAAGATCGGGGTAGGCTTCGGCTACGGCGAAGAGCTGACGCAGCGCACCGGTCAGCACGTTGTCGGCTTCCATCTTGGCCTCGGGCGTGGTGGCCTTGACGGCGGTGTTACGCGCGCTGATCACGGCGGAGAGCGTCTCCTGCTCGTGCTTGGCGTAGCCCTTGACGGTCTCGACCAGGTTGGGGATCAGGTCGTTGCGGCGCTGCAGCTGCGTATCGATGTTCTGCCAGGCGTTATCAATGCGGTTACGCTTGGTGACCATGTTGTTGTAGATGCCGGCGATGGCGCAGACAATCACAATGACAACAACGATGCCGATGATGACGGTAATCATGATGTCTCCGTTTCGAATGGCCGCGGCGGCATGCGCCAGCTGCCGTTGGTATAACGCTACTAGTATACCCGCAACGTTTTGCCGTGCCGAACTTTCCGGTAAGCGTTGTGTTTTCGGCGGGGTTGGCACCGGGGCAAAGCGTGCGAGGTACAGGTGTAAGATATGCGACAGATTGACGAGTGTTGTCTTTGCCCTGAGGATGGCGATACCAGTGGACCTTCGCATCAAGAAAACCTATCGTGCCCTGTTCGATGCCTTCACCGAGCTTCTCGAGGAGCATCGTTTTGAGGACCTGACGGTTGCCATGCTGTGCGACCGCGCCATGATTCGCCGTACGACGTTCTACAAGCACTTTCGCGACAAAAACGATTACTTTGCCTTTTATATCGATGAGCTCATGTCGGGCTTGCCGCAAAAACAGCCCGATGAGGCCGGCGCAGTGTCTGCCGAGGACGTGCGCGCGCTTCGGCACGCGATTTTGGACGATGCCATGGATTTGATTCTTGCGCACGAGCAGCTCATGGATAACATTTTGGCAAGCAGCATGTCGGGCATGTTGACCAATGTTATTTGCGACCGCATTGCCCGCTCCATCCGCGAGCGTGTGATGAACGTGCTTGCCGAGGATGCCCTGGCCCCCGTGTCACTCGAGACGACGTCTGAGTTTGTTGCCGGCGGTATTATTCGACTTTTCACGATATGGTGGGAATCGGGCCACGGTCTTGAGCGTCGACCCGAGATAGCCGACGTGGTCGATGCGCTGTTTGAGCGGACCATGACACCGGTGAATCACTAAAGTGGCGGAGAGAGGGGGATTCGAACCCCCGGAACGCTCTCGCGCTCAACGGTTTTCAAGACCGCCGCATTCAACCGCTCTGCCATCTCTCCGTGAGTCGTAATGATAGCATCGTTTTGAATTTGCAACAGGGAAGGCGAACGATGACGATCACCGAAATCGACGAGAAGTTCATGCGCGAGGCGCTGGCCGAGGCGCGAGCCGCCGCGGCGGTGGGCGAGGTGCCCATCGGAGCCGTAGTGGTGCGCGACGGCGAGATTGTCGCGCGGGCGCATAATCGTCGCGAGCTCGACCAGGATCCTTCGGCTCATGCCGAGTTCGCGGCCTTGTGCGCTGCCGCTCGGTCGCTCGGTCGCTGGCGCCTTTCCGACTGTACGATCTATGTAACGCTCGAGCCCTGCTGCATGTGCGCGGGTCTTATGGTTAACGCGCGCGTGGGGCGCTGCGTGTATGGCGCGGCCGATGCCAAGGCGGGCGCGTTGGGATCCCTATACGATTTGAATGCCGACTCGCGCCTGAACCATCGGTTTAACATGACGGCTGGGGTCCTGGAAGATGAATGCCGCGAGCTGCTGAGTAGCTATTTTGGCGGTCTGCGCGGAGCGGGCGGTGCTGATTGCGGCTGTGGGGCCGATCTTGAAGCTCACGCCGCTCACGCCGCAGCGCTTGCAGGTGCCGGTGAGGATGCTGGCACGGCGGTTGACTTTGGCCCTGCGTGCCGCCGGCCCCGCCGCGTGTTGCTGGCGATCGACTCCTTTAAGGGCAGCGTTTCGAGCGCGCAGGCGGAGGCGGCGGTTGCCGAAGGCGTGCGCCGCGTTTGGCCCGATGCCGAGGTGCGTGCATTGCCGCTGGCAGATGGTGGCGAGGGAACGCTCGATGCCATCGCCGCATGCGGTGGCGAGCTCTCAACCTGCGATGTCGCAGGCCCCGTGGGCGACCGCGTGTCTGCCCGGATGCTGGTGGACGGCGAGCACGAGTCGGCTGTAATTGAGATGGCCGAGGCGGCCGGCATCGGGTATTCGCCTTGCACGGAGTCGGCGGCGTTGGCGGCCACAACCTATGGCGTGGGCGAACTGATGCTTCATGCGGTTCGCGCGGGTGCAAAGACTATCTATATTGGCTTGGGCGGCAGTGCCACCAACGACGGTGGCGCCGGCATGCTGCAGGCGCTGGGCGCGCGTGTGGTCGATGATCGGGGCTGCGATGTCGCCCCCGGTCTTGCTGGCCTTGAGCGGGTGGCGAGCGTTGATTTGGAGCCGGCGCTGCAGGCTTTGGATGGCGCTCGCATCGTTGTACTCTCCGATGTCGAGAATCCGCTCGTAGGGCGCCGCGGCGCGCTTGCGGTGTTCGGCGGACAGAAGGGTCTGCCGGCGGATGATGCCGAGGCGCTGAGCAGGTGTGACAGCTGGATGGTCGGCTATGGTCGCTTGCTCGATACGGCGATTTTCGAGGCGCGGACCCAAGGGTTGTTGCGCGCGTCCGAGGGTGTGCGGACATTTGGTTCGGTGCTCGGTGTGCCCGGTGCCGGTGCCGCCGGCGGCCTGGGTGCCGCGCTGTTGGCGCTCGGCGCGGAGCTGCGTTCGGGCGTGGAGACGGTGCTCGATCTCGTGGGATTTGACGAGCGCGTGCGCGATGTCGACCTGGTCATTACAGGCGAGGGCAATATGGATGAGCAATCCGCCGCCGGTAAGGCGCCGGTGGGCGTGGCGCGCCGTGCCAAGCGGTGTGGCAAACCGGTGATCGCTGTCGTGGGCGGTCGCGCTGACAACCTGGATGCGGTGTGTGAGCAGGGTATTGACTTGGTGCTCCCGATCTGCCGCAAGCCCATGCCCCTCGACCAGGCGCTCGAACCACGGGAAGCCACTGCCAACCTTATCTGTGCCGGCGAGTCAGCCGCCCAAGCCTATGACCTCGCTCGCCTCTAAGGCCTATCTCCCTATAAGTTGCGGTGGAATACGGAGTGTTTTTGCCTTTAAGGGGCTAATTCAGCCCGTATTCCACCGCAACCTCGAGAATGGCCATTCGAGGTTGGCTGCCTTGGGTCTTGGGTCGGACCGTTTGCCACGAAATGCGGCCATCTGCTACGTTAAACCGGCCATCCTCGACCATCCCGGAATTTGCAAAAACAAAACCGCAGGTAGAAAGCTTGCCGATTTTCGAAAAAGCCGGCTATGGTTGACCTCTGTGACCAAAACGTAGTAGATAGGCCCTTTTCGTGGCACGGCACCAGATCGGTCTATTTAGGATGGGGCTTACTTGACTACTTTCGCCACCCTGATGCCCCTCCAGTCAAAAAGTGGTCAAAAAGGTTGATTTCCGATCTCAGCCGAACACATTGAGCAAATAGGCCATTCCCGCAGT
>CALGZX010000117.1 GCA_937934165.1 uncultured Collinsella sp.
GGCCCGTGGGTTATACCCTAAGAGCAAACCACCCTTTTTAAGGGTGGTTCTGATTTCACGTCACCTTGTCTCAAATGCGGCCCGCTCGCTGTCCGTTCTCTACCTGCGGCGTCGTCTTGCTCCGAATGCGGCTCGCTCGCTGTCGTTGCCGAAACATCGGCGTTGCCGGACTAGTCATTGGGGACGTTCATAAATGACTACTCAGGAATGAGCGTGGATAATCTCCCGTTTTTGGCCTGTGTGCAGGCTCAAAGTGGGAGATTATCCACGCTCGCTTTAATTTGCCTGGGTTGCGATGCCTATCTAATCGGCTCGGCGTCTTCCCTGAGAATCGAAAGATACTCTTCATACCCGTACTGCCGGTATCTCTGTCTTGACTCGTCGAGCGGACGGAGGATACCCAATTCTTCAAATGATTTGACGAGCGAGCTCGCGGTACTTCTGCCGATATCGAGTTGGGCAGCGATGAATGCGGTGTCGACGATGGGGTGCTCTTCAAGAATGCCCAACAGCCTTTGCCCGTTTGCAGCAGTCCTTCCGAGATTTTCGGTAATGGTTGCTGTGGAACGGTTATGGAGGTCAACAAGGTTTTTTAAAGACCCTACCGAGTCCTTCGCACTTTCGAGAAGACTGTTGCAGAAAAACTCTATCCATTCCTCGTAAGTGCCTCTCTCCCTTACGGATGTGAGTTGCCGGTAGTACTCGCTTCGATTTTTCTTGAACTGGAACGATGGATAGAACAAGCAAGAATGAAGAACGCCATCATTGATGAGCATAAGTGTAATGAGAAGCCTGCCCAGGCGACCGTTTCCGTCTAGGAATGGATGGGCAGTTTCAAATTGGTAATGGACGAGCGCCGCCCGCACAATCGGATCCATTTCGACTTGAGGCTCATTGATAAAGCGTTCGAGGTCCTGGAGCGTGTTACTCAAATCTTCAATGTTTGGAGGGACAAACGATGCGGTTGCAATGGCGCAGCCTGAGGGGCCAATCCAGTTTTGTGAGGAGCGCAGCTCGCCTGGATTCTTCTCCGTTCCGCGCACTCCGTCCAGCAGGACCGCATGAACTTGCCTAAGAAGTCTCGTGCACAAGGGCATCTTTTTGAGCAGTTCTACGCCGCGGTCGACAGCACGGACGTAATTCACGACGTCTGCGACATCTTTATGATGGAGTTGTGTTTGCGATGGACTAAGTAGGTCGTCAAACGTGCACTGGGTTCCCTCAATTTGCGAAGAAAGGAGTGCTTCTTTGCGCACGTACATTGTCAGATACATATCGGCGTTGGGAACAAAGTAGAGCATGCCTTCAAGCTCTCCAAGCTTTCGTGAGCATGCGGAAAGCGTGCGATAGGTTTCCTCGGTGAGGTTTAGCTGCCTCAATGATTGCAAGGGCGTTGGAAAAAACGAATAGTAAGCCAATTTCCCCGATAGATTATTGCGGAGCGTTCCCTGGCCGTTCTCCTCGATTTGCATCGCGCCCTCCATATCTTTAGTGCCGGAAACTCGTTATTAGGCCAATCATATCAATTCTAATAACGAGTTTAAGGATTAAATAGTTATTAGAATTGATGTAAACAATCTAATGATGAGAAGTCGTTATTACTTGACCATGGAGCTCGGCTTGGTACAAGGGGGGGGGTTATCCAAAATGAGAGCGGATAATCTCCCGTTTTTGGCTCGGTGACGGCCTCAAAGTGGGAGATTATCCACGCTCGTTAGTTAAGCGTCCGAAAATCCACACTCGCCAAACCTACCAAAAAGGGACAGGTTTATTTTGGCACGTTTCGGTCGGTATCAGGAAGTGTCAGGGACGGGGCGGCGGCAGGACTCGAGAGCGAAAAGAAGTATCGGGTTTGGCGTGCCCGCTTCTGCCCATCCCGCGCGTGGGCGATACTCGGCTTATCGAACCGCGATGCAAAGGAGATGCTCATCCCACGAGCACTACCGAGAAGGGCTTGCGATTCGAGTCCCCACCTTAGCATTTGAACCATTTGGCACTATAATTACCGTAGGCATGCGCACAACGTTGCGCTTAATCAAGAGGAGAAAACGTATGGGTCTGTTTGATATGTTCAAGAAGAAGGCTGAGCCCGCGGCTGCCGCTGCTCCGGCCTCCATCTCTGCTTCTGCCGGCGCCGACGTGCTGTGCTCGCCCGTCAAGGGCAAGGTCATCAAGATGGCCGACGTGCCCGATCCCGTCTTTGGTGGCGAGGTTCTGGGCAAGGGCTGTGCCGTGTGGCCCGAGGACGATCTGGTCTACGCTCCCTGCGACGGTAAGGTGACCGTCACCATGGGTCACGCCGTGGGTCTGCAGTCCGATAGCGGCATCGAGGTTCTGGTGCACGTTGGCGTCGATACCGTCAACATGAACGGCGATGGCTTCGAGGGCTTCGTCAAGGCCGACGACGTTGTGAAGGCCGGCCAGCCCATACTCAAGATCGACCGCGCCAAGATCGCCGCTGCCGGTTACAAGGACTGCGTCGTGGTGGCCGTGTCCAACACCGCCGAGTTTGCCGACGTCGAGCTCACCGTTGAGGCAGAGTCCGCCGTCGCCGCCGGTGACGCCATCGTTAAGGTCGTTCGCAAGTAAACTGCGGCGTTCAAAGGATGTGCAAGGGTGGTCGGGTTTTCCGGCCACCTTTTTTATTGCACCGTGGGGAAGCGTTTTATTGCGCGTTGGGCGGGCTTGCAAACCGTTCGGACGCTAAAACGAACCGACCGCACCTTCGCGTTGCCGAGGGTGTTCATAAGTGGATAGTATGGGCTTACTTATTACAACGTGTGCCGCGTCCGGGAAGCGCGGTGCCGCTCATTGGGAGGAACAACATGAAAAAGAAGCTGCTGCTTGCGCCCCTCATGGCCGTCTTGGTTGCATGCGTGGTCGTGCTTTCCGGCTGTGGAGGTCCTTCGGTTGAGGAGCTCATCACCGAGGATCTTACGACGCAGTTTGACGAGGTCAAGAACGGTGGCGACGACTTCCTTTCTGGTCTGGAGGAAGCTTCGGGCGACGAGTTCGAGCAGCTGGGTATCGATCCCAAGGAGTATGCCAAGACCTATCTCGAGGGCTTTGACTACAAGATCGGCGACGTGACGGTCGACGAGGGCAAGGGTGTCGCGACCGCCGAGGTCTCTATCACCTGCAAGTCTATGAACAAGATCGTCGAGGACTTCTCCACCCAGTATCAGGAGAAGGTCGCCGCGCTTGACACGGTTCCTTCCGATGACGAGCTGTACAAGATGGCCGGTCAGGTTATGGTCGATGTGACCAAGGCCACCGAGCCCAGGAAGACCACGGTTATCTTCAAGTACACCTGCAACGACGACGGCGAGTGGTCTGCCGACGACTCCGTCAACTCCGAGATGATGGATGCAATGCTGAGCTAGTTCGTTGCGCGGTAGTTCGTTACGGCGTTTTACCAAACGCCGTAACTGCTCGACGCTGCAAACGCCCCTAAGCGGCAATCTGACGTTCAATTTCAAGGGCGCGACCAGAAGGTCAGCGCCCTTTCATTTCACGTCACCTTGCTCGCTTAGGGGCGTTTTCGCTGTCCGTTCTCTACCTGCGGCGTTGCCATGGTGGTCATTGGGGCGGCACTTGGGGACGTTTCTTTTCTGCCGGCAGTTGGGGACACTCCTTGTGCCAGCGTTGCATCGAGTGCTTGGGAAACCGCGACCCGGTTTTTGGCCGAATAGTGGGTCGCATTTTCCGGATGGGGTGGGTTGCGGAAAGTGCGACCCGGAATATTGCTCTGAAACGGGATGCGGTTTCCCTGATGTGCCTCAAACGGAAAGCGCATCCCATTCCGGAGCTCCAAAACGGGATGCGCTTTCTGCGCGGAAGAATTGTCGCAGCTGCGTTAAGCAGTGTCGCTCGTTACTCGCCCAGGATTAGCGCTGCGAGCTCGCCCTGGGTGTCCACCACGTAGTCGGCGCCGGCGGCTTCCAGCTCTGCGCGGCCGCGGAAACCCCAGCTGACGCCCGCACTCTTAAGGCCGGCGTTGTGGCCGGTCAGGATATCGACATTGGAATCGCCTACGTAGAGCGTGGTCGCCGGGTCGGCGCCTAGCTCTTCCATCACATGCAGCGTGACGGGTGCTTCGGGCTTGGGCGGAAACGCATCGACACGGCCCTGCACCAGCGCAAAGCGCTCGGAACCAAAATACTTTTCGATAAGCGGAGCCGCCGAGACGTGGTCCTTGTTAGTGAGCACGGCAAGCTGAACGCCCGCGGCGCGCAAGCGGTCGAGCATCTCGATCGTGCCGGCATAGGGAACGGTGTGGTCTTCCTTGTGCTCGCCGTAGTAAGCCCTAAACTCGGCAAGCGTCTGCTCAAACATGCGGCCGTCGCCCGCATACTCGGCAGGCATAAAGCGCTCAACCAGCTTGAGCATGCCGTTTCCCACCTTGTAGCGGTACTCGTCAACGGCAAACGTGGGCCAGCCGTGCGCCTCGCAGGTATGGTTGCCGGCGGCCGCCAGGTCCTCGAGCGTGTTGAGAATGGTGCCGTCCAGGTCAAAGATCACATGGGAAAAAGCTGCTGTCATGGGTGCTCCTGCCGCTTGAGTTGTAAAACGCACCCCATGATACTGGGCATGCGTGCCGGGCATGTTTGGAATCTGAATATCTTTAATAGCCCTGAGCCTTTGTCGTTAGCAAATTCTCGGCAGCTGCTCTCCTACGAGCATGTCGAGGATGCGGGTCGAGCCCCAGCCGGTGCGCACGCGCACGGCGGGATGGGCGCCCTCGGCAAGTGGCAGCACGCGGCCGATGATGGCGGCATTCTCGCCGTAGCGGGCGGCGCGCATGGCGCTCAGCGCGGCATCGGCTTGCTCGGCCGGCACGACGGCAACCATCTTGCCCTCGTTTGCCACCTGCAGCACATCGTAGCCGAGCATCTCGCAGGCGGCCTGCACGTCGGGACGCACGGGCACGGCATCCTCGTCGATCTCCATGGCAACGCCGCTGGCCTGCGCAAACTCGTTGAGCGTCGAGGCCAGGCCACCGCGCGTGGGGTCGCGGAAGCAGCGTGTGTCGGGTGCTGCGGAAAGCACATCGGCAATCAGGTGGTTGAGCGGCGCGGCGTCGCTTTCGATGGTGCTCGAAAACGCCAGACCCTCGCGTTGGCTCATGATAGCGATGCCGTGGTCGCCCAGTGTACCCGAGACCAGGATGACATCGCCGGGCTGGCAGTTTGCGCCGCTGAGCGCCACGCCCGCAGGCACCTCGCCCACGCCGGCGGTATTGATATAGACGCCGTCGGCCCCGCCGCGCTCGACCACCTTGGTGTCGCCCGTGATTATGGACACGCCCGCCTCGTGCGCCGTCTCGGCCATCGTCTGCACAATCTGGCGGAGCCTATCCATGGGATAGCCCTCTTCGAGGATAAAGCCGCACGACAGGTAGCGCACGTTGGCGCCCGAGGTCGCGACGTCGTTGACGGTTCCGCACACGGCGAGGCGGCCGATGTTGCCACCGGGGAAGAACTGCGGCGAGACTACAAAGCTGTCGGTCGACATGGCGATGCGCCCGCTCGCGGGCAGCGCGGCGACGCCGGCATCGTTGCCTTCGAGCAGCTCGGGCGACCCAAAGGCATCCAAAAAGACCTCATCGATGATGCGTTTCATCATCTGGCCGCCGGAGCCGTGGCCCAGCAGGACGGTGCTATCGGTAACGCTATGGGACATATCGAAAACTCCAATCGTGGGTGGTGCCGGTGTGCGGGTGTGCCCGGGCTAGTCGCGGTAGCGGTAGTACGCCGCGCAGCTGCCCTCGGAGCTCACCATGCACGGGCCGACGGGGTGCTCGGGCGTGCAGGTGCGGCCAAAGAGCGGGCAGCTGCTCGGCGCAATGGCCCCGCGCAGCACGTCGCCGCAGCGGCACCCGCGCGGCTCGACCGTCGCCTCAACGGGCACGTCAAAGCGAGCGCGGGCATCAAAGCGCGAGAACTCGGGGCGGATGGAAAGGCCCGAGTTGGCAATCAGCCCCAGCCCGCGCCATGTGGTATCGCACGGCTCAAACACCTGCTCGACCAGCTGGCGCGCCACGGGATTGCCGTCTGCGTTGACGCCACGGCGGTAGGCGTTGTCAATCACCGGCCTGTCCTCGACAACCATCTGGACCAGCATGCAGATGCCCTGCAGGATATCGACCGGTTCAAATCCCGTGACCACGCCCGGGGTATTGAATTCGTCGACCAAAAAGCTAAAGGGCGCCAAGCCCGTGATGGTGGCGACGTGGCCCGGCAGGATAAAGCCGTCGATGGTGGTCTCGGGGTCGTTGGCGATGGCGCGCAACGCCGGCGGCGTGGCCTTGTGGGCGCAATAGACCGAGAAGTTCAAAAGCCCGCGCGCCTCGGCCTCCAAGATGGCGGCGGCGATGGTGGGCGTCGTAGTCTCAAAGCCCACGCCCATAAAAATGACCGGGCGATCAGGGTTTTGCTCGGCAATGTCGAGCGCGTCGAGCGGGGAATAGACGATACGGATATCGCGCCCCGCCGCCTTTTGCGCAGCGAGCGAGGTGGATGATCCGGGCACGCGCATCATGTCGCCAAAGGTGGTGATGATGGCGCCGTCTATGTTGGCGAGCGCGATTGCGTGGTCGATGTCGCGGTTGGCGGTGACGCAGACGGGGCAGCCCGGGCCGCTCAGCAGCTTGAGCCCGGCCGGCATAATGGAGCGAAAGCCATAGCGCCCGATGCTCACGGTATGCGTGCCGCAGACTTCCATAAGGTTGATGGTGCGGTCGCCGACAAGCTCATGAATGCGCTCGATGAGCTCGCGAGCCAGCTTGGGATCGCGGAATGCCGAGAAATCGATACCGGAGCGCGCCGGCTGCTCGGGCGCCACTAGTAAGCCTCCGCCGGGTTGGTGGTCAGCTGGTCTTCTTCGACCAGCTCGGACATGGCATTAACAAGCTCGAGCGTTTCCTGTGCTTCCTGCTCGTCGACAATCTGGATGCCAAAGCCGGCGTGTACGAGAATATAGTCGCCAACCTGCGCCGTCGGCACGAGTCGCAGCGACACGGGGCGCTCGATGCCCATCATGTCGACGGTGGCCTTGAGGTCGTCGTCGCGTTTGACTACTTTACCGGGAACGGCAAGGCACATATTGTTCCCCTTTTATACGCTTTGCGCTGGACGGGCGCTCAATAATCCATCAGTTGATGGTAGCGCTCGCGGGCGCTGCGGGCAAACGCGCTACACCTGTGAGACGGCGGCTTGCGGGCTGGCCGAACAGCCTATTGTGGCGCGACCTGTGCGAGGCGAGTGCGTGCGACTGCTGCCTGACCGTAGGCGATGCAGCCGTCATTGACGGGTACGGTGTGGGGGACAAGGACAGTAAAGCCTGCGCTTTTGAGCTCGCGGGTGAGAAGCTGAAGCAGAAGTCGGTTCATGAACACGCCGCCCGAGAGCGCGACGGTGTCGATGCCCTCGTGCACGCAGATATCGCTGGCGATGCGCGCCGAGGAGCGCGCGACGGCGACATGGAAATCGAGTGCGAGCCTGTCGGCGGGCGCTCCGGCTTCAATTCCTCCCAAAAGTGCCTCAAAGAGCGCTTTCTGGTCCAGAACATAGGGGCCGTCCAGCCACGATGGGCCAGATGCGAAATAGCCGGCGTTGTCGTCGGGAAAATGGGCGATTTCGTTGTCGAGCGCGCGCCAGGCGGCGGCTTCGAGTTCTATGGCGGGTTCGCCCTCGTAGGTTGCCTTGTCGCAGATGCCCAGAATTGCTGCCGCGGCATCAAAGAGACGCCCCATGCTGCTGGTACGCGGGCTGTTGATGCCGCGCTCGATCATGGTGGCTGTCACGCTGCGCGTTTGTTCGTCGAGGCTGCCCAAAAGCCGAGCGGCACCTGGGTGCTCGAGCAGGCCGAGCTCACTGAGCAGGGCAAAGGCGTTGCGGCGGGCGTCGCGCACGGAGGCCGCCCCGCCGGGGAGCGCCCAGGTGCGCAAATGCGCGGCGCGTTCAAAGCCGCCAAGGCTGGCAACAAGAAACTCGCCGCCCCAAATGGTCCCATCGGTGCCGGCGCCGGTGCCGTCAAAGGCGATGCCAAGGACGCGCGCGTCGGTTGTAAGCTGGCCCGCGGCGATGGCCTCGGCCATTACGCTCGCGATATGCGCATGATGGTGCTGCACCTCGACGAGCGGCAGATTGCATTTTCGCGCCTGCTCGCGCGCCCACTGGCCCGATAGATAGCTGGGGTGTACATCGCAGGCCAAGGCGGCGGGCGCCAAATCAAAGAGATCTTCCAAGCGCGTGCGCGCGGCGTTCCAGGCATCGAAGGTCCCGCCGTTTTCAACATCGCCGATATGCTGCGACACAAAACAGGGCGCCTCGCCGTTCGTCCCTTCACGTGTGAGCGCAATCGTGGCCTTTTGTTGTGGCCCGCAGGCGAGCACGCAGGACGGAGCGCCGTCGAGCGCCGGCAACGGCAGCGGCTGGGGTGCATATCCCCGAGCGCGGCGCACGGGCATAACGGCGCCGTCGACCATGCGCACCACGGAATCGTCATAGCGCGAGAGAATCGCGCGGTCGTTACCGAGCAACGCGTCGGCGATGCCGGCGGCAACGAGGTGTTCCCAGGCAAGGTCGTCGTCGGTCTCGATGGGTTCTTCGCTCAGGTTTCCGCTGGTCATGACGAGCGCGTGCATACCGCAGACTTCTGCCGCGGCAAGCAACAGATGTTGAAGCGGCGTATAGGGGAGCATGACGCCGAGCTCGGGCAGGTCGTGCGCGACAGATGGCGCGAGGGCGAGGATGTCGGGGGAACCGTCGTTGTCCTCGCTAACAGTGCGCCGGCGCAGCAGCACGATGGGGCGGATACTGCCAGCGAGCAGATCGCGTTCAGCATCGTCGATATGACACAGGCGCTCGGTATCAGCAAGACTACGTACCATGACGGCAAGTGGTTTGTTGCTGCGGCGTTTGCGACGGCGCAACTCGGCCACCGCCTGCTCGTTGGCAGCGTCACAGGCTAGATGGAATCCGCCCAGGCCCTTGATGGCGACGATGCCACCGCTGGCCAGCAGCTCAACGCAGCGCTCGATGATAGCGTCGCTGGCCTCGCGTGTGGTGCCGACGGCCGGTGTCGCGGACGAATTCCCGCACGCATTGCCGTTTACAGCCTCGCGCCACGTAATATGCGGCCCGCAATCAAAGCAGGCATCGGGCTGCGCGTGAAAACGCCGGTCGAGTGGGTCGACATACTCCGCAGCGCACTTGGGACACATGGGAAAACAATCCATCGACGTGGCCGCTCGGTCATAAGGCAGCGATCGGATGATGGTAAAGCGTGGGCCGCAGTTAGTGCAGTTGATAAAGGGGTAGTGATAGCGTCGGTCGGCGGGATCGAACAACTCGCGCAGGCAATCGTCACAGGTGGCGATATCGGGCGAGACGAGCGTCGTGTGCGCGGTCTGGTCCTGCGACGCCACAATGTGAAAGCCCTGCTCATCGGCAGCGCTCCAGCCGCCAGGCTCCAAATCCGCAATATCGACTCGCTCAACGCGAGCTGCCGCAGGCGCATGCTCAGAAAGCGCGGCAACAAAAGCATCGAGCGCATCGGCCAAAGCGTGCGCCTCGATATGCACGCCGTCGCCCGCATTGAGCACCCATCCACAAATGCCATGTGCCATGGCCTCGCGATACACAAACGGTCGCATGCCAACGCCCTGCACAATGCCCGTCACATGAATATGCACATGCCGCATGCGACACCCCTCATCAAAACCGACCAAAAAGGGACAGGTTTATTTTGGTAGGTAAAACTTCTAAACCTGCCAAAACAAACCTGTCCCTATTTGGCAGGTGCGCTGCGGGAAATCCCGCTACAGCCCCAGGCTCTGCTTGGTGGCGGCGCACGTGAGCTCGCCGTGCTTAACGCCGCGCAGGCCCAGCAGGCGGTCGGCTAGTTCGTAGACGCGCTCGCCGCGACCCTTGAGTGCCAGGATTTCCAAGCAGTTGTGGTGATCCAGATGCACGTGCATCGTCGATACGATCTCGTCGGTGTAGTCGTGCTGCACCTCGTCCAGGCGGCGCGTCAGATCGCCGGTGTGATGGTCGTAGATCATGGTGAGCGACCCGATAACGTGCTCATCGGGCGTGCGCATCTGCTCTTTGGCGATCGAGGCGCGAATCAAATCGCGCACGGCCTCGGAGCGGTTGGCCACGTCGCCGCGGCGCGCGATCTGCTCGTCAAAACGGCGCAGCAGGTCGTCGGGTGCGGTAACCGAAAAACGGACCAGCTCGGAGCCGGAGCCACTACAGTGGCAGCCCGCGTCACCGTCCGCCCCGTGCGGATGCTCGTGCTCGTACTCGCAACAGTGCTCGTGTTCGGCCACCTTACACCAGCTTCACGGAGCCGACGGAGTTGTGGTCGGCCTCGATGGCTTCCTCGTAGCCCTCGAGCGCGTCATGCGCCTCGTGGAGCGCGGCCATGGCGGCCTCGAGCTTGGCGCCGATGCGCTCCATGTCAAAATTCTCGGTCGCATGCAGCAGCTGATGGCTCCACTCGTGAGCGAGCTCGATGGTGTCGTCGACCTGCTTGACGCTCATGGCAAGCTGGCTCATGTTCATTCCAACATCATGCATGGGAAATCTCCTTTTGTATGGGGCAGTTCAGTGGTTCAGATTTTACTACGCCCGCTCTGCGCGCAGCTGCATAAGAAAACGGGTACGAGTCTGTGCGACCCGCACCCGTTCACTGGGGGCTGTTTGTGACTACCATACTATCCGTGGTTGCACTCGGTGCATTCAGAAGTCCGGCGAGCGGCGTAAAAGCGCTCATGGACGGCAGGCAGACGGCAACATGTAACAAGCGTATTACAGATGCTTCTCCAGCAGCGCCTGCAGCCTCGCCTTGGGCAGAGCGCCAACCGAGCGGTCAATCTCCTCGCCGTTCTTAAACACAATCAGCGTGGGGATGCTCATGACGCCATACTTCATGGCCAGGTCCTGGTTGTCGTCGACGTTGCATTTGGCAACGGCAAGCTTGCCCGCCAGCTCATCGGCAACCTCGTCAACGATGGGCGAGAGGGATCGACAGGGCCCGCACCACGGTGCCCAAAAATCGACCAGCACGGGCAGGCTGTCGTTAACGATGGAATCGAAGTTCTCGGGGGTAATCTGATTAATGTCAGCCATGGTGACCTCCATAATGCGACGCGGCTCGGCCGCGTAAAACTCAGTACGACCGTGCTTATACCCAGCCGCCCGCAAAGCAACCACTCGCGGGCGGCTCTTTTATATAATGGTGGGCACGCAAACGATTGGAGAGCGCATGCCCACGTCACAAAGCCAGAAAAAAGAAGCCATCGCCCAGGCGACCGAGCAGGAGCTCGCATCGCTCGCGGTCCGTGGCGTGCGTATTGCGGGCAACGCGTGCTCGCCGATCGTGCTGGTCAAAGGCGATTTGGACGAGGCCGAGCGTTCGGGTGGCGAGCTTGCCGCCGGCCCGGATGGCGCGGCGTTGCGCAAGGCGCTTGGGGCCATCGGCTACGCGCCCGAGGATTTTTGCGTGCTGGCAAGCGTCGCCGGCGTGGGTGACGGAGCGGTCGCGGTGGGCGAGACTCTGCCGTGCGAGCTGTTCCGTGAGGCGCTTGAGGCTTTGGACCCCGAGGCGGTGCTACTGCTCGACAACAACGCGGCTGACGCCATGCGCGAGACCTACGCCGATATGCTCGTGGCGATCGATGACTTCGACACCGCCATGCTCAAGCCCGGCTTGGTCGCCCATGTGCAGGGTCGCCGCGTGCTCGCGCTCGACGGTTTTGAGGCGGCGCTCACTGACAAAGCCGCCAAGCAGCGCATGTGGGCATACATCAAGCAGCTGACCCCGGCGGCCGCTCCGCTGTAGCGGATTGGCGCCGGTGAGCGATTGCCTGGCGGGCAAGACACGCCGCGAGATCGGCGCCGCACTTCTACATCACAGCGCGCAGCTCAAACCGATCGTCGTTAATGCGGAACTGACAGTTGCCGTTCATGCGCTCCACGGCAAGTTTGATGCTCTTGGTGCCAAAGCCGTGGCCCGCATGCCGGGTCACGGGCATGCCGTCGACCATGCGCGGCGCGCGGTCAAACGTGTTGGAAACTAACAGCAGCAGCTGGCCGTCCTCTAATCGCAGGTCAAAGTCGACGAATCGCTTTCCCTGGGGCGCGGCGCTCGCGGCGGTGATAGCGTTTTCCAAGGCATTTGAGAGCACGCTAAACAGGTCGGCGTCACCTACGTGGATGGTTTCGGGTACGGCGGCGCGCAGGTTGGCGGTAATGCCGTTTCTATTGATATCCGAGTTAAATGACGAAAGCGCGATGTTTACGGTCTCGTTGGCGCAGAAGCGGCGTACGGCGGTGCGATCGCCGGCTTCGCAGAGTTCATCGATGCGTTTGAGCGCCTCGTCGGTGTGGCCCTCCTCAATTAAAGCGGCCAGGCCGCGTAGGAAGTGGCGCATATCGTGGCGAAGAATCGACAGCTCGCGCCCAGATTGACGCCAAGCCTCGAGCTCTTTGATGGCGGCGCTGTCGCGGGTTTCGAGCATCCAGCGCTCTCGCTCGGCGGTTTCCTTTTCTTCGTATTCGCGCAGGTAAACGGCAAGAAACATAAGATAGAAGGCACAGAGCGCAAATGCCAAAAACTCAACCGTTACCACCGAGCCCGAGTGGAACAGCGTGGTGTAGACGTTGGTGGCATAGTCAAAGACGTAATAGACGAGCGGCAGGATTAAAAGGATGCCCAGCTCGGTGGTGCTTTTAATCGCCAAGCGTGGACCGATGTCGCCGGCCCAATGCAACAGGACGGCAAAGACGGCGAGTGTGGTCGCGATGCGCGCCAGATAGTACGCGATCTGCGAATCGGTTGCGGCAAAGGCGGCGATGCCCATCCAATTGCTGAACTGGCAGCTCAGATAAGCACTCGTAATGCCGAGCGCGGCAAGCAGCGGGCTCAGGCGGTAGCGCGCACACAAATAGATGATGAGCGGCAGATGCACGACGAGCGGATATACCTGGCGGGCGAAAAGCTCTCCGCCGACGGCATTGGCGAGGCCAAATGCGCATCCGGTTACGGCACCGACCAGCACCAGTTCAAGCGCATGACGCCGGTTGATCTCGACACCGCACAGCGCCGCCGAGGCAAAGACGCCAAAGAGCAGCGTCGTGGCGTGGTGGATTGCCCAAAGGACCATTTCGACCGAGGAGACCATCAGTGTCTCCCACCCTCAAAGCGCACCGCAAAGTAGGCGTCTTGGAATCCCTGCTTGCAACTGCGCGAAAGCGGGATGCACGCGCCCGAGCGCATGACGATGCCCGTGCGGTCAAAGTGATCGATATTGCGCAGGTTGACCTGGTAGCTGCGGTGGCATTTAAAGAAGACTGCGTTTTGCTCCAAGCGGTCCTCGACGCTGCGGAACGACTCGAGTGCCTCGATATCGCGTCCGTCGCGCAGGTGGAAGACCACGTGCTTGTTGCGCGCCTCGGCATATTCGATGTCGGACAGGCGCAGGGCGTGGTAGCCAAAGGAAGTTTTGATCACGAGCTCGTCGGTTGCCGCCGGGCGCATGCTCGAAAGCTCGTCGAGTAACTGCGCCAGGCGTTCGTAAGTCACGGGCTTGAGCAGATAGTCGAAGGCGCGGACCTCGTAGGATTCCAGCGCGAACTCGGGCGACGAGGTGAGGAACACCAGGCGCACGGCGGTGTCGGCCTGACGCAGTTCGCGTGCGGTGTCCATGCCGTTGACGAGCGGCATGATCATGTCGAGCAGAATGATGTCGGCGCGCGATGCGGCATGGCGGGCCAGCAGGTCCTCGCCGCGTGTGACGAGCGCAACATCGACCGCCGTGCCCGTCTCGGTCGACCAACGGTCGATCATCCGGTGCAGTCTATCTAGAAAAGCGACATCATCGTCGCAGGCAATAATCTTGAGCATTCGGCCCCCTTAAGTAGTTCGATTTTGCCACATCGGGTACGCGCCGCTTGCGGGGGTGCGGACCGTTTGCGCCCCACGGCGTGCAACTCGCGCCAAGCGGTATTGCGGTGGCGAAAGATGCCTCCTGCGCCATCGAGAGCTCAGCTATCCTCAGCTTGCCAGTTCGAATATGGACCTGCCACATGATTGAATCTTTATTTCAACTTTACACCTAGGTTTACAGCTGTCTTGTCAGCTGTAAACCTAGGTGTCATACTAAAGCCCCAAGATTCGCCAAAAGAGAGGGGCCTTGATGGCACAGAGCGCGAACATGGATGCGTCGGAGCTTGCACGCGATATCGCGGCCGGCCTGGCATCGGCAACGACGGCAACGGAGCGCGCGGCACTGGTGCCCGCAGAGCTCGTCGAGGCCATTCATCAACTAAAAACCCAACGTGACGCAGTGATCCTGGCGCACTATTATGTGGCGCCCGAGGTCCAAGCCGTTGCCGATTACGTCGGCGACAGCTTTTACCTGGCAAAGCTCGCCAAGAGCTTGCCGCAGCAGACTATCGTGCTGTGCGGCGTGGAGTTTATGGGCGAGAGCGCCAAGCTGCTCAACCCCACCAAGACCGTGCTGCTGCCCGAGCCGGGCGCGGACTGTCCCATGGCACACATGGTCAAGCGCGAGACGGTCGACGCGGCGCGCGCCGAGTATGGCGACGACCTGGCCGTGGTGTGCTACGTCAACTCGACGGTCGAGATCAAGAGCTGGAGTGACGTGTGCGTTACCAGCTCTAACGCCGTCAAGATCGTCTCCGAGCTGCCGCAGCAGCATATCTTGTTCATTCCCGACCAAAACCTGGGCCGCTTTGTGGCCGAGCAGGTGCCCCAAAAGCATGTCATCCTCAACAACGGCTACTGCCCGCGTCATCACATCATCACCGTCGAGCAGATCGTCGACGCGCAGGAGGCGCACCCCGACGCGCTCGTGCTGGCGCACCCCGAGTGCAAGGCCGACGTCCTGGCCGAGGCCGACTACATCGGCTCCACCGCTGGCATCATCAAGTATGCCGAGGAGTCGGACGCGAGCGAGTTCATCATCGTGACGGTCCGCGGCGTGCTCTACGAGCTCGAGCGCCGCCGCCAGGGCACCGGCAAGAAGTTCTACTTCCCTGCGGTGCAGCCCACCTGCGTCAACATGGATCTCATTACGCTCGAAAAGCTCGTGCACTGCCTGGAGACGGGCGAGGGCGAGGTGCAGATTGGCGTGTCGGACGAGGCCGCCGATCAGGCCAAGCTCACGCTCGACCGCATGCTCGAGTACGCGGCGCGCTAAGCCAATGTGACATGAGGGATCATCCCTTATGCCACATTACAAGGGAGAGGATTCCTGTGGAAACCAAACAATACCCCGACATGGAGTGCGACGTCGTCATTGCCGGTTGCGGCGTGGCGGGCCTGTACGCGGCCCTCAATCTGCCGACGAGCACGCGCGTGATCATGCTTTCCAAGGGTGCTGTCGACGAGTGCGACTCGATGCTCGCACAGGGCGGCATCTGCGTGCTGCCCGAAGGCTCGGACTACGATGCCTTCTTTGAGGACACCATGCACGCCGGCCATTACGAGAACCGCCGCGAGAGTGTTGACATCATGATTCGCTCGAGCCGTTCGGTCATCAACGACCTGCTGGCCATGGGCGTGGACTTTGAGCGCAAGGCCGACGGCAGCCTCGACTTTACCCGCGAGGGCGCGCACAGCCGCCCGCGCATCGCCTTCCATGCCGATATTACGGGCAAGGAGATTACGACCAAGTTGCTCCAGGCTGTCCGCAAGCTGGACAACGTGCAGATTCTCGAACACGTTGCCATGACCGACATCCTGACCGCCGAGCGCGATGACGCCACGGTGTGCACCGGCGTCGTCGCCGTCGCCGTGGATGAGGACAACTCGGTTCGTCCCGCCGACGAGCTGGCAAACGCCGCCGAGGGCGTGCATGCCGGCGAGCCGTTTAAGATCCATGCCCGCCACACGCTGTGGGCTACGGGCGGTATCGGCGGCGTGTACGACCATTCGACTAACTACCCGCAGCTCACGGGCGATGCCTGCTACATCGCGCAGGAGCACGGCATCACGATGGAGCACCTGGACTACGTGCAGATTCACCCCACGGGACTGTTCTCGCCGCAGCCGGGCCGCACCTTCCTGATCAGCGAGAGCTGCCGCGGTGAGGGCGCGATTCTGCTCAATGCCGCCGGCAAGCGTTTTACCGACGAGCTGCAGCCGCGCGACGTTGTCGCCGCCGCCATCCGCGAGCAGATGAAGCAGGACGGCACCGAGCACGAGTGGCTGAGCTTTGCCCCCGTCGAGTGCGACGTGGTGACCGGGCACTTTGCCAATATCCGCGCGCGCTGCCTGGAGGACGGCCGCGATATCTTGGACGAGCCCATTCCCGTTACGCCCACGCAGCACTACTTTATGGGCGGCGTATGGGTCGACAAGGACGGCCGCACCTCGATGCCCGAGCTCTACGCCGCCGGCGAGACGGCCTGCAATGGCGTGCACGGCAAGAACCGCCTGGCTTCCAACAGCCTGCTCGAGTCCCTAGTCTGGGGTCGCCGCGCCGCGTGGTACATGCGCACCGGCAAGTCGCTGGCCGTGGAGCAGGCCGGTGAGCCCGCGCTTGACGGGCGTCACCGCGCCCTGAGCGCCGATGCCCTGGCAATCGATGATTTGGCCCGTGCCGCCGGCACGCAGGCAGTGGAGGAGTAGACCATGAATCCCATTACCATGAAGCTCGTCGTCGATGATCTGATTCTGCAGGCTTTGCGCGAGGACATCACGTTTGAGGACGTGAGCACGGCGAGCGTGTGCCCCACGGCGCGTCCCGCCACGGTGGAGCTTATCGCCAAGGCCGATGGCATCATCGCGGGCTTGGATGTGTTCGCTCGCACCTTTGAGCTGCTGGATCCGCAGAGCTCCGTGTTGTTTGATGTCGCGGACGGCGACGAGGTGCACGCTGGCGATCACGTGGGCCAGGTGCGCGGAGACGCGCGCGTGCTGCTTTCGGGCGAGCGTGTGGCGCTCAACTACCTGCAGCGCATGAGCGGCATCGCTACTTACACGCATCGGATGGCGGCTGCGCTCGAGGGCACCAAGACCGTGCTTGTCGACACACGCAAGACCACGCCGGGCATGCGCGTCTTCGAGAAAGCCGCGGTCGAGATCGGCGGCGGCAGCAATCACCGTTACAACCTGTCGACGGCCGTTATGCTCAAGGACAACCACATTGACGCTGCCGGTGGCGTGGCACGCGCGATTGAGATGGCGCGCGCCCATGCGTCGTTTACCACGACGGTCGAGAT
Organism: uncultured Collinsella sp.; assembly: GCA_937934165.1. Lineage (GTDB taxonomy): Bacteria > Actinomycetota > Coriobacteriia > Coriobacteriales > Coriobacteriaceae > Collinsella. The sequence goes on from CALGZX010000117.1 coordinate 17,259, forward strand.
TGAGTGCGAGAACCTGGACATGGTGCGCGAGGCCGTGGAGGCCGGCGCCGATATCATCATGTTCGACAACATGACCCACGACGACATGGCTGCCGCGATCGAGCTTATCGCCGGCCGCGCCAAGACCGAGTGCTCGGGCAATGTGGACGCCAGCAATGTCCGCGCGCTTGCCGACCTGGGCGTTGACTTTATTAGCTCGGGGGCGTTGACGCACTCTGCGCCGATCCTCGACCTCTCGCTCAAGCACCTGCGTCTGCTGGACGGTAAATAATGGACGCCCGCGAGCGTCGCCGTGCCATCTTGGCCGTGCTCGAGGGAGCCAAAGATCCCGTCTCGGGCAGTGCGCTTGCCCACGAGGTGGGCGTGAGCCGTCAGGTCGTGGTGCAGGACATCGCCCTGCTGCGCGCCGACGGGCACGATATCGTCGCCACCAATCGTGGCTATGTACTACAGGAGGCGCCGAGCAGCCCGGCTGTGCCCACGCGTCTGGTCAAGGTACGCCATGGCGTGGAACAGGCGGGCGATGAGCTCACGAGCATCGTCGACGCGGGCGGTGCCGTGCTCAACGTGATCGTCAACCACCGCGTGTACGGCAAGATCACGGCCGACCTGGACATCCGCAATCGTCGCGATGTTGAGCGCTACCTGCACGATATCGAGAGCGGCAAGAGCTTTCCGCTGCTGACGGTAACCAGCGGCTATCACTTCCATCGCATTGCGGCAGAAGACGAGCAAACTCTCGACGAGATCGAGACCATGCTCAAGGAGAAAGGTTACTTGGCGGACCTAATGCCCTACGAGGACGATTTGTCCTAGTCGACGCCGCATCTATAAGTTGCGGTGAAATAGTTCCTAAAATCGGCATCCAAGCCATAAAACAGGAACTATTCCACCGCAACTGCCAAGGGTCCCGCTTCAAATTAGCTGCCCACACATGCAAAAGGAGGCCTCCGCGGCGATGCGGAGGCCTCCTTTTTTGTGCACGGTGTACTTGTGAGTGTGCAAGTGGGGGAGTTGTTACTCCTCGACGATCTCGGTGATCGCGCCGGCGGGGCAAGCGTCCTGGCAAGCGCCACAGGCGACGCAGGAATCCTCGTCAGCGACGGTAGCGACGTCCTGGAGCTCCAGAACGCCAGCGGGGCAGGAGTCGACGCAAACGCCACAAGCGATGCACTCGTCGGCATCAATTACGGGATGAGCCATGGTAGTTTCCTCTCTGTTGACCGACGCTACAGGCGATGCGCGTCGGTTTGATTCGGGCAAAAACATACCACGGGAGCGACCGTTTGCAATACCCTCTGACCGGCATCTTCATACCGTTCGCCGAGTATGCCGCGGCTTACTAAAAAACATGCAGGTGAGGCCGTTGAGCTGCGCAAATGTTAGCTATAGGTGACTTGAAATATAGGGCGATTGAGCGTGCTTGCGGAAACCGCATCCCGTAATCCACGTCCAAAACGGGACACGGCTTCAGACCCGCACCTCAGTCAACTCTACATAGATCTCAATAGATCTGCCGAGAACTCAATTAGCGCATCTACCTGCGCATTTGAGAACCTAAACTCTCAGAGATAAGAAATCTTATATGAATTGACTTAGATTTTGTATATTCCGGCCCATAAGGGGATACACTACATCCTGAAAGACAAGCCGAAGCGCCGCGCGACAGACCGTCGAGGCGGCGCGAACGCAAAAGAGAGAGGGAATTTCTAATGAGTAAGATTCTTGGTATCGACCTTGGTACTACTAACTCCGCTATGGCCGTTCTCGAGGGCGGTTCTCCGACCATTATCGTGAACGCCGAGGGCGACCGCACCACCCCGTCCGTCGTGGGCTTCCGTGCTGACGGCGACCGCGTCGTGGGTAAGGCCGCTAAGAACCAGGCTGTCACCAACCCCAAGAACACCGTGTTCTCCATCAAGCGTTTCATGGGCCGCAAGTACTCCGAGTGCACCTCCGAGATCAAGACTGTGCCGTACGAGGTCAAGGAGGGCCAGGGTGGCCGTGCCGTCGTCGACATCGAGGGCAAGGATTACACCGCCGAGCAGGTGAGCGCCATGACGCTCGCAAAGATGAAGGCCGACGCCGAGAAGTATCTGGGCGAGACCGTCACCGACGCCGTCATCACCGTCCCGGCCTACTTCAACGACGCCCAGCGTCAGGCCACCAAGGACGCCGGCAAGATCGCCGGTCTGGACGTGAAGCGTATCATCAACGAGCCCACCGCCGCGGCTCTGGCCTACGGCGTGGACAAGGAGCAGGCGCAGAAGATCATGGTCTACGACCTGGGCGGCGGCACCTTCGATGTGTCCATCCTGGAGATCGACGACGGCGTGATCGAGGTGCTGGCCACCGCCGGCAACAACCGTCTGGGCGGCGACGACTTCGACAAGTGCATTATGGACTGGATGGTGG
>CALGZX010000118.1 GCA_937934165.1 uncultured Collinsella sp.
CGGCGGCTCCGGCGCATCCGACGCCGCCGATACGGGCAGCGCCGCTGCCGCTGCTGAGTCTGTCTCCGGCGAGGTGACCTATGACGGCGCCTCCTCGTTCCAGGCTCTTGTCGAGGCCGCTGCCGAGAAGTTCATGGATGCCAACCCCGATGTCTCCGTCTCCGGCTCGGGCAACGGTTCGGGCAAGGGCCTGACCGCTGTCGCCGCCGGCACCGTTACCATCGGTAACTCCGACGTCTTCGCCGAGACCAAGCTTGAGGCCGATCAGGTCAAGAACCTCGTCGACCACGAGGTCGCCGTCGTGGGCATGGGCCCCGTCGTCTCCAAGAACGTCAAGGTCGACGACCTGTCCCTCGAGCAGCTCAAGGGCATCTTCTCCGGTCAGATTACCAACTGGAAGGAGGTCGGCGGCGACGACGCCACCATCGTCGTTCTCAACCGCAAGGCCGGCTCCGGCACCCGCGCTACCTTTGAGGCTGCCGTCTTTGGCGACGAGGCCGTCGACTTTAAGGGCGATGCCGAGCTCGACAAGTCCGGCGACGTCCAGACTCAGATGGGCAGTACCGACAACGCCATCTCCTACCTCGACTTCTCGCACTTCGATGACTCCAAGTTCAACGCCATCAAAGTCGAGGGCGTCGAGCCCAAGAGCAAGAACGTCACCGACGACTCTTTCAAGATCTGGGCTACCGAGCACATGTACTGCTCCAAGGACGCCGACGAGGCTACCAAGGCCTTCCTGGAGTTCATGCTCTCCGACGACGTCCAGGGCAAGCTCGTCGACGAGCAGGGCTTTATCCCCGTCTCTGCCATGAAGGTCGTCAAGGACGCCAGCGGCAAGGTCTCCGCTAAATAAGTAATCGCCCCGGAAAGGTTTGCAATGGCAAAACAGCTGCCAAAGCGCGACCTTGAGAACGTGGGCCTGGGCGTCACGGGCGCGTGCGTAGCGCTCGTGACGCTTGTCGTTGCCGCGCTCATCTTTATGGTCGCCCAAAAGGGCCTCTCGGCTTTTCTCAAGGATGGCGTTTCGGTTGTCGAGTTCTTCACCGGCACCAAGTGGGACCTGGCCAACACAGCCGAAAACGGTCTGCCCTATACCGGCGCCCTGCCCCTGATTGTCACCTCGTTTGCGGTCATGGTGCTCTCCACGCTCATCGCGCTGCCCATCGCCATCGGCTCTGCCATCTTTGCGGTCGAGATTCAGCCTAAGTTTGGTTCCAAGGTCTTTCAACCGCTTATTGAGCTTTTGACCGGCATTCCCTCGGTCGTCTTTGGCCTGATTGGCTTTCACGTGGTCGTCGGACTTATGAAGAACGTTTTCCACGTGAGCACGGGTCTGGGCATCTTGCCCGCCGCCATCGTGCTGGCCGTCATGATCCTGCCGACCATGACCACGCTTTCGGTCGACGGTTTGCGTGCCGTGCCCGACAGCTACCGTCAGGGCTCGCTCGCGCTGGGCTACACCCGCTGGCAGACCATCTGGCACGTGGTGCTCAAGTCCGCCATGCCGTCGCTCATGACTGCGGTCATCCTGGGCATGACCCGCGCCTTTGGGGAGACGCTCGCCGTGCGCATGGTCATCGGCGGTATCGAGGCCATGCCGACGTCGCTGCTGTCGCCGGCTTCGACCATCACCACCACGCTCACCACGTCCATGGCGGTCTATGCCGAGGGCTCGGCCCAGGACGATGTTCTGTGGGCACTCGGCCTGCTGCTGATGGGCATGAGCCTCATCTTCATCCTGATCATCCACCTTATCGGCCGCAAGGGGGCGAAGGCTCGTGGCTAGCACGCGTATCCACATCGACGAGGCGAGGCTCGGGCGTGTCCAAAAGCAGGACCGCTTCGCCACGGGCGTGTTGACGGCGATCGTCGCCATCGTCATGCTCATCGTCGTCTCCATGGTGGCCTATATCCTGTTCGAGGGCATCTCGACGCTGTTCCAGCCGGGCTTTCTCACGGAGCCGTCGCGCGCCAACGGAACGCAGGGCGGCGTGCTCTACCAGCTGTTCGACTCGTTCTACCTGCTGCTGATCACTCTAGTCATCTCGGTGCCCATCAGCCTGGGCGGAGCGGTCTTCCTGGTTGAGTACGCGCCGAACGGCCCTATCCGCGACATTGCCTCCACCGCCATCGAGACGCTGTCCTCGCTGCCTTCCATCGTTGTCGGCATGTTCGGTTTTCTGGTGTTCTCGGTGCAGCTGGGCTGGAAGTACTCCATCATCTCCGGCGCCGTCGCGCTCACCATGTTCAATATCCCCATTCTGGCGCGCGTGATCCAGCAGGCGCTCGAGGACGTGCCGCAGGCCCAGCGCGATGCATGCCTGGCCATGGGCCTCACCCGCTGGGAGGCCACGCTGCACATCCTGATTCCCGAGGCCATGCCCGCTATCGTGACCGGCATCGTGCTTTCGGCCGGCCGCGTCTTTGGCGAGGCCGCGGCGCTGCTCTTTACCTCGGGCATGAGCTCGCCGGTTCGCCTCAACTTCTTGAGCCTTAACCTGTCGAGCCCTACTTGCGCCTGGAACGTGTTCCGCCCCGGTGAGTCGCTCGCCGTGCATATCTACAAGATCTATGGCGAAGGCAGCCCCGAGGCCCAGCAGATCGTTTGGGGTACCGCGGCACTGCTGATGATTTGCGTGCTGCTGTTTAACGTAATCGCCCGCATTGTGGGCAAGCAACTGGCAAGGAAGATGACGGCCGAATGAGCGAGATGAATGTAACGCCCGCAACCGAAGCGGCATCGTCCGACACCCGGGACTTCCTGTCGAGCGTGGGGGAGAGCGAGAAGCGCGTGCGCGTGAGCGGCAAGGCCGTGAGCGACGAGGTTGTGCTCTCCACCAAGGACGTCAACGTGTACTATGGCGACCACCATGCACTGCACAATACGTCGCTCGACTTCCACAAGGGCGAGATCACGGCGCTCATTGGGCCTTCGGGCTGCGGTAAGTCGACCTTCTTGCGTAGCCTCAACCTCATGAATCGCGAGATTCGCGGCTGCTGCGTGGAGGGCGAGATCAACTATCGCGGGCGCAACGTGAACACCAAGACCGAAAACACCTACGAGCTGCGTCGCTCCATTGGCATGGTGTTCCAGCAGCCCAACCCGTTCCGCAAGTCCATTCGCGACAACATCACGTTTGCGCCTAAGCGCCACGGCATTACCGACCGCGACGAGCTCGACCGCATGGTCGAGGAAAGCCTGCGCGGCGCGGCGCTGTGGGACGAGGTCAAGGACAAGCTCGACAAGAGCGCCTATGCGCTTTCGGGCGGTCAGCAGCAGCGCCTGTGCATCGCGCGCACGCTGGCGCTCAAGCCCGATGTGATCCTGTTTGACGAGCCCTGCTCGGCGCTCGACCCCATCTCGACGTTGGCGATCGAGGACCTCATGTCATCGATTGTGGCCGAGCGCGCCATCGTCATCGTGACGCACAACATGGAGCAGGCGTCGCGTGTGTCCAACCGCACGGCGTTCTTCTACATGGGCGATATGGTCGAGTACGACGAGACCGACGAGATTTTCCAACGGCCCAAGGATAAGCGGCTGAATGATTACCTCACCGGCATGTTCTCCTAGTCCGGGACATGCTTGAGGCCCGCGGCGGCCACGGTTGCCGCGGGACTGATTGGAGAGGCGAGTCATCTCTTGTGGGAGATGGCCCGCCTTTTTGCTCTGCGACCGAAACGACCACCACAAAGGGGACAGGCACCTTCGTGGTGGTTTGGGGTGGAGCTCGCTGCTATCATGGACAACGTTGAATTTCTACGAAGGAGCAGGGCATATGGCGATTCTTTTGGGATGCGATTCCGTCAGCCTAGAGTTTCCCACCAAGCATATTTTCGATAGCGTTACGCTCGGCGTGGGCGAGGGCGACCTCATTGGTATTGTCGGTAAAAACGGCGACGGTAAGTCGACGCTGCTGAGCGTGCTCGCCGGCACGTTGGAGCCCGACGACGGCCGCGTGACGCACCGCCGCGACACGACGATTGGATTGCTCGGCCAAAAGGATAACCTGGTCGATACCGACACCGTGCATCATGCCGTCGTCGGTGACACGCCCGAATACGAGTGGGCCTCGAGCCCGCGTACGCGCCAGATTCTGGCCGGCCTTATTAGCGATGTGCCCTGGGAGGGCACGGTGGGCGAGCTTTCGGGCGGCCAGCGCCGTCGCGTGGACCTCGCGCGCCTGCTGATCGGCGACTACGACGTGCTCATGCTCGACGAGCCCACCAATCACCTGGACATGCGCACCATCAACTGGCTCGCGCGTCACTTAAAGGCCCGCTGGCAGCGCGGTCAGGGCGCCATGCTCGTGGTCACGCACGACCGCTGGTTCTTGGACGAGGTCTGCACCGGTATGTGGGAGGTCCACGACGGCCAGGTCGATCCCTTCGAGGGCGGCTACTCCGCATATATCCTTCAGCGCGTGGAGCGCGACCGCATGGCCGCGGTTACCGAGGAGCGCCGTCGCAACATGGCGCGCAAGGAGCTCGCGTGGCTGAGCCGCGGCGCCCAGGCGCGTTCCACCAAGCCCAAGTTTCGCGTTGATGCCGCTCGCGAGCTGATCGCCGACGTGCCGCCCGTGCGTGACGAGCTGGAGCTCAAGCGCCTCGCCGTGAGCCGCCTAGGCAAGCAGGTTATCGACGTGGTCGACGTGGACGCCGGCTATGCGGATGCCGGCGGCGCGCCCAAGCAGGTGCTCTCCGATGTGACCTGGCTCATTGGTGCGGGCGACCGCTATGGTCTTTTGGGTGAGAATGGCGCTGGCAAGTCGACGCTGCTCGATGTGATCCAGGGTAAAATTGCGCCCACGCGCGGCCGTGTGAAGATTGGCCAGACGGTACGCTTTGGCGTGCTGTCGCAGCAGCTCGAGGAGCTCGAGCCCTACATGGACGACACGATCCGCGAGGTGCTCAGCAACTATAAGAAGTACTACGTCATCGACGGCAAGGAGACTTCGCCCGAGAAGCTCTGCGAGCGCCTGGGCTTTACGACGCAGCAGCTCTGGAGCCGCATCGGCGATCTTTCGGGCGGCCAGCGCCGTCGCCTGTCGCTGCTGCTGACGATCCTGGACGAGCCCAACGTGCTCATCCTGGACGAGCCCGGCAACGACCTGGATACCGACATGCTCGCGATTGTCGAGGACCTGCTCGACGGCTGGCCCGGCACGTTGATCCTGGTGACGCACGACCGCTTTTTGATGGAGCGCGTGACCGACCAGCAGTGGGCGCTGCTCGACGGCCACCTGACGCATATGCCCGGTGGCGTGGACCAGTACCTTCGCCTGTGCAACGCTACCGCCGAGGGCGAGCCCGTGGGCGCGCCGAGCGCCAAGACCGGCACGTTCGACACCGGTGCCGCGGCAGCTGCGGCCGAAAAGCCCAAGTCGAGCGGTCAGCCCAACGGCCTGTCCAACGCCGAGCGCCAGAAGCTCCGCCGCGAGGTGAGCTCGCTCGAGCGCAAGATGGAGACGCAGCGCGCCCGCGTGGAGGAGGCCGAGGCCGCGATGGCCCAAGTCGATCCCACCAATTACACGGCGCTCGGCGAGCAGCAGGCAAAGATCGACGAGGCTCACGCCGCCATGGACGAGCTGGAGATGGCGTGGCTCGAGGCGAGCGAAAAGCTCGAGGGCGAGGAGTAAGCGAGAATGATCAAAGCCGCGTTTTTCGATATCGACGGTACGCTGCTGAGCTTTAAGACCCACCGGATTCCGGCGTCGGCGCAGCAGGTGCTCGACAGCTTTCGCGAGCAGGGGATTGCGTGCGTGATCGCCACGGGCCGTCCGACCTACCAGATGCCGGACTGGCTTTTCGACCTGGGCTGGGATGCGTACATTACGCTCTCGGGCCAGCACTGCTTTGATGCCGAGGGAGTTTACCGCAGCTGCCCGATCGATCCGGACGACGTCGCGGTGATTGTGGACCAGGTGGCGCAGGGGCGCTACGACTCGCTGTGCATGCAGGGCGAGAACTCGTTTGTGAACCGCCTGTCCGAGCGCGTGGTGACGGCTGGCAGCAACGCGGGAATCGTCTACCACGAGGAGCCGTTTGAGCACGCCTTTGACGCACCGGTCTACCAGTTCTGCGCCTTTGTGGACCCGGCCGACGAACATATCGTGACCGACGCCGTGTCGCATTCGCTCACCACGCGCTGGTGCGACCTGTTCTGCGACATTATTCCCGCTAACGGCGGCAAGGACCTGGGCGTGGCGGCGACGCTCGAGCGGCTTGGTATCGACGCGAGCGAGGCGATTGCCTTTGGCGACGGCGAGAACGACCTGTCGATGTTCTCGGCCGTGGGCACAAGTGTGGCCATGGGCAACGCGCAGGACACGGTGAAAGCTGCAGCGACCTATGTGACGACCGCCGTGGACGACGACGGCATCTGCAACGCCGCGAAGCACTTTGGACTGTTATAACTGCGGCTCGGCACTTAGGGATGCTCCTTTTCTGCCGGCAGCTGGGGACACTCCTTGCGGGGCGTCCCCATTTTGTTTTCGTCCCGCACGTTTTGTGAAACACGGCTAACTTTTAGGCAAAGTAGTAAGACATGGGCAACTTTTGCGGTAAAGTAAGCTGTGAAAAGTATCCAAAGGCTAACTAGCAATCATCGCGAAAGGCGGCCCATGGCCCTACGTGAATCCGGAGAAGACTATCTCGAATCGATCTACGTTCTGTCGGAACGTCAGGGCATCGTGCGCTCGATCGACGTTGCGGAGTACCTCGGCGTAACCAAGGCGAGCGTTTCCAAGGCCATGGCGACGCTGGAAAGCAACGGCTATGTCGAAATGGGCAAACGAGATGTTCATCTGACAGAGCGCGGTCTGGAGGTCGCGCGCCAAATGTGGGAGCGCCACTGCTTTTTCGTGGGGCTTTTGGAGGATGCAGGCGTATCGGCCGAGGTGGCGTCGCAAGAGGGCTGCCACATGGAGCACTGCCTGAGCGAGGAAAGCTTTGAGAAGCTAAGATCGATGCTGGGGCGGGACGGTGCTTCGGCGCCAACAATGACCGACTAGCACTCCCGCAACGGCGCGCTTCCCGCGCCGGAACGGTGCGGGACAGCGACCGAGACGAGTGGTCCCACCAACTAAGTCCAACTCAGACAAGGAACCCCATCAGCAAGCGATGCCCAAGAACCGCCAGCTGTGTCAACGCAGGTCGGGGCCGGGCTTGGTTTTGAAAACACTCCGCAGCGCGAGGCCCGTCTTTCCGTTGCTCCGCAGGAGCAGGAAAGACGGGCCTCATGCGCGAGGACGTTTTCAAAAACAAGCCCGGCCCCGACCGGACAGACCACAAACGCTACAGGTTCTTGACACCCATCGCGCGCATGGCGTTCAGGATGGCGATGATCGCCACGCCTACGTCGCCGAACACGGCAAGCCACATGTTGGCGATGCCCAGCGCTGCCAGCACAAGGATCAGCAGCTTAACGCCCAGCGCAAAGATGATGTTCTGCCAGACGATCGTCATGGTCTTGCGTGCCACGCGGATCGCGCGGGAAATGTTGGACGGCTTGTCGTCCATGAGCACGACATCGGCGGCCTCGATCGCAGCGTCAGAACCCATAGCGCCCATGGCAATGCCCACATCGGCGCGCGTAAGCACGGGCGCATCGTTGATGCCGTCGCCCACAAAGGCGAGCTTGCCCTTGCCACTCTCGGTTGCAAGCAGCGCCTCGACGCGCTCGACCTTATCGCCCGGCAGCAGCTGCGCGTGGAACTCGTCGAGACTGAGTTGCTTGGCCACAGACGCCGCAACCTCCTCGCGGTCGCCCGTGAGCATGACGGTGCGCTTGACACCGGCGGCGTGCAGGTCGCGAATCGTTTGCTCAGCATCGGCCTTGACGGTGTCTGCAATCACGATGTGGCCGGCGTACACGCCGTCAACGAGCACATGCAGAATCGTTCCGACGACCTCGCAATCGGGCGCTTCGACTCCGGCCGCGGCGAGCATCTTTGCGTTGCCAACGACGACGTGCTTGCCGTCGATGGTTGCCGTCACGCCATGGCCCGCGTCGTTGGTGGAGTCGCTTACGCGCTTGGGGTCGACCTCGCCCTGGTAGGCGACACGTACGGACTGCGCGATGGGGTGATCGGAGAACGACTCAGCAAGGGCTGCGACTTCGAGCAACGACTGCTCGGTATAGCCGGCCTCGGGGTGTACCGCGACCACCGAGAACGTGCCGTTGGTGAGGGTGCCCGTCTTGTCAAAGACGACGGTGTCCACGTCGGCGAGCGTCTCGAGGTAGTTAGAACCCTTGATGAGAACGCCCAGCTTGGATGCGCCGCCGATGCCGCCAAAGAAACTAAGCGGCACGCTGATCACCAACGCGCACGGGCAGCTGACGACCAAGAAGGTCAGGCCGCGCAGAATCCAGTCGGACCAGGCACCGGTGACCAGGCCACCGCCGAGCGCGAGCACCGCGGCAGCGCCGGTGACGGCGGGCGTGTAGATGCGGGCAAAGCGCGTGATGAAGTTCTCGGTGCGTGCCTTCTTTTCGCTGGCATTCTCCACGAGCTCCAGGACGCGTGCGACGGTGGACTCGCCAAAGGGCTTGGTGGTGCGCACGTGGATGAGCCCCGTCATGTTGATGCAGCCGCTGATGATATCGTCTCCGGTTTTGGCCGGGCGGGGGACCGACTCACCGGTAAGGGCGGCGGTGTCGAGCTGGGTTTCGCCCTCGACGATGACGCCGTCGATAGGCACGCGCTCGCCGGGCTTGACCACGATCACGGTGCCGACCGCGATGTCATCGGGGAAGACCTGTTCGAGTGAGCCGTCGGGTTGCTCGACGTTAGCGTAGTCGGGCGCGATGTCCATCATGGCGCTGATCGACTTGCGGCTCTTGCCCACGGCGTATGCCTGGAACAGCTCGCCGACCTGGTAGAACAGCATGACGGCGGCGCCTTCGGCCATGTGCGGGTCTGTGTCGGGGAAGAGCACCATGGCAAATGCGCCGATGGTTGCGACGGCCATGAGGAAGCTCTCGTCGAAGGCCTTGCCGCGGCGGATGTTATTGAATGCCTTTTGCAGTACGTCGTAGCCGGCAATCAAAAACGGCACGAGGAACAGCACAAAGCTGGCGTAGATGTCGCCCGGGGTGCCGAATGCGGCGGTAAGGGTGCTGAACTCATCGAGGGCGTACACCACGGCAAAAATGCCCAGCGCTACCAGGATGCGGTTGCGCTTATGCTCGAGTGATTCTTTTTTCTTGCGCTTCTTCTTTTTCTTTTTGGGGTCGGCGGTGGCCATGACTCGTATCCTCCCATTTGAATGTATGAACATTCGCTCATATAATTTCGCGAGCAAAGGCCGCAGCAAGCGCGGCCTTGCAGGTTGGCGTAAACCTGGGCTAGAGAATAATCTCGCAGTCCGGCTCGGCGTCGGCCGTAAACTCAACAACGCGGTTGAGCACCTCGTCGAACTCAGCATCATCGGCCTCGAGCGTCAGCTTCTGGGTCATAAAGTTGACGGACACGGATTTGACGCCCTCGAGCTTGGCCAGCTCGTCCTGAAGCTCGCGCGCACAGTTGGCGCAATCGATCTCATCGAGCTTGTACTGCTTTTTCATGGTGGGTTCCTTTCCCGTTTTTGCGGCTTGGGTGCAGGCCGCGCTGGTACCGTGGTTGGCTGCTATTCGCAGATGTGGCTCATGCCCTGGTTGAGCATGGTGTAGACGTGGTCGTCGGCGAGCGAGTATAGGATATTGCGCCCGTCGCGCCGGAATTTAACCAGGTGCGACTGCTTGAGTGTGCGCAGCTGGTGCGACACCGCGGACTGCGAGGTTTCGGTCGCTTCGGCGATGTCTGCCACGCAGAGCTCGCGGCCCATGAGGGCGTAAAGGATCTTGATGCGCGTGGTGTCGCTGAAGACCTTGAACAGGTCGGCGAGGTCGTAGAGAAGCTCCTCGTCGGGAAGGTCCTCGGGCGAGCAGGTGGTGGGGATCGCGGGTTCGGTGGCCTCGATGTCGGGTTTCGTTTCATCAACGCGGATGCTCATTGCAATATCCTTTCATATGAACATGCGCTCATATAACTTGCTTTCGATTATATGAGTGTATGTTCATATGTCAATACAATTTGCGTTAATTTCGATGACTGCTTGCCGCCTCTGCGATTTTCTGTGGGTTGGGAGACATCGACGCAATGCTCGCCAACATATTTCGAGATGTTCGGCTAGCATGCTAAGAAAGCCACCTTGAGAAGCATTAGAACTGTTCATATTTGTACTTTATCGTGTCAAATACCGCGAGAATCAGTTCTTCCTCTACGGGAGTTCCTGCAGAATCAGTTTTATCTAAAGTTATATTGAGCATTGCTGCAGCCAATCTGGCACATCGGTGGCCGAATAAGTCGAAAAATGTAGGTGGACATCCGCAGAGATCGCCTTTAGAAGAGCGAATTCTCAATTAGATCAATAATCGTGTCGTCTTCCGTGCGGTTTTCATCGATTTTTGCGAACATGTCGCATTCCCAAGCCCCATTGATTTCCTCAGCAAGGGCCCCGACGTGTTGCATGTCGTCGGGTTCGGGCACATCGTTGATGCTCGGGTCATCAGCTTGCGGATATTGGCTTGCAATTTCGCGCTTGGCGGCCTCTTCTTCTTTGAGTGTCTCCAGGACGCGGCGACCGTATTCGAAGTAGCGCCGCAAGACAAATTGACGAAGAGTTTCTTGCAGGATGGCGAAGTTATCCGGGAGTCGACCGGGCCATATCTTCTCGCGAATGCGAATCGCTTCCATGACCCGTTTAAAAGCGGACTGTTTGAAAAACGAATGACGATTAACTGTGATAACGGCATATCCCATGTTTCGCAGCGTGTTTCGGCGCTCCTCGTCAATTGATTGCTGCTCGGGTTCGTCGTGGTAAAAGCCGTTGTATTCGATATCGGTCATCGAATTTTCGAGCAGCGCGTCGAGGTAGAAAACCGTCCGTCGCGTTAGGGCGGCGTATCTTTTGGGGACTGGGATTGGATAATCCGTTTTGATAGCGCGTATGGCTAAGCCACCCATTGACTTGGGCATTGTCAGCATCATGAGAAACGCCGTTTCGAGTGGGGAGCGACAGCCTTCGTGTACATAAGAAAGTGCCTTAAGTGCTTTATTAGATCCACGATACCCCGGTGCCTCTGAAAAGAAGGCTCTGAGCTCTTCAACGCTGGTTAGGGCTGGGCGCTCGCGATATTGAGTTTCGTCGGACGTTCCAAGCGCGTAGGAGCCGCAGATTTCAAAGTAATACTCAACGAGCTCCGAAAGGTTGAGGTCGGCTGTTGCTTCTAACGCGCACAGCTTGATATCGACGATGTAGACGTTCGGCTCGAGTTCTAGGTAGCTTTCTGCATCAAACGTATAGTGCGTGCAGTGGCAGATGCAGCCCTTGCGGTGCCTTTTGGCATTATTGGAAAACGTCAGCACATGGATACGTTCAGAATCGACATTCTTTCTGTTGAGCCATGCTCGTGCCGCTTCCAGGTCGGACGTGGTCGGCGCAGACACCCTGATCTTTTCCATAGGTATGGGACCGGTCGCGTAGCTTGCGAGCGAGTTGGCTGTTTGGTATACAGCGCGTGCCGTGGTATGTGACAGAATGATTCCCATACGCGCATGATGGCATAGCGGACGCCGCATACGCCCGAAACTTCGGGCAACGGTATTGGGGCGCGGCTTATCTTCTGCGAACGGTGGGTTTTTGAGCTGTCGTATTGAGGGAGCAGCTTTGGCTGGGGAGGTTTCTGCCGGCTGCCCCTTTTTGATGAACTTTAGTTGCGGATTCGTAGCTTCTAAGCGTTTTTGCCGACCGCTCAGATGCCTCACCAACATAATTTGAGTTATTCGGCCTTATCCTATACAAATAGGTGCGATCGCAACGTCCTATTCGAATTGATTCAGGTAGATTTATGGGGCTTGGTTGCGAAATTAAGGCGATTTTAGCTTCGATTGCGGTTCAAGGGGCCTTGACTAGTGGTTCAGCTGGCCGAACAACTCGAAAAATGTAGGTGGGCCAACCTGCCGACTATGTGAAGCACGCGTATTTGCTCGTTTTGATGAAAACTAGGGTGCAGCCATAAGGCTGCGCCCTAGTTTACTGCGTGTCGGTGTGCCCAGACGGATTGCGCTGTGCCTGGCAGGCGCTCCCGCAGATGGATCGGTTATTTCGCGAATAGGTTCTTGAGGTTGAACTCGGCCTGAACCGTGCGGAGCATGAGGTCGGTGTCGTCGAGGCCCAGGTGCTGCTCGTTGGCGTCGGCGGCGAGGGTGCCACGGCGGCGCGCCCAGTTCTCGAGCGCCGCGGGCGCGGACTCGCGGGGGAGCGAGCGGACGTCGGCATCCAGGCTGCGGCAGATCTGGCGCGAGTCGATGACGATGATCTTGCCGGCGCGGCGTGCCTCGGCGTAACCGTCCAGGTGGATCTTGAACCAACTGTCTTCGAACGCGGCGTTATGCGCCATGTACGGGTACTTCTTCATAAGTTTGAGCAGCTGCTTCTGCAGTTCCTTGTTCTCGCGGAATGGTTTTTTGCCGTCGATGTCGTCCCAGGTAATGTGATGGATGTTCGATAGCGGCACATCCTCGCCGCGGTAGATGTCGGGCAGGCCGCAGTAGTGTGCCTCGGCGTCATGCGGGACGGCGTCGCTGGTGAGCTCCATGATCTCCCAGCCCACGTTGATGATATAGCCGCGCTCGGGTGCACGGCCGGTGGTCTCGATGTCGATACCGAGCACGGTGCCCTGGATGGGCTTGCGGGCGTAGGCCACGCCGAGCGCGTCGCGGTCGCCGCGGATTTCGCGCATAACGGACGCGGCGGTGCGCTTTTGCATCTTGCCGATGGCGGCGCAGGTGTCGGCATCGGACAGGCCGCGCGAAAGCGTCGCGGGCGTCACGTTGCGCAGGCGTGCCTCGCCAATCTGGTCGCACAGGTCGCGGTTGCGGTCAGCCAGGTCGCGCACGGTGGCAAAGTCGAAGCTGGGGTCGCCCTCGGCGGTAAAGTACTCGGTTTCGAGCACCTTAAGGGCCTCTTCGCCCTTCTGGCGCTCGGACTCCATGGCGCCGTGATCGCCATAGATAAACATGGGAATAAACGGCTGGCGCTCGTATTCGAGTGCTTGTGAAACGTTCATATAACTGCTCCTTGGACGGGCCGCACCGCGCGGCTCGGGTTCATTGAGATGTGGCGAGATGATAGTTTACCATGGGCAACTATTGGCATCGCGCCTAGGACAACTACAATACCCTAGTTGACCGCTAGGACTTTTACAATGCTGCCGAAAGACATGAAAGGTTCCATCCGTCATGGATTTGCTGATTGATATTCTGCTCGACGCCGGCAAGGACACGCTCTCGCTGGCGCCGTTTTTGTTGGTGACGTATCTTGCTCTCGAGACACTTGAGCACGTTGCGGGCGACCGCGTCAACGGCGCTATCAAGCGCGCCGGCGCTGCGGGTCCCGTGGCTGGCTCGCTGCTGGGCATTGTGCCGCAGTGCGGATTTTCGGCCATGGCAGCAACGCTGTACGCCGGCCGTGTCGTGACGCTGGGCACGCTGGTCGCCGTGTTCCTCTCGACCTCCGATGAGATGCTGCCGCTGTTGCTCGCCGAGCAGGTGCCCGTGCAGACCATGGCGATGCTTTTGGCTTCGAAGGCACTGATCGCGCTGGTCACGGGCTTTATCGTGGACGCGGCTATCCGCGGCCTTCGTCGTAATGCCCGCGCGCATGCGGCGATTCGCCGTACCGTGCTGGGGACCGCTGCCAATCCGGCTCATGTGAACTGCGCGCACGACGACCATACCGGGGGCGACATCATTGATGAAGTGGCCGAGGCGGGCGTGAGCGCCGACCACATCCACGAGTTGTGCGAGCGCGACCATTGCGGTTGCGATGATGATGAAGATGAACACGAGCGCGACCACGGACACAGCCATGACCACGGTCACGCAGGCGAGCATGAGCACCACCACGGCCATGGGCACGACCACGGTCACTCCCACGAAGGTGCGCCCGTCCTGTCGATTATCCGCAGCGCGATCTCGCACACCGTGCAGGTTTCGGTTTTTATTTTCCTGGTGACGCTGATTCTAGTTGCCGTGCTCGAGACCTTCGGAGAGTCCGCGATCGAGCAGTTCCTGCGTGGCAACGAGACGCTCGCCGTCTTGGGCTCGGCACTCGTCGGCCTGATCCCCAACTGCTCGGCCAGCGTGGTCATTACGCAGCTGTACCTGGAGGGCGCGCTACAGCTGGCGCCGATGCTCGCCGGCACGCTCATTTCCGCCGGCGTGGGCTATCTTGTCCTGTTCCGCACCAACCGCAGCGCTCGTGAAAACGCCGTGTTCCTGGTCATGATGTACGTCATCGGCGCCGGCTGGGGCCTTATCCTATCCGCCTTCGGCCTCTAAGTAGGCCTAAAAAATGGGCTTCAAATAGCCATGCTCGGCGCCTGCGCAATGCGGCGACGCATGGCATTTTGAAGCCCGTTTTTTTGTTGAGCCATGGATTCCGAGCGCTCACACCGCTCAAAACAAAAAGGTAGATTTCCGGGCATGTCCCGAAAATCTACCTTGGTTAGCGCAGCAGCTCGGTGAGGTTGCGTTTAAAGCGGGCCCGGTCTTCGCTGGTAAATGCCGCCGGTCCGCGAGTGCGTCCCCCGGCGCGGCGTACCTTCTTTTCCTCGTGGCGAATAAACAACTGCATGTCGATGGTCGCTTTGTCGTAGACGCGCCCGCGCACGCCGATGGCGGCGGCATCGCGCCCGAGCGCCATGCTCGCCAAGCCAATGTCCTGCGTCACGACTACGTCGCCCGCCTGCAGGCGTTCGACAATGGCAAAGTCGGCGCTGTCGGCGCCCACGCTCACATCGAGCGTCGTGACCCAAAAGCCGCGTCGCGCGTGCTCGGCATCGCGCGGGTCGTCGCGGCGAATGTGCCGTTCCAGGTTTTGCGTGCTGTTGCCGGCGATAACAACGGCGACGCCCGCCCGCCGCGCGCAGTCAATCGACTCGCGCGTGACCGGGCAGGCGTCGGCATCAATAAAGAGCGTCCTTGGCATCTAGTGCACCAGTTTGCCAAACTGAATGGCGCGGACAATCAGCGTTACGCCAAACACCAGCAGTGCGGCGCCGCTAAAGATGACGAGCATCTTGGCCGACCACAGCGGATAGATAAACACGAACATGCCGGCGATGATGGAGAGCGCGCCGCTCAGGATGGCGAGGGCACGGTCGGACGAAAGCTCGGACTCCAGAATGGACATGACACCTTCGACGATCCAGCCAAAGCCGGCCACGATAACCACCATCGTGGTGAGCGTTGCGGTCGAGAAGGCCTGGTTGCGCAGGATTATGACGCCGCCCAAGATAATGAGTAGGTTGGAGATGATGCTCGTCACGCGCCAGCCGGTGGGCAGCAGTGGCTCGAAAACAGCGGTAAACAGCCTGATCGCGGCCGTGATCACAAAGTAGAAGCCCAAGACGGTCGTTAGGAAGACGAGGGACTTGGCGGGCGCAAACAGCAGTGCGATGCCGGCGACGAGCGCCAAGACGCCCGTGATGGCGTAAATCCAGCGCACGGCCTTGACGGCCTTGCCTGCCATGCTTTTCTCGTCAAATCCAAACTGGCTCGATTTTTGGTCATCATTCTTAAAGATGCCCATAATGTCTCCTTTCCGTGCGGCGTAAGCCTTGACCGTTACGACCAGTATCGCCTAAAGGCGCTGGCGTATGGGTCGGGGAGGGTGAAACGTAACCCAAAGGCCCCGAATTGTTTCCGTTGTTCCCCACGTCGCGATTTTCTATTCAACAGGTGTAGAACATTGCGGCCCTGTTCGTTATTGCCTACGTTTTAGGTTAGATTTTCCTAAGAACAATTGCCCGAAATTGGGGGTCCCTATGAACGAAACAGTTCCCGCGGCGCCGTCTAGCGCGGAGTCGATGTCAAAGCAAGGTTGCGAAAAGCTCGGCCTGGACACGTTTGACGCGCTGGTCCGCCGCGCCCGTACGTGCCGTCGCTTTGACGAGTCCATGCGCGTGCCGCGTGAGTTTTTGCTCGAGCTGGCAGAGCTGGCTCACCTGGCTCCCTGTGGTGCCAATGCTCAGCGTCTTCGTTTTCATGTGGTGAGCGGTTCCGAGGACTGCGCTCGCGTGTTTGACGAGCTTGCATGGGCCGGCGCGCTTAAGGACTGGCCGGGTCCTGCCGAGGGTGAGCGCCCGACCGGCTACATCGCGATTCTTGCCGAGCGCGCCGTTCCGGGTAAGCCCGCCGCTCCTATTACTGAGGTCGACACGGGCATTGCCGCGCAGACGATGATGCTCGCCGCCCGCAGCGCCACGCCCGAGGTGGCTGCCTGCATGTTCAAGGCCTTTACGCCCCACGCGATCGATGCCATGGGGCTCGATAGCGACAAGTATGAGCTCAAGCTGATCATGGCGTTTGGCGTTCCGGCCGAGACGCAGGTGATCGATGCGATCGATTCCAACCCCGATGGCTCCATCAATTATTGGCGCGACGAGGCACGGGTGCACCACGTACCCAAGCGTTCGCTCGCCGACGTACTGCTGTAGTTGAGCGTCACCGCGGTGTGATCCGGCGGTAAACCACCACAAAGGTACCTGTCCCCTTTGCGGTGGTGCGAGAGGAGGGCGTGTGGCAGATTTGTATTTGGTGCGGCATGGGCAGACTGAGCTCAACGTGCAGAACATTTTGCAGGGTGGGCACGATTCGCCGCTTACGGCGCGCGGGCGCGAGCAGGCGCTGGCGACGCGCGCGGCGTTTGAGGCGCGTGGCGTGACCTTTGACCGTGTGTATTCCTCCCCGTTGGGCCGGGCGCGGCGTACGGCTGAGCTAATTGCTGGCGAGGGCTGCTCGATAGAGCTGGTCGATGACCTACGCGAGTGGCATTTGGGCTCGCTGGAGGGCACATCAAATCGCGATATGCCGCCGCAGCCCTGGGGTGATTATCCGGTGGCCTTTGGTGGCGAGTCTGAAGTGCAGCTCCAGTCGCGTATGGTCGCGGTGCTGTCGCGCATCATGGCCAGGCCGCAGCACGACTGCGTGCTGGCGGTTTCCCACGGCTCAGCCTGCCAGGAGTTTCTTGAGTATGTGACTGGCAGGGGAGAGCTACCCGACAACGGAGCCGTGCTTCATTTTGGCTATTGCGACGGGGCGTTTTCGCTCCTTGATTGGTAACGAACGAAAGGACCCCTATGAATAAAGATCTGTATCTGGTCCGTCATGGACAGACGATATTCAACCTCAAGCGTATCATTCAGGGGTGGAGTGACTCGCCGCTTACGCAGTTGGGTTGCGACCAGGCGGCGCGCGCCGGCATGTTTTTACGTGCGTGCGGCATTGAGCCCGATCATGCCTACACCTCCACGCTTCATCGCACCGAGCAGACTATCGCCAACCTGTGGCCGGGCTTGGCGTACGAGCGCCTGGACGGTCTGCGTGAGTGGTTCTTTGGCGACTTTGAGGCCGAGCGCGTGATGCTTATGCCCGAGCGCCCGTGGCGAGATTTCTATCGTCAGTTTGGCGGCGAGAGCCAGATGCAGGTGCGCGAGCGCATGGCGGCGACGATAACCGATCTTATGCGACGTCCGGACCACGAGTGCGTGCTCGCGGTGAGCCATGGCTCGGCTATCAAGGAGTTTTTGGACCACGTGCGGGGCGCGGCGGCAGACGAGCGCGAACGCGTGCCGGGCAACTGCTCAGTGCTGCATTTTGCGTTTGACGATACGGCCGATACGTTTGAACTTGTCGAAGTCTTTACGCAGGAGGATTACGCGCGCGAGCTGGGGCTTGAACCACTTGTGGCGGCAGCAGGCCCGCAACGGGGATAACGCGAGCGTGGCGGCACGGGTCGCTGGCATAACTTCTCGACGCAAAAGGGGCGCAGATGCATGTACCTGCTGCATCTCCGCCCCCTGTTTGTTGAGCTGCCGATTTTTGTGCTGCGCGGTCTGGTCTTGCTAGAACCGCGCGACTTGGTGCGTGAGCAGACCCGTCGGAACCTGCGGTGCGCCGCCGCTGACCTGCGCAGCGGGGAAGAGCACGGCAACGGTAAAGTTGAACGGCTCCTTGCCGGTGTACGTTCCGGCGGAACGGGCCTCATCGGCCAGGAGCTGTGATGCCTCGACTAGTGCGGCAGCGTAGGCAGGGTCGTCGGCCAGTGCCGGCTCCGGCGCCTGGTCGAGCATGGCACGGATGGCGCCGACGGCGTCCTCGCGCTTGACCTCCCACACGCGGTGCGTAATACCCGCGGGGTCGGTGACGGCGTAGAGCGAGGCGCCCTCTTTGGCAGCGCCCAGGATGATGTCCATGACGGGCGACGCCTCGTAGGCGAGCGACACGGGGCGCGGCTGCACCTTGAGCTCGGCGATCGCGCGCGCGGCGGCGGCCACGTCGGCGCTGGCATCGCCCTTGCCGCCCGCAAGTACACTCGTCGGGCAGATCGCCACGACACCCGTCACACGTCCCGGCTCGCCCGAGCATTCGTACACGTAATACGCCGCACCCGGGTCCTTGAGCATCAGACCATCGGCAATGGCTCCGCGCAGAGCATCGTTGCCGCTCATGATGCTGTCCATTGCAGGCAGCGCCTCGAGCACGCGGTCCTGAGCCGGGCGGATGCAGGGAAACGGAAGTGCTTTCATGGGCGGTCCTAACGCACGAGTCGGTTTGTTCGCGGCTTATTATGCCCCAACTTGGCCGCTCGCGTCCCAGAGCACGTTATCGGCGAGCGCGATTAGCACCTGCTGACAACGAACGATATCGGCGTGGGGCACATATTCGTTGGGCTTGTGCGCGAGCGCGAGCGACCCGGGACCGTAGCTCATGCAATTGCGGTTACCTGTCTTGCCGGCAATGACGGCGGTGTCGGTGTAGCCGGTAAAGAAGCCGACGGTCGTGTCCGCGTCCGTCACGTCATCGGCGGCACGCTTGAGCGCTGCTAGAAGGGGAGAGTTCGGGTCGCGCTCGATGGCGGGGCGGTCGCCCGTCACGGTGTAGCTGCCATGGCAACCGGGAACGGCGGCTTCGGCGACGGCGATGGCCTGCTCTACCATGCGCGTCGCGGCGGCCGTATCGGTCGGCGGGGTCAGGCGCATGTCGACCCAGACTTTGGCGCGGTCGGGTACGACGTAGGGGCGATATCCGCCCTCGATTTGGCCAAACGTGATGGTCGAAGGCCCCAGCTCATTATGCACGGGCAGCGCCGCAAATGCGCGGCGAAGCGAGCACACGACCTCGGCCATGGCGGCGACGGCATCCGCGCCCTTCCAGGGCTGGCTCGCATGCGCTGTCACGCCAGCCATTTCAATCTCGAACCACGTACGCCCCTTGTGCGCCACTTGAATCTGTCCGTCGGTGGGCTCGGTATCCAGCACCCATTCGCGCGAACCGACCCAGCCGGCATCGATGGCTGCCTCGGAGCCTCGCATAAAGTCTTCCTCGTCGACCGAGCAGATGAGCGAAAAGCCGCGGCGGGGCAGCGCGCCATCCGTCGCCACGCGCTCGAGCGTATGGACCAGTGCGGCAATGGCGCAGGCCAGGCCACCCTTCATATCGCAGGCACCGCGGCCATAGAGCTTGCCGTCGCGCACAACCGTCCCGAGCGGCGGAATGTCCGCGTCCCAGCCATCGCCCAGCGTAACGGTATCCATATGGCAGATATAGACGAGTCGTGGC
>CALGZX010000119.1 GCA_937934165.1 uncultured Collinsella sp.
CCGCACATGTGCGGATGAATGTGGGAGGTGTTCGGATAAAGTTGATAATCAAGGCCTGCCTTGTACCCAGTGCGAACAAAACGGAACGCGGCGATATGCTCGCAGAATGTGTTATCCTATAGCCCAATGCGTTGACGGAGAGGGTTTTGCCCGCCGCGTCGCCGACAAGAGAGGGAAGGTCATGGGCTGCAAACCTTCCTGCGGTGGCAAGGGCCAAGCGTTCACTCCCGAGCAGCGACCTCAACGGGCGCGCGGCCAGCGGCGGCGAAGCCCCAGTAGGGAAGCCGTGAGCCTCGCGACAAGGGGCAAAGAGTGGGCGCGGCGGGCCAGACATCCGCCGGGTCAAACAAGGTGGTACCGCGGAATTCAACCGTCCTTGGGCAATGCACATGCCCGAGGGCGGTTTTTTGTTACCGAACCGGGCCGCGTTTTCGCAACGTCAGGCGGCGGCAGTCGTCCCGGCGAGCGGGGAGCGCGAGAGACGAAAGGGAAGACATGAGTCTGATTGATGATCTGGTCAAACTCGAGGAAGAGGCCAAGGAGCTCGTCGCAGGCGCCGACGACGCCGCCAAGCTCGAGGCCGCGCGCGTTGAGCTGCTCGGCCGCAAGGGCCGCATCACCGGCCTGATGCGCATGATGGGCAAGCTCGCCCCCGAGGATCGTCCCGTGATGGGCAAGCGCGCCAACGAGATGCGCCAACTGATCGAGGGTATGCTCGACGAGCGCACCACCGAGATGAAGGCCGCCGCCCTCAAGCGCGCACTCGAGCACGAGGCCGTCGACATCACGCTGCCGGGCATCCGTCCGCAGATCGGTCACCAGCACCTGATCAAGCAGATCATCGAGGAGGCCGAGGACATCTTCTGCGGCATCGGCTACACCGTCGAGTCCGGTCCCATGGTCGACACCTCTTACTACAACTTCACCGCGCTCAACGCCCCCATGGATCACCCGAGCCGCTCGGCCCGCGACACCTTCTACGTGCACGACCTGTCCGGCGACACCTCGCGGGTGCGCGGCGAGTCCGACGTGCTGCTGCGCACCCAGACCTCGGGCGTGCAGATCCACACCATGGAGTCGCAAAAGCCGCCCATCTACATGATCTGCCCGGGCACCGTCTATCGTCCCGACACGGCCGACGCCTGCCACCTGCCGCAGTTCAACCAGATTGAGGGCCTGGTCGTCGACGAGGGTATCACCTTTGGCGATCTTAAGGGCACGCTCGACTACTTTGTTAAGTGCATGTTTGGTGAGGATCGCAAGACGCGCTATCGCCCGCACTTCTTCCCCTTCACCGAGCCTTCCTGCGAGGTGGACGTGAGCTGCCACGTGTGCGGCGGCAAGGGCTGCAACTTCTGCAAGCACAGCGGCTGGATCGAGATTCTGGGCTGCGGCATGGTCGACCCCAACGTCCTGATCAACTGTGGCATCGACCCCGAGAAGTACACCGGCTTCGCCTTTGGTATTGGCGCCGAGCGCGTCGCGGCACTGCGCTACGACCTGCCCGACCTGCGCACGTTGATGACCGGTGACATGAGGTTCTTGAACCAGTTCTAGAACGCTTTCTTCTTAGTTGCAGTTTCCGGCTCAAAGCCGCATTTATGAAAGGAGACCAGTTAGATGCGCGTTTCTTACGACTGGCTCAAGACCATGATCGATATTCCGGAGGATCCCAAGACCCTTTCGGACGAATATATCCGTACCGGCACCGAGGTCGAGGCGATCGACACCGTGGGCGAGTCCTTCGACCACGTGGTGACCGCCAAGGTGCTCACCAAGACCCCGCACCCCGATAGCGACCACATGTATGTGTGCTCGGTCGATGTGGGCGACAAGAATCTCGACGCCGACGGCAACCCCGCTCCGCTGCAGATCGTCTGCGGCGCGCAGAACTTCGAGGCTGGCGACCACATCGTCACGGCAATGATCGGCGCTGTGCTTCCCGGCGACGTCAAGATCAAGAAGAGCAAGCTTCGCGGCGTCGTGTCCATGGGCATGAACTGCTCCGCGCGCGAGCTCGGCCTGGGCGGCGACCACTCCGGCATCATGATCCTGCCCGAGGATACGCCCTGCGGCATGCCGTTTGCCGAGTACGTGGGCTCGAGCGACACCGTGCTCGACTGCGAGATCACGCCCAACCGTCCCGACTGCCTGTCCATGATCGGCATGGCCCGCGAGACCGGCGCCATCTTCGACCGCGATTTCCACGTTGAGCTGCCCGCCATCAAGGCCGAGACTGGCCGCGCGACCGACGACGAGCTTTCTGTCGAGATCGCCGACGAGGGCCTGTGCGACCGCTACGTCGCCCGCATCGTGCGCAACGTGAAGGTCGGCCCCTCGCCCGACTGGATGGTCAAGCGCCTCAACGCCCTGGGCGTGCGCCCGCACAACAACATCGTCGACATCACCAACTATGTGATGATGCTTACCGGTCAGCCGCTGCACGCCTTTGACCTGGACACCTTTGCCGAGCGCGAGGGCAGGCGTCGCGTGGTGGTTCGCGCCGCCCAGCAGGACGAGAAGTTCACGACGCTCGACGGCGAGGAGCGCGTGCTCGACGCCGGCATGGGCCTTATCACCGACGGCGAGCGCCCCGTGGCGTTGGCCGGCGTCATGGGCGGCATGGATTCCGAGATCGAGGACGACACCGTCGACGTGATGGTCGAGAGTGCCTGCTTCAACGCCGGTCGCACCTCGCACACCAGCCGCGACCTGTCGCTGATCTCCGATGCCTCCATTCGCTTTGAGCGCCAGGTCGACGAGACCGGCTGCGTGGACGTCGCCAACGTCACGTGCGCGCTGATCGAGGAGATCGCCGGCGGCGAGGTCGCTCCCGGCTACGTGGATGTGTTCCCCGCGCCCAAGACCATCGACAGCATTAAGCTGCGCCTGGCCCGCGTGCATGCCATCTGCGGCGCCGACATCGAGCCCGACTTTATCGAGCGTTCGCTCACTCGCCTGGGCTGCACCGTCGAGCGCGACGGCGAGGACTTTATGGTCACTCCGCCGAGCTTCCGCCCCGACCTGCCGCGCGAGATCGATCTGATCGAGGAGGTCCTGCGCCTGTGGGGCATGGGCCGTGTGACGGCGACCATCCCGGCTGCCAAGAACCACATCGGCGGCCTGACCCGCGAGCAGAAGCTCACCCGCAAGGTCGGCGAGATCCTGCGCGCCTGCGGCCTTAACGAGACCACGACCTTTGGCTTTGCCGCCCCGGGCGACCTGGAGAAGATCGGCATGTCCACCGAGGGCCGCGGCTGCCCCGTGGTGCTTATGAACCCGCTGGTAGCCGAGCAGACCGAGATGCGTCGTTCGCTGCTGCCGGGCCTGCTGCAGTCCGTGGCCTACAACGAGGCGCACGGCACGCCCAACGTGCACCTGTACGAGGTCGGCAGCCTGTTCCACGGTCGCGAGAACGCCAGCCTGCCCAAGGAGACCAAGTCCGTGGCGGGTGTGCTTTCGGGCCAGTGGAGCGAGCAGTCCTGGAACATGAAGTACCGCAAGCTGCGCTTCTTCTTTGGCAAGGGCATTGTCGAGGAGCTGCTGGCTCAGCTGCGTATCGAGAAGGTTCGCTTCCGTCCCGTCGAGGGCGAGGGCTACGCTTTCTTGCAGCCGGGTCGTGCGGCCGAGGTTCTGTCCGGCGGCACCGTGCTGGGCTGGGTCGGCGAGATTCACCCCGAGGCGCGCGAAGCCATGGGCATCGACGAGGTCGTCGTTGCCTTTGAGCTCGACCTGGACAAGCTGATCAAGGGCGCCCGCAACCAGGAGAACTACCGCGAGTTCTCGCAGTACCCTGCCGTTGAGCACGACCTTGCTATCGTGGTCGACAACACCGTGACCTGCGAGGATCTTGAGCGCCGCATTACCAGCGCCGGCGGCAAGCTGCTCGAGGGCGTGCGCCTGTTCGACGTCTACCGCGATCCCATCCGCATCGGAGCGGGCAAGAAGTCCATGGCCTTTGCGCTTACGTATCGCTCCGACGACCACACGCTCACCAGCGAAGAGGTTGAGAAGGCGCACCAGAAGATCGTCACCAAGGTGTGCAAGGGCGTAAACGGCGAGGTCCGCGGCTAGGGCTTGCGCCGGATATAGGCCAGCGGTGGCTGCCGCCGAGTCCTACGTGACCGCTATGCTCGGTATGAGGCACCGTTGAGCCTGCATATATGACACGCGCATTACATAACGGCGTGCTGCTTTGTCGGCAGCGCGCCGTTTTGCTATGATAGCCCGCGGCGTGTTACGAATCTGACAATACGTAACACTGGCAAGGTGATTCAAGCGGCGTTGCAATTCTGTGCGCCGATAACCGGGAGGCGTACATGCACATTCCAGATAATTATCTGTCCCCGCAGACCGATGCCGTCATGGCGGTGGCGATGGTGCCCGTTTGGGTCCACTGCATCAAGAAGGTGCGCGCCACGCTCGATCGCGAGCATATGGCTTTCCTGGGCATCTGCGCCGCGTTCTCCTTCCTGCTCATGATGTTCAACGTGCCGCTGCCTGGCGGCACCACAGGCCACGCCGTCGGCGGCGCCCTCATTGCGCTGCTGCTAGGCCCCGAGGCCGCGGCTATCGCTGTCTCGGTCGCGCTGGCGCTGCAGGCGCTGCTGTTTGGCGACGGCGGCATCCTGTCCTTTGGCGCCAACTGCTTTAACATGGCCTTCGTGCTGCCGTTTGCCGCTGCTATCGTGTTTCGTGCGCTCAACAGCCGTTTGCATGGCAAGGGCTGGGGCACCTCGGTTTCGGCCGTCGTAAGCGGCTGGGTCGGCCTGTGCCTGGCGGCCCTGTGCGCGGCAATCGAGTTTGGTATTCAGCCGATGCTCTTTACCAACGCTTCGGGCGCGCCGCTGTACTGCCCCTTCCCGCTGTCCGTGGCTATTCCGGCCATGTTGATCCCGCATATGCTGGTTGCCGGCGTGATCGAGGGCGTGGCGACGGCCGCCATCTACGGTTTCATTAAGAAGACGGCGCCGAGTGTTATCGTCGGGCCCGAGGCCGTCGATGGACAGCTTGCCGGCGATGGTACTGCCAAGAAGACCTCGCTGGTCCCCACGCTCATTCTGGTCGCCGTGCTTGTCGTGGCTACGCCGTTCGGCTTGCTTGCCACAGGTGACGCATGGGGCGAGTGGGACGCCGAGGGCGCCGCGACCGCCGTTCAGGAGGCTGGTGACGACAGTCTGCAGGCTTCGGTCGGCCTCGATACCCCGACCTTTGCCGACGCTCTGCCTACGGGTGATTACCTGCAGGCCTATTCCGAGGAGCAGGGTCTTGGCTTTGCCGGTCAGGCTGCCATGTATATCCTGTCCGGCGTGATTGGCGTGGCGGTGCTTACCACCGCATTCCGTCTGATCTCGCTGACGGTTAAGGAAAGCGGTGCTCATGGCAATAGCCGAGCTGCCTAGCTGGCTTGCGGTCGAGCAGCGTTACGAGCCCGTGGGGGCTCGGCATCGCGTGATGCAAAAGAATGTCCTGCACCTGGCGAGCCTGCTTGAGCGGGTTCGCCTGGGTGGGGGCGCGCACGAGGGCGGGTCGATGGTCGACCGTGCCCTTTCTTGCGTTTCGGCTCCGGTGCGCCTGGTGGGGATGTTCGTCTGCGTCCTGTGCGTGTGTCTGACACAGAGCCCGCTGTACCTCATGTTGATGGCGGCCATTGCGCTGGTGCTCGTTGCCGTGCGTCCCGTACGCGGGCTGCGCACGACCTTTGTGCCGGCGCTTGGCGCCGCGGGGCTCGCAGTGGTTTTGGCGCTGCCTGCCCTGCTGCTGGGTGCTTCCGCTACGGGCGCCATGCTCAAGATTGCGCTCAAGACCTTCATTAATGTCTCGCTGGTGCTGGGCGTTTCGTGGACCCTCACGTGGAGCCGCATGTCGGCGGCGCTCAAGATGCTGCATCTACCCGACGAAGTTATCTTTACGTTTGATATGGCGCTCAAGCACATCGAGGTGCTGGGTCGTACGGCGCACGATCTGTGCGAATCGGTCATGCTGCGCAGCGTTGGCCGTGCGCCCGAGGGATTTTCGCGTACCGATTCGATCGCGGGTATCATGGGCATGACCTTTATCAAGGCGATGAAATGCAGCCGCGCGATGGACGAGGCTATGCTTTGCCGCGGCTTTGCCGGTGCGTATCCGGCTCCCGCGCGCGCCAGGTTTGGCTGGCGCGATGCCGTTTACGCGGCCGTTGTGGTGCTGCTCGCCGTATTGTGCGCGGCGCTGTAGCGCGGGCGGTCGATCCGTCGATGCGAATAGGAAAGGGCGACGTTTTGGCAAACGATACGAATGGCGCGATGGGTGCGAGCGGTGCTGGCGGCACCGAGATCACGCCGCTCATCGAATTTCGCGACGTGGTGTTTTCCTATGCGGGCCATACGGTGGTCGATGGCGTTTCGCTGCAGGTGGACCGTGGGGAGCTTGTTGCCCTGCTCGGTCCCAACGGCTGCGGCAAGACGACGATCATGCGCCTTATCAACGGCCTTGAACTTGTGGACGCGGGCACGTATCTGTTTGACGGGCATGCGGTCGATGCGGCATATCTCAAGGATTCCGCGGTTGCCCAGCGGTTCCATCAGCGCGTGGGCTTTGTGTTCCAGAATGCCGATGCGCAGCTCTTTTGCGCCACGGTCGGTGAGGAGGTCGCGTTTGGCCCCGCCCAGATGGGGCTGCCGGCAGACGAGCTCGAGCGCCGCGTGAGCGATGCCATGGAGCTGTTCCAGGTTGCCGACCTTGCCGACGCCTCTCCCTATCAGCTCTCGGGCGGACAAAAGAAGCGCGTTGCGCTGGCTGCCGTCGTGTCGATGAACCCCGATATCCTGGTACTCGACGAGCCTACCAACGGACTTGACGAGGATTCATGCGACATCGTGGTCAACTTCTTGCTGGCCTACGTCGCGGCGGGTAAGACGGTCTTGATGAGCACACATCATCAGGATTTGGTGCGGCGCCTGGGTGCCCGCGCCATCTATATCGATCGATATCACCATGTGGTCGAGGCGCCGGTGTCGTCGTATGGAACCGAAAGCGGTGCTACGGACTAGTTGCTGCGTAGAGCGTGCGTAGCCGCCCGCGCGGCTTTGCCGTGATGGTATAGTTATCCAGGTTTTTTATGGGGGTGGCTATGCCAAGCTGGAACATTCATATCGCTCAGACGGAGCGTTTGCTGGAGCGCACCGGTGCGCTTGCCAATAGCGTGCGCGACCGCAATGCCTTTTTGTTTGGCTGCGTGGTTCCGGATATCTTCGTGGGCTATATGGTCCCTGGCATCGCCGATCCCATCCCGTACCGCATTACGCACTTTGCAAAGCCCGAGCCTATCCCTAAGCCTCGTGAGCATGAGTTCTGGGATACCTATGTGGCACCGTTGCTTAAAAGTTCGCCCACCGGTGCGCCAGCCGCGGCGACCTCGATTATCGAGGAGCGCGAGCGACTGAATCGCGTGCACTATCCCCAGCGCTACAGGGATGCCGAGCCGGTTGTCGGTCCCGGCGCTCGTGAGTTCTCGCTTGCGTCCGAGGACGTGGCGCAGTCGTTGCTCGATTTGACGCTGGGTGTCTGGTCGCATCTGGTGGCCGATACCGTATGGAATACGCGCGTGAATCAGTACCTGGAGGCGCACGGCGGCAAGCCGTGCGAGGAGTTCCGCATTAAAAAGCAAGGCGACTTTGACTGGTTTGGCAAGACGCTCGGCATTGTTTCGATTCCGCGCGCGACCGATCGCCTGTATACTGCGGCGACGCGTTTTGGGCAGTATCCCATCCATAAGGAGTATGTGCTCAAGACCATCGGCGTTATGCACGAGATCGTGCGCGAAAACCCCGGCGAGCCCGACCATCCGCCATACCGCCTGCTGACCGAGGAATTCTTCGACGAAACGTTTACCGAGGTCATCGAGCTGACCGAGGCGGGTTTTGCGGCTCGCGTTGCCGCTTCTGACGTCCCCACAGTCCCTCTGATTGCTAGCTGCTAGTCGGCCGGCTTGACGGTGAACAGTTCACCCCAATTGACCAACGGCTCCCCTCGCAGGGCGTCTTCGGTGGTGCGCTCGGTATCGGAGAGGCTTGCGACTGAACGCAAATCGATGAAGTGACATATGGAGAAGGTCTTAAAAAAGGGGCCCGGAAGGCGAAGGGCCCCTTTGCAATGCAAGTATGCTTGCAAGTGCGTTTTAGCGCACCTGAGCGACGTAAGCGACGTTGGTCGAGGAGACCTTGTCCTCGAGCTGGACGCTCATGCGGGGATCGCCGGCGGTAGCGACGGTCAGGTCGCCGGCCTCGACGTAGCCGAGCTCCTTAGCGGTCTCGATCGCCTTGACGATCGTGCCGTTGACGGTGCCCTGGGTAATCTCGGCCTGATGCGGGATAACGCCCCAGTACATGATCATCTGCTGGACGGCCCACTCGTGGCGGGAGAACGCGCAGATCGGCATGTTGGGACGGAAGTGCGAAATCAGGCGAGCGGTACGACCGGTGGTCGTCGGCACGGTGATGCACTTGGCGCCAACGGTGGTGGCCATGTTCACAGCGGACATACCCACAACGTTGTTGACGACACGGGTGCCATGAGCGTCGGCCGGAACCTCGAGCGGAGCGTGGGCCGGGAGGTACTTCTCGGTCTCGAGAGCAATGCTGGCCTGCATCTTAACGGCCTCGACCGGGTACTTACCGGCAGCGGACTCGCCAGAGAGCATAACGGCGTCGGTGCCGTCGTAGATGGCGTTAGCAACGTCGGCAACCTCGGCGCGCGTCGGGCGCGGGTTCTGCTGCATGGAGTCGAGCATCTGCGTAGCGGTGATAACGGGCTTGTAGGCCGCGTTGCACTTGGCGATGATCTCCTTCTGGATGTGCGGAACGAGCTCGGGCTTGATCTCGATGCCCAGGTCGCCACGGGCGACCATGATACCGTCGGAAGCCTCGAGGATCTCGTCGAAGTTCTCGACGCCCAGGGCGCACTCGATCTTCGGGAAGATCGTCACGTGCTCGCCGCCGTTCTCGCGGCAAAGCTCGCGGATGCCGCGGACGGACTCGCCGTCACGGATGAAGGAAGCGGCGATGTAGTCGATGTTCTCGGTCAGGCCAAAGAGGATGTCCTGACGATCGCGCTCGGTGATAGCGGGCAGCGAGATGTTGACGTTGGGCATGTTGACGCCCTTGCGCTCGCCGATCAGGCCGTCGTTCTTAACGACGCAGGTCATGTCCTGGCCGCTGACGGACTCGACCTCAAGGGCAACCAGGCCGTCATCGATCAGGATGAGGGAGCCCTTCTCGACCTCGGAGGGCAGAGCCAGGTAGTCGAGGGAGATGTGCTCAGCGGTGCCGTGGAAATCCTCGGTCGTGGGCTGAGCAGTAACGACGATCTTGTCGCCGGTCTTGACGGCAACCTTCTTGCCGTCGACCAGAAGGCCGGTGCGGACCTCGGGGCCCTTGGTGTCGAGCAGGATGCCGACGGGCATACCGAGCTCCTTGGAAATACGACGGACGCGCTCGATGCGACCGTGGTGCTCGTCGTAGGATCCGTGCGAGAAGTTAAAACGGGCGACGTTCATGCCCGCCTTGATCATCTCGCGGATGGTCTCGTCGCTATCGCAGGCGGGACCCATGGTGCATACAATCTTGGTGCGCTTGTACATTCAGACCTCCATCTGACATCGTCTTGCGCTGATAGATAAACCATAAGAAATAAAACTGAGATGATTATAACGAAATGACGACCGAATACCCTCAAAAATCGACCGTATGCCGAATTAGAAGTTCTTTTTTTGCGGTAAAAACGGTATATGAAAAATCTTTACCAACCGTTCTGACCGCTGCTATCTGGGCGATATTTCAGTTTGACGATGCGCCGAAGAAAAAACGTTTTATCAATGTTGAGCATCACACGGTCTGCATCGTTGCACTCGAGCCGTGTTTCCAATTGGAATGTTTTGGCTAGACGCGCCGCTTTGGGGTACCATAGCCCCACTATCAACTGCCGCTCAGCACGGCAGCCTTGATGAGCCCTTGCCCTTCTCCTGGGAATTATGATCGGGCATCAATCTGCTGAGTGGCCCGAATCCCAGGAGGGGACTCTATATGCAAAAGGAATACCTGTCCGCCGCGGCGGAGGTACTCAGCGACCAAGGTGTCGATGAGGACCTCGGCCTGAGCAACGACGAGGCGTCGTCGCGCCTCGCCAAGACAGGCCCTAACAAGCTCGAGGAAGCCGAGAAGACGCCGTTGTGGAAGCGCTTCTTTGAGCAGATGGCCGACCCCATGGTCATCATGCTGATCGTTGCCGCCGTCATCAGTGCACTCACGGGCATGGTCAAGGGTGAGGCGGACTTTGCCGACGTCGCCATCATCATGTTCGTCGTTATCGTCAACTCGGTGCTGGGCGTGGTTCAGGAGGCCAAGAGCGAGGAAGCTCTCGAGGCATTGCAGGAGATGAGCGCGGCGCAGTCCAAGGTTCTGCGCGACGGCAAGCTCGTGCACCTGCCGAGTGCCGAGCTCGTGCCTGGCGATGTGA
>CALGZX010000120.1 GCA_937934165.1 uncultured Collinsella sp.
AGTCCACCGGCACCTGCGATTTCGAGGAGCTGCGCGACCAGATCCGCGGCTTCGCGGCGGCGGGCACGACGGTGATCGTCTCGAGCCACATCCTCTCCGAGGTGCAGCAGATGGCGGACACCATCGGCATCATCTGCGGAGGGCGCCTCGCCTACGAGGATGCGCTTCGGCCCGGGCAGGACCTCGAGGAACTCTTCATGAGCTTCTGCCGGGAAGGGCGACGAGCACGCGGGGAGGTGGCGGCATGACGAGCGAGAAAGGCGGCCTGCTCGCGGGCCTGCGCGCCGAGGCCCTGAAGTCGCGCCACGCGGCACCGGTTCGCCTGGCCGTGCTCATGGCGCTGCCGATGCCGCTGCTCGGAGCGATGCCCTACCGGGGCGTGCAGATCTTCAGCGCGTGGAACTACTGGTACGCGCTCTTCCTGCCCGTGGCTCTCTCGCTCGTGGTGGCGTGCGTCGCGCGGGCGGACGCGCGCACGCGGATGCGGGGGCTTCTGGGCCTGGGCTTCCCGCTTAGGCGCGCCTGGTGGGCCAAGGCGCTCTGGTGCCTCGCGCTCTGCACGCTCTCGAACCTCGTGGTCTTCGGCATCTACCTCGCGGGATCGGCGTTCTCCTCGCAGGGCCTCACGGCCGCGGGCACGCTCACGATGCTCCTCTGCGCGCTCGTCAACACGGTGACCGCGGCGTGGATGATCCCCGCAGGGCTCTTCCTCACGGCGCGGCTCGGCATGCTCGCGGGCATCTTCTGCCCGCTCGCCGCGCAGCTCGTGGGTGGGTTCGCCTGGTCGCTGGTGCCGCTGCCGCAGCTCTTTCCGCCGTCGGCGAGCATGGTCATCCCCACGAGCTTCATCCCCGTGCTGCCGAGCGGCGAGCCACTCGCGGCGGACATGGCGCTCGGCGGGGCGCTCGCGGCGGACGGCATGCTCACACTGGCGGGCCTTGCGGTCTGCGCGCTCGCGTTCGCCGCGCTCACGGCGGCGGGCGCGGCCTGGTTCGCGCGCTCCGAGGAGAGGTGATGGCCATGACACGACCCTCCGACGCGACGCCGCGCATGACTCTCCCGCGGGCCCTGCTCTCCGAGGCCCTGCGCCTGGCGCGCTCCCCGCTCACGGCGGTGCACCTCGTCTGCGGCCTGGCAGCCGGTCTTGCCTGCGGCGAGTACTTCTCCATAACCCGATGGGACCCGGCGCTGGGCGCGGACGCCTATGCCCAGTTCCTCGGCGCCCTCATGCCGCTCATGTCCGCCATCGTCTGCGGGCTCGCCGTGGACGAGGAGCGCGCTGCCGGGCGCCTCGCCAACCTCACGGCGGTCCCCTCGCGCGGGCGCGCCGTCGCGGCGAAGCTGCTCGCCCTTGCGGCGCTCGGCGCGGGCGCGCTGGCCGTGGCGCTCGGCGTGTTCGGGGCCGTGCTCGCCGTCGCCGGGCGCCTGCCGCTCGGGCCCGCTCCGCTTGCGGCCGCCTGGGCGGGCATCGTGCTGGGCAGCCTGCCCCTCTACGCGCTGGAGCTCGGCGTGGCCCTGCGCCTCGGCCGCAACGCCGCCATCGGCGCCGGCGCGGCGGGGATGCTCCTCGCGTTCTTCTCAGTGGGCGGACTTGCGCACGGCCTCATGACCGGCGAGCTCACCGGTGCCCTGGCGACGCCCCTGAGCTGGGTGCCGCTCGCCTGGCCCGCGCGCCTGGGGTCGCTCGGGGTAGAGGCCTTCATCGACGCCGCACGCGCGGCGGGCCCTCTCCTCACGACTGCGCTCGCTGGCCTCGTGCTCACCCTGGCAGCCGCCGCCGTCCTTCTCGCCTGGTTCCGCCGCTTCGAGGACGGGAGGGCAGATGCGTAGGAAGCCGCTCGCCGCCGTGCTCGCCCTCCTCTCCGCAGCGCTCGTCCTGGGCGGGAATGCCCTGCTCGACGCCGGCTGGGGGTCGGCGCTGCGCTCGATCGCCGACCGCGTGCTGCCCAACCCTGAGATCGCCATGTGGGCGCCCGCGCCCGCGGCTGCGCGCGGGGCTCTGGACCGCTGAGCGCGGCGCTAGTACAATTCCGACGGGAGTTTCAGGAGGTCGAACATGGCGAGGATACTGGCAGTGGATGATGAGCGGGCGATCCTCGACGCGCTCGCGCGCGTCCTCGGCCGCGACGGCCATGAGGTCGTCAAGGCGGCGGACCCGACGGCGGTCCCGGGGATGGACCTCTCGCGCTTCGACCTCGTGCTCTGCGACGTCATGATGCCGGGGCTCGACGGCTTCGAGCTCGTGCGGCAGATCCGCCCGGACTTCGACGGGCCCATCATATTCCTGACCGCGCGCGTGGCCGAGGAGGACGCCGTGGCCGGCTACGGCCTGGGCGCCGACGACTACGTCCGCAAGCCCTTCGGGGCCGCGGAGCTGCGCGCCAAGGTCGCGGCCCATCTACGCCGTGAGCGCCGGCCGCGCTCGCACGCCCTCTCCTTCGGGGAGGTGCGGATCGACCTCGGGGCGCGCGGCCTCGCCGTGGGCGGCGAGGCCGTACCGCTCACGCCCACCGAGTACGCCATCTGCGAGTACCTCGCCCGCCACCCCGGGCAGGTCATGAGCCGCGCACAGATCCGCGAGGCGGTGCTCGGCTGGGAGAGCGACGCCGACGACGCGGCCATATCCATGCAGGTCAGCCGCGCCCGGAGGAAACTCTCCGAGGCCGGCGCCGATCCGATCGCGACCGTCTGGGGGATGGGGTACAAGTGGCAGCTTTGAGGACCGGGGCGCGAGGTCGCGGGGGCATGCCGCTCTCCTTCGTCATCGCGCGCTACTTCGCCTACGCGTTCGCGGCGGTTGCCACGGCGTGGCTCGCCTCGTTCATGGCGCTCTCCGCGGCGATCAACGCGGGCTTCGTCTACGAGGCAAGCTGGGGGCCGGCCAATACGCGCGAGGTCGCGGAGGGCCTGGCACGCGACGGCGTCTGCGGGCAGCAGGACGTGCCGACGGCGTACCGCTACCTCATCCTGAATAAGGACGGATACGTGCTGATGACAGACCTCGAGGGCACGCGGCTCGAGGACGTGACGGAAATGGCCCGTGCGGCACTCGCCGCGGATCCGGGCGCAGTGGAGATCGAGGGCGGGGGCTCGGGCCTCACCTACGCCGCGTTCCCGCTCAAGGGCGGCGGGGCCTGTGCACTCGTCAGCGAGTACCTGCCGCAGTGGGTCTCGCGCGACCTCGCCGGCCTGCTTCCCAACCCGCAGAACCTCATGCTCGTCGGCGCCGCTGCGGGAAGCGCGCTCGCGCTCGCGCTCGTGGCGCGCCGCGCGAGCCGCGTGATCTCGCGCAAGATGGCGCCGCTCGCGGAGGCGGCGGAGCGCGTCGGCGCTGGGGAGCTCGACTTCGCGGTCGGCAGCACCAACGTGCGCGAGGTGAACGACGTCCTCGCCGCGATGGACGCCATGCGGGCCTCCCTCGCCGAGTCGCTCGAAGCCCGCTGGGCCGCGGAGCGGGGGCAGCGCGAGCAGGTGGCGTCGCTCGCCCACGACCTCAAGACGCCGCTCACCGTGCTGCGCGCCAACGCCGACTTCGTGGCGGAGGAGCTGGAAGACGAGAAAGACGCCGACCTCGCGGCCGCCGCGCGCGACATAGCCGGCAGTGTCGAAAGGCTCGACGGCTACGTGCGCCTCGCGCGGGTCCGGCGGGGCGGAGAGGGCCCCCATGCGGCCGGCCGAGCTCTGCGAGCAGGTCCTCGCCGAGGCCGCCCAGATCGCCCGGGCGCGAGGCGTGACGCTCGACGCGGCCACGGGCCCTGCTGTCGCGGGCGCGCCCGAGGCCCCGCTCGACCGAACCGCCCTGGCGCGAGCCGCCGCGAACCTCGTGGCCAACGCCGCCGAGCACGCGCGCTCGCGCGTGGCGGTCTCCTGCGACGTCGAGGGCGGCCACCTCGTCATCGACCGGGCTTCTCTCCCGCCGCCCTCGAACGCGGCTGCGAGCGCCTCTTCACAGACGACTCCTCCCGCTCCTCGCGCGACGGAGGCCGCCACTACGGGCTCGGCCTCCACGCCGCCTCCGAGGCCGCGAGCGCCCACGGGGGCTCCGTCTCGCTCGCCAACAGCCCCTCGGGCGGCGCGGTGGCCACCATCGCGGTCCCCCTGTGCGGGGCCTGACGACTCAGGCCCTCACACTGGCATACCTCGCAACCAAACGCTTCCCGGATAATTCATGAGGCCGTACTCGTATTCGAGCCTGCCTATCTCTGCGGCAAGCGCCTCCGTCATGTAGAAGTTTTTCGTGCGGCCCGTCGACTTCGCCAGGCGGTCGTACCTGTTCGCAAGGTCCTCGGGGATTCTCAGGGCTGCGGTGGCGGTTGCCATGACGCACCTCTTGGTTAGATGTAATACGTATATTTCTTTCTATCACATCACCCGAACCCCGCACCGGCGTACGGCCGCATCTGCTTTTTACCTTACATTGTGTCAACCGGTCCATGCCCGGCATATTCTGCCGGATTGAATCAACCGTTAAATCAATCCGAGCCTTTAAGGGGCGGTTGAAATCCTTCGAGGACTGAGGGCACCGTCCCTAGGTCGGCTCCTCGATGGCCTCGGCTGAATTCCCCTGCAATCGACCGCATGGGTTCCGGCACGGGGTTCTGGCGCTGCCCGAACGGGGCGCAAGACTCGGCCGTCGGTCGTGCCGGACGGCATACGTTTTGAGACCGGCAAGCTGTTGCCGGCTCGAGGACAGCGGCCCGGTGCACCGGGCCGATCGATAGCGGTCTCAGGTTCACAGCGCAGCTTCTCAGGGCCCGCATATATAGGAAGACTTGATCGGCAATCGATTTTAATGAAGTCGGCGGCGCATGTCAGAGTTTTCAACAAATTTAACATGCCACCCTTTATATCCGCACGCGCGTAATTCAACTCATAAGGACCGGCTATCCCTTACCTGTGACACAATCTCAAACGCACAGAACAGAATCATCAGTCCAATCATCGCATAAGAGGCAGCCGAACCTTCAAGCACTATTCCACAAAGAACAATCTCCGCGCCGCCAATAAGAACTGTTATCAGGCGCTCTGCCTTTTTGCTCTCGCCGCTCGCATAAAAAGGCGGCAAAGCGCACAAGATCACATATAGCCCGGGAAGGGAATACAGGATCGATAGTCCAAGCCCCCCATCAACCGCAGTGTTTTGCGTAAGAATCAACTGAACCCAAACGGCAATTATCACTGAGCAGGTTGTCGATAAAGGAAGACTAGAAATATAGCACGCAACAAAGTCCCGTCGCATTCGAACAGAGAAATCCGCGAACTCTCTTCGCCGCGTGGAAACAATAAGGTACACAGAAATTGCAATAGAACCAATCAGAGAAAACAGCGGAACAACCAGCAATTCAAGCTTATTACCCCATCGATCAACCACACCCCCACTCCAATGAGCGGGAATTGTATCAGGGAGGACTGACCAAGCCGCCCATAGAATCAGAAATGGAAGAATAGAGAGGATGAAAGATGATAACACTGCAGTAATTTTTTTTGAGGCTCTCATCGATTCCGCATCTCCTTGCGCGCCCACATTCCACTCCGCCTTAAATCAAGTATACGTTTTGAGACCGGCAAGCTGATGCCGGCTCGAGGACAGCGGCCCGGTGCACCGGGCCGATCGATAGCGGTCTCAGGTTCACAGCGCAGCTTCTCAGGGCCCGCATATATAGGAAGACTTGATCGGCAATCGATTTTAATGAAGTCGGCGGCGCATGTCAGAGTTTTCAACAAACCGCAGGTAAATCCGTGTACCAAAAATTGGTACACGGATTTACCTGCGATGTTCATGCTTGGTCAAAAGCCCATCAAGCGATATATCCATTATTTTAATGCGCGCGCCTGAGCTTTTGGCTGAAGTGGCAGTCCGACCGCCGGCAGGCGGCCACGCTATGTCCAAAGGTCACGCCTACTCCCAGTGCCCGGCTACGTCGACGACCCAGTGCTGCCCGTCGAGTTCTTGCCGCAGAGCTACATCAGGGACGTCTTATTGGGGGACGACCACATGGAACCCCGGGAGATCAAGCTGTACGGCTGATCCATCCGTCAACAACATGTCAAAGCCCCAAAACCCAACAGGATCGCGAACGATGGGATGAATTGACCGCCCGGGTATTTGCGCCCGGGCGGTCAATTTTATCAACCATGGGTGCGATTCTGTGAGGCCATTTTTCTGGCATCCGCCGTTTGCTCCGGTCCCAACGCACCCATCGACCGTTCAGTAATCTTTGCGAACGCGACCACGTGCGCATTTGTCGAATAATCAAATGTCCGACAATGTCTGACGGAGCTGTCAGATATTCACGCACGAACAGGCGAGCTTCGCGAGCGATTGTAGGCAACTAGTAGCCCCAGCTGCGTCTTTGGCGCAGGTTCGACGTCTGACATCTTGAATGTCTAACGTTGAACGAAGCTGGTTGATAACAAGCAGGTGGAATAAACATGGAGCCCGACACCTCTCGCGCAATCGGCGCGCGGCAAGGGTCTGGCCCATCTCATATGTTGCCAACGCTAACGGTGAACCTGAGCGCCCGGGCACATTCTTTGTTGGCTGAAACCGGCATAGCAACAAGCGGAAGGCATCATCGAAGGAGTGTGCTGGAAAGCACCCGTCTCCTTAACTGTTAGAAATGCAGGTTAATAATCTATGTGGTCAATGTGATACCGTTGAACCCGCATATCGATACCGCTCAGCCATTCGCC
This sequence comes from uncultured Collinsella sp., assembly GCA_937934165.1. GTDB lineage: Bacteria > Actinomycetota > Coriobacteriia > Coriobacteriales > Coriobacteriaceae > Collinsella. Next base: position 6,694 of record CALGZX010000120.1, read on the forward strand.
TCGCCCCCGTCGCACGTATCTTCATCCGGTCTGTTACTTTTAATCTAACAATTCTTTGAGGAACGTATGTGCTTCTAAATGTACTGTCGACTTCTTCTCAAACTAATCCTAAGAGACAAGGCCGTATGGATTTGTACGCTCGTTCTCGCTGCAGCCTTTTCCGCCCCCATTGCGTTCAATTCACCCATCTACGGGCCCTTCTTTATGAAACAGGGCATGCAGAGCTTTGTCGACGCATTCAATACGCGCGCGCCCCAGGCCAGCGGCACAGACCTATCTCCAGAGCAGCAAAATGACGCGGAGCTTGCAAGATACGCGAACGCCGCCCTTGCCGCTCAAACCGACGCCGCCTTTCTCGATTCTGCCGAGAGCTACTACGCGCTCATGGGCGAAGGCTTCCAATCCGGGTCCATCGTGGGAGACCGAGAGACCAATGACGCGGCGCTCGCATATTGCCGTGCCCTGAGCAGCTCCGGCATCACGGATATCCCGGCCTCCGCAAACGACCTGCCATTCCTTTCCTTCCTGCCTTACGCCATTGCCACGGCGCCGTCTTTCCTTCCCTTCATCCCCTTCCTTCTCTCGTCGATACTCGTGCTCGGCGCCACAAGGCCTGCGACCCTGGCGGCGAAGGCGCCCGCGCCCAAATTCCGGCGCCTTATCCAGACCGTGTTTTCGATAATCGCCGCGGGGACCGCGATGCTCCTCGCCGGCCTCGCACCCGGGGGCATTTGCGCCTTGGCCCTAAACGGCTTCGGGCAAATTGGGTACCCGATCTCCTTCTTCCATGACGGCGCGCTTGCCACCACGACCGCGGGAGACGTCTTCACAGCCCTGCTTCTCGCGCTTCTTGCGGGCGGAACCTTGATATCCGTTTGCTCCGCCGTCCTATCGACCGCAACGAGGCGCGTCCTCGCGGGCCCCCTTGCCTCCGCGCTGCTTGTCGCGGCCCGGCATTCCCGTTACTGTCCGATTCGGCACTGGGGCATAACGCCGCGCTCAAGCTCCTGCCGCTGGCCGTATTCTCGCCTATCGAGGCAACGGGTTACGTGGGATGCTTCCCGACGGAATTCATTGGCTCCGGTTCAGGCAGCGCATCGATGCTTGCCGTGGCCCTGGCATACGTCGCGGTCCTTTTTGCGGTCGGCGCCGTTGCGACACGTTCGCCCAAACAGTATGGACCCGCGAAAAAGCACCATGGGCTCGAGCTTCTGGACGCGAGCGTGGGATACGGAAGCACGACGATACTTTCAATCGGGTCGCTTTTCCTGAGCCCGGGAACGGCGGCGGGCCTCGTTGCTCCCAACGGCTCGGGGAAAACCACCCTTCTTGAAGCGCTGTCGGGCCAATTTCCCACCCGCATCCGCTCGGGAAGCCTGGCGGCAGACGGAATCAGCCAACGCCGATCAGCCGAATTCGCAGAACTCGTCTACCTGAGCTCTTCAGGCGGCGCGGATCTCTATCCCACGCTATCGGCCATCGAGCACCTTGCTTTCGTTAGGGAGGCGTGGAAATCGGCCGCCGACATCGACTCGCTCTGCGACTCCCTCGGAATCTCCCCATATCTCGACAAGCCGACCCGTAAACTCTCGACAGGAATGAAGCAGCAGGTAAAGCTTGCCATGGCGATAGCGACCGGTTGCCCGTACCTCATCCTCGATGAACCGCTGAACGGCCTCGATCCGGGAAAGCGGAAAACCTCCTGCGACGCGATGCGCAGCGAGGTGGCGCGGGGACGCAGCGTGCTCATCTCAAGCCACCTGCTCGACGACCTGGCAGACCTCACCAACTCGTTCTACTTCATCGAGGCCGGCACGCTCGTGGAAAAGATCAAGTCGTCCTCGCAGACGCTCAAGCAGGAATACCTCGATACATACGAAGGAGGTGAATGACATGATAGGCAAGAGCTATGCAAAGATAGCGATTGTTGGCTCTGTACTTTGTCTTGCAATGGTGCTGTGTGCATCATTTGCGAGGTATAGGTCCGAGCAATCGTTTATCGATGGCGCTGAGAACGGTTTTGGCATAGACGGGATGTATGTCAACGATGGCGCGACCAGGCCGTCTATGGCGATTCTTGCAGGCGAAGACATGGAATGGCAAATCTGTAATGGCGATGGCTCTTGTCTGAGTGGTCGTTTGGCCGCAACGAGCGATCCGAATTCGTTCGATCTTCTCGACGATGATGGAGCGGATTGCGGTTCTGTTCACCTTTCATATGCATCGCGAGACGGGATGGACGGCATTCTCTACGTCTCCCACGAAACTGGCGATTTCAAGATGCGCAGGACTAACCGGGTGCCGGCTTTTATCGAGGAGTGAGAGTTCCCGGCGGCCTGCCGATCAGGCCGCCGGGCTATCGAGCCCCGCATTCATCCGTACACACACGGATGAATGCGGGAAGTGTCCGTATAAAGTTGATAATCAAGGAAACAAAGCCGTTCTGCCTGGGACGGCTTTGGCCTGGACTTTAACTACAACATCGCAATCGACACTTATCAGCTCGCGCAACGCGCATGGCCAAATCTCGGACGCTGGTGCATGGAGGACCTTCGAGATTTACTGGACATCCAAAACGACGACGCACACCGCGTGCTCGCCGACAGCGAAGACGAGATGGCTGTCTACAATGCAATCAGAAACGGTGTGAAGTCCGGAGAGCTTTCTGTGGAACCGCCGCGCCGTCGCGCGAGCCGACCGGGCAACCCGGGCAATCTGGTCCCGGCTCTCCCGGTCGTATTCCTACGATATCGCCCCTAGATCACCAATGTGTCAGATAAAGAATGAG
>CALGZX010000121.1 GCA_937934165.1 uncultured Collinsella sp.
GAAACGATGTTGAGACATTTTGGAACGGATTAAAAGAGAAGAAACTCGGATTTGGACCGATCACCTATTTTGACACGACCGATTATAAAGCAAAACTCGCGGCAGAGGTCAAGGACTTCGAGCCGAAGGACTATATGGATCCGAAGGCGGCAAGAAGAATGGAGCGCTTCGCACAGTTTGCGGTAGCGGCAGCCCGCCAGGCGATGGAGGATTCTTCCCTCGACATGACAAAGGAAGATCCGTTCCGTGTCGGTGTCTGCGTGAGCTCCGGTATCGGAAGCTTACAGATCATCGAGAAGGAATATAAGAAGCTTCTGGAAAAAGGACCGAACCGCGTAAACCCGCTTCTGGTGCCGCTCATGATCAGCAATATGGCAGCAGGAAACGTGTCCATCCAGTTTGGCTTAAAGGGAAAGAACATCAACGTCGTGACAGCGTGCGCGTCCGGTACGAACTCCATCGGTGAGGCGATGCGTGCGATCCAGCACGGCGAGGCGGAGGTCATGGTCGCAGGCGGAACTGAGAGCTGCATCACACCGTTAGGCGTTGCGGGATTCTCCGGACTTACCGCTCTTTCCACCTCTGAGGATCCGGAGCGCGCCTCCATTCCGTTCGATCTTGAGAGAAACGGTTTCGTCATGGGCGAGGGCGCAGGTGTCGTTGTCTTAGAGGAATTAGAACATGCAAAAGCCCGCGGAGCGAAGATCTACGCGGAGTTAGCCGGATACGGAGCGACAGGCGATGCTTATCACATTACTTCTCCGGCGGAGGACGGAAGTGGTGCCGCAAAGGCAATGGAATACGCAATTGCTGACGCGGGAATGAAGCCGGAGGACATCGATTATATCAATGCCCACGGAACAGCGACCCACCACAACGATTTATTCGAGACAAAGGCCATCAAGCTTGCGCTTGGCGACCATGCATATAAAGTAAAGATCAACTCCACAAAATCCATGATCGGCCACCTCTTAGGCGCTGCCGGCGGCGTTGAGTTCATCGACTGTGTAAAATCCATCCAGGACGGCTTCGTTCATGCCACAGCAGGCTTAAAAGTAGACGATCCGGAATGCGATCTTGACTACACAAAGGGCGACGGCGTTTCCATGGAAGTAAAGACAGTTTTGACGAACTCTCTGGGATTCGGCGGACACAATGCGTGCCTGCTTGTCAGAAAGTTTGAGGAGTAAGGAGAACGGCGATGGAAGTAAAAGAGATCATTGAGTTAATGAAAGCAATGTCGGACAACGGCATGACCGGCTTCGAGCTTGAGGAAGGCGACTGGAAACTGAGCATGAAGCGGGAAAAGAAAATCGTTGCGGCGGCGCAGACGCCGGTCGTTATGCAGGTCCCGGGACAGGGTTCCATGATCCAGACCGCGGATGTGACCGCTATGGAGCAGGTCTCCGGTGAAAATGCGGAAAAGAAAATTTCCGGAATCTCCGAGAAAGTGATCACCTGTCCGCTTGTGGGTACGTTCTATTCCTCCCCGGCACCGGACGCAGAGGACTATGTAAAAGTTGGAGATACCGTGAAAAAAGGTCAGGTCATCGGAATCGTGGAAGCCATGAAGCTGATGAATGAGATCGAGAGCGAGTATGACGGAATCGTGGAGGAGATCCTTGTGAAGAACGAGGAGACGGTTGAGTATGGTCAGCCGTTATTCCGGATTCGTTAATTATAAAGATAACCGTTTGGCGGCCCGCGCATTGCCGCGCGGGCTGTGAAAGATTGGATAGAGGATAAAAATTATGTTAGGAATCAAAGAAATTCAGGAAATCATTCCCCACAGACATCCGTTTCTTCTCGTGGATTGTGTGGAGGAGCTGGAGCCGGGCGTGAGAGCCGTCGGATATAAATCTGTGACATACAATGAGCCGTATTTCGCAGGCCATTTCCCGCAGGAGCCGGTAATGCCGGGTGTTCTGATCGTTGAAGCGCTGGCACAGACAGGCGCTGTCGCGATCTTAAGCGTTGAGGAAAACAAAGGAAAGACTGCGTATTTCGGCGCAATGAATAATGTAAAGTTTAAGAAGAAAGTAGTTCCGGGCGACAAGCTCCGTCTGGAATGCGAGATCATCAAGCAGAAAGGACCGGTCGGTGTTGGAAAGGCGGTCGCTACCGTGGACGGCAAAGTCGCGGTATCTGCGGAACTCACATTTATGATCGGTTAGGACTGGTGAAGAGATGTTTCAGAAGATTTTAATCGCAAACCGCGGCGAGATCGCCGTTCGGATCATCCGGGCATGCCGGGAGATGGGGATCAAGACGGTTGCCGTCTACTCCGAGGCAGACCGGGACGCACTGCACACACTTCTTGCGGACGAGGCGATCTGTATCGGACCGGCGCCGTCCACGGAGAGCTATCTCGATATGGAGCGGATCTTAACCGCATGCGTTGTCATGAAGGCAGATGCTATCCATCCGGGCTTCGGATTTTTGTCCGAGAATGCCCGCTTCGCGGAGCTCTGTGAAAAGTGCAATATCCGCTTTATCGGACCGTCAGCTGAGATCATTAACAAGATGGGAAATAAGTCCGAGGCAAGAAAAACTATGATGGCGGCGGGTGTTCCTGTGGTTCCGGGAAGCAAAGAGCCGGTCTACACTGTGGAGGAAGGCCTTAAGACCGCGAAAGAGGTCGGCTTTCCGGTGATGATCAAGGCGTCCAGCGGCGGCGGCGGAAAGGGAATGCGCGTTTCGAGGTCGGAGGAAGATTTCGAGGCGAACTTTTTAAATGCCCAGATGGAATCCGTCAAGGGATTTTCCGATAATACCATGTATATCGAGCGGTTTGTGGAGAATCCGCGCCACATCGAGTTCCAGATCTTAGGCGACCGTTACGGAAATGTGGTCCATCTCGGTGAGCGCGACTGCTCGATCCAGAGGAGACACCAGAAGGTTCTTGAGGAATCCCCGTCAGCGGCGATCTCCGGGGAGCTTCGGAAAAAGATGGGTGAGACGGCAGTCCGCGCGGCAAAGGCGGTCGGATATGAGAATGCGGGAACCATCGAGTTCCTTTTAGATAAAGATAAAAATTTCTATTTTATGGAAATGAACACGCGCTTGCAGGTGGAGCATCCGGTTACGGAGTTTGTGACCGATACCGACTTGGTCAAGTGGCAGCTGCGCGTGGCAGCCGGCCAGCCTCTGCCCTTTGAGCAGGAGGACATGCCGGTCCGCAACCACGCCATGGAGTGCCGCATCAATGCCGAAACGCCGGACTTTCTGCCGTCATGCGGAACGGTCACCGCGTTGCGTGTGCCGGGTGGTCCGCGCGTGCGCTGGGATTCCGCCATGTTTACCGGTGCGAAAGTTCCGCCGTACTACGACTCCATGCTTGGCAAGCTCATCGTGTGTGCGCCCACGCGTGACGGCGCCATTCGCAAGATGCGCTCGGCCCTGGGCGAGCTCGTGATTGAGGGCGTGAGCGAAAACAGCGAGCTTCAGCTCGACGTGCTGGCAAACGACGAGTTCTTGTCGGGCATGTACCACACCGATCTGATGGGGCATCTCTATGCTGATGAATAGAAAAGCGAAGACGGTCAATGTCCTTGAGGGGCCGATAACCGAGTCGTGCGCCGAGTTTCCCGCACGCCACGTGTTTATCAAGTGCCCGGAGTGCCGCCGTGTGATCGATGAGGCACGCCTGCACGACAACCTCGAGGTCTGCCCTCGTTGCGGCAAACACTTTCGCGTGAGCGGTCGCGCGCGCATGCGCATGACGGTCGACGGGGGCACGTTTGAGGAATGGGATGCCAATCTGGCGTCGGAGGACTTCCTCTCGTTTCCCGGCTATGCCGACAAGCTCAAGAGCGTGAGCGAGCGTTCGGGCGAGCGCGATGCCGTCGTGTGCGGTAGGGGTAAAATCTGCGGCTGCGATACCGCGCTCTTCTTTATGGATGCCAACTTTATGATGGGCTCGATGGGCTCCGTGGTGGGCGAGAAGATCTGTCGCACATTTGAGCGTGCGACCGAGCTGGGGCTGCCGGTCGTTGGCTTTACCGTATCGGGTGGCGCCCGCATGCAGGAGGGCGTGACCTCGCTCATGCAGATGGCCAAAATCTCTGCGGCGGTTAGGCGCCACAGCGAGGCGGGCGGCCTGTATGTCACGGTGCTCACCGACCCCACGACCGGAGGCGTAACCGCGAGCTTTGCCATGGAGGGCGACATTATCCTGGCCGAGCCCGATGCCCTGACGGCTTTTGCCGGCCCGCGCGTGATCGAGCAGAACATGCACAAACGCCTGCCCAAGGGATTCCAGCGCTCCGAGTTTTTGCTGGAGCACGGCTTTTGCGATGCCGTTGTTCCGCGTGGCGAGATTGCGCTCACGGTAGGCGAGCTGCTGGCGCTGCACGAAGGGCACGCGCCCGGCCTGGGGGCACCGCATGAGATCGTGCATACGGGTCGTCGCGGCAAAAAGCTGGGACACTTGTTCAAGCGCTCGGCCGCACCAAAAACCGCGCTCGAGATTGTCAAGCAGACCCGCTCGGCAGATCGCGCCACGGCGGGTGAGATGATCTCGCTGGGCCTGGATGGATTTGTGGAGCTGCACGGCGACCGTTACTTTGGCGACGACGCCGCTGTGGTGACTGGCATTGGCTGGAAAGACGGACGCCCCGTAACGGTCATCGCCATCGAGCGCGGCACCACGACCAAAGAGCGTATGCGCCGCAACTTTGGCATGGCGCATCCCGAGGGCTACCGCAAAGCGCGTCGCCTGATGCGCCAGGCCGAAAAGTTTGGTCGACCGGTTCTGTGCCTGGTCGATACTTCGGGTGCGTTTTGCGGCATCGGTGCCGAGGAACGCGGTCAGGGCGAGGCCATCGCCCAGAATCTCATGGAGATGAGCGGCCTTAAGACGCCGATTGTCTCGGTGGTAATAGGCGAGGGCGGCTCTGGTGGCGCGCTGGCGCTGTCCGTGGCCGACCGCATCCTGATGCTCTCGAGCTCGGCCTATTCGGTCGTGAGCCCCGAGGCCTGTGCGTCGATTCTGTGGAAGGATACCGAGCGCGCGAATGAGGCCGCCGAAGCGCTTAAGCTCACGGCCCCCGATCTGTTGGCGCTCGGCATCATCGACGGCATTGTTGATGATAGGGGCCTGTCGCATGAGGAGATCGCCGGTGCCGTCATGTCCTCGGCATTTGATGCCTTCGATACGCTTGGGCGGCTCGACGACGCGACCCTCACAAACCTCCGCTACAAAAAGTACCGCGCAATCGGTCAGTATCGCACGATGTGACAAAGGGACAGTCCGCATGTCACATTGGGAAAGGGTTCCTGTGTCACAAGTTTCTAACACCTCGTTTACAACGACGGTCTCATCAAACGCCATGCTCGTGGTGGACTATCTGTCCAAAAGCATGATGTCGGCGTTACCGTTTATTGTCTGCGCGGCGTTGTTCCGCACCGTCGCCGTCATTATGGGCGAAGGCATGCTGGGCCTATGGTCTGCCGATTCCGAAATCTATCGCCTGTTCTACAGTTGGCTCTATAACGCCGGCTACTACTTTTTGCCCATTTATCTTGGTTGGGCGGCCGCCCGCCAGCTCGGTTGCTCGGAGCAGCTGGGCATGATGCTGGGCGGCGTATTGATTGCGCCCGATCTGCTTAAGCTTGTCGATGCCGCATCGACGACGGGGGCATCGATGACTTCCGTGTATGGTCTGCTTCCTGCGCCGGTCAACGATTACACGACGACTGTTATTCCGGTTCTCATCTCGGTGCCTGTGTTATGGCAAGTGGAGTGTTTCTTTCGGCGCGTTATCCCTAAGGCCGTGGCGTTTTCGTTCGTTCCGTTTGCAACCATGCTTGTCATGGTTCCGGTTTCGCTGTGCATTACGGCGCCGGCGGGCAGCTATCTGGGCATGCTGTTGGGACAGCTTATGTTTATGCTTGGCAATTCCGGTGGCATCGTGTCGCTGTTCACGCTCATGGGGCTTGCCGCGGGCTGGGAGTTCCTAAAGATCGCCGGCGTCAGCAACGTTGTCCTATCGCTCGCCTATGCGCAGTTTATGAGTGTGGGAACGGATTCGTGCATTTTGATCGCCGCGACGATGGCAACGTTCGCCGTTTGGGGCATGCCTTTTGGCGCGTCGCTCCGCGTTGCGGATAAGGACGAGAAGGCGCTCATGCTGGGCTATTCGATCTCGGGTGTTCTTGGCGGCGTAAGCGAGCCGGCGCTGTACGGTTGCGGCTTTAAATATGGCAGGTGCCTGACGTGCATGGCCATTGGCGGCGCCGTCGGAGGCCTTGTTGCGGCCGTGGGCCACGTTACGGCCTATACCATCGGCATGACGAATGTCCTTATGGTCATTGGCTTTGCCACGGGCGGCATCTCGAACCTGCTGTGGTGCTGCGTTGCCGGCGGTGTGGCATTTGCGGTGTCTGCGGCGCTGAGCTACTGCTTTGGCGTGGTGCCGGCGCAGGGACAGGCGACGGAGGACGGAGCCGATTCGCCCGAAACAGTGGCGAGCGCTGCTGAAGTAAGCGCATAAACCTGTGCGACAAAAGGACGATTCTTTTGTCATGCTCCAAGGCCGTGGCCCGCGCGGGCTGCGGCCTCTTTGTATCTGGGAGACAAAGTGGCTACACTACAATCCGTTTGAGCAATAGATATATAGGTAGTGCCGTGGGGGCGGATGTAGATGGTCGAGTGGATTGTTAAGCGCGCACAGGGCGACCGTGCGCGCGTGGGCACGTTGACGGGCGTGGTGTGTATTCTCGCCAATGTTGCGCTTTGTGCTGCGAAGGGCGCAATTGGTGTGGTTTCGGGATCGGTTTCGATTGTGGCGGATGCCATGAACAACCTGTCCGATGCCAGCTCGAATATCGTGAGCGTGCTGGGCTTTAAGCTGGCGAGCAAGCCGGCCGACCCCGAGCATCCATACGGCCATGGTCGCTATGAGTATCTCTCGGGATTGGTCGTGGCGGCGCTCGTGCTGCTGATTGGCGTTGAGCTGGTGAAGTCCTCGGTTGAGCGCATCATCCACCCCGAACCTGTCGAGTTCTCGCTTGCCCTGGTGGCAGTTCTAGTGCTTTCGATGGTCGTAAAGCTCTGGATGGCGGCCCTCAACCAAAAGCTCGGCGATTGCATTGAGTCCGAGACGCTGCATGCGACCGCGCAGGATTCCAAGAACGATGTCCTTGCCACGGGCGCCGTGTTAGCGTGCGCAATTGTTTCGCAGGTGACGCACATCAATCTTGACGCATGGGTCGGCCTTGCCGTTGGCGCCTATATTGGCTGGAGCGGCTTTGAACTTATTCAAGATACGGTGAGCCCGCTTTTGGGTCAGTCGCCCGATCCTAAGCTGGTCAAGCACATTCGAGACAAGATCATGAGCTACCCCGGCGTTTTGGGCGTTCACGACCTAATGGTTCACGACTACGGCCCGGGCAGGAAGTTCGCAAGCGCTCACGCTGAGATGGCAGCCGAGGCAAGCCCGCTGGAAAGTCACGACACGCTCGATAACATCGAGCAGTCGTTTAGGAACGAAGACGGCATGATTGTCACACTTCACTACGACCCCATCGTGACCGACGATCCAAAGGTGGCGAGCATGCGCTTGCGCATCAACGCTATGGCTCAAGAGATCGATAGCCGCCTTTCGATTCATGATTTGCGCTGCGTGCCGGGCCCCACGCACACCAACGTGATTTTTGACTGCGTGCGTCCCTCGGATCTGCAAATGAGTGCCGAAGACTTAAAGCACGCGCTGGCACAACGGGTCGAATCGGAATATCCCAAGTCGATTGCCAAGATTACGATCGACGAAGACTACGTAGGACATACCCACGAGTAAGGCTGTGCCGGCAAAGCAGGTTATGCAGAAGGGGAGAGCATGAAGAAACTGTATCTACTCCGCCACGGGCAGACGGAGTTCAACGTCAAAAAGCTGGTCCAGGGCCGCTGCGATTCACCGCTGACCGACCTGGGCCGCAAACAAGCGGGAATGGCAGCCGCATGGCTCAAAGCTCACGGCGTCGTCCCCGACAAAGTAGTCTCATCACCCTTAGGCCGAGCCATGGACACGGCAAGTCTCGTCGCATGCGAACTCCTCGGCCCGGACGCAGCAGTCGAGCCCTGTGAAGGCATTATCGAGCGCAGCTACGGCACCTTCGAAGAAGGCCCCCACGACGCCCTGCCCACTGACGTTTGGGATCCGGGCGAGGACCTGGTCCCCTTCGGAGGAGAAGGAAGCCGCGCGCTGCAAGAGCGCATGGTAGACACCCTCACCAATCTCATGGGCGCCGAGGGCATAGAAACCCTCCTAGCAGTAAGCCACGGCAGCGCCAGCCGCCAATTCATTAAGGCTGCAGCCCCAGAGGGCTTCGAGCTCCCAACAAAACTCCCCAACTGCGCCATCATGATCTTCGATTTCGACGAAGAAGATTTGCAAGGAGAGAGCGACAGGCCCCAATGCAAGTTCACCCTCCAGCAAATAGTGGACCCTCAACAAAGTCATTAGCCTGAGCGAGCAAGGTTTAGCAGACATTAACGTGGCGTTCCCAGTGTGCGGCGGAGGGGGCGGGCCTG
>CALGZX010000122.1 GCA_937934165.1 uncultured Collinsella sp.
CGGAAACCATCCATGATGGGGCCGAAAGTGAATGAAGAGAGGACCGACCCACCTGCCATGAGAGCCTTGGACGCGATGTTACCCATGGCCACCGACGCAGCGCCGGCGAGCATGGAGAAATTGGTCGAGGAGATCTTTGCAGCAGCTCCGACGTTTGCAGTGGCTGCTGCCGCAGTTGTGCTGTTATTGACGATAGAGGTATTGACGTTCTTAACTCCGTCGGCGATGCCGCCCATACGCTTGGATGCGTCCTGGGCCGCCTTGCCAACGTTATCCAGGCCGTCAGTGCTCTGCTTGAAGTTCATTCCCGACTTGAGTCGGTCAACGTTTCGCAGAACTCCATCAACACGGGATGTGAATTTAGAGTCGTCGAGCTCGAGGGAGACGACCTTGTTCTCAATAGACTTACCCACGAATACTCCTTTCGACCATTCTATCGATTTCATCAAATATAGGCTTCATAGCAGGGTTAATATAGTCCTTACCCTGCACATAACCGCCCTGACGAGTTCCGTGTCCGTATTGCAAGATAATCGCAATAGGGACCTTATTGTTGATGTTGGTATTATACCAAACGATCTTAACGCCTCGCTTGGTCTGCTTTACTTTATATACCCATGAATTGGCAGTTTTACCGGTACCAACCGGTGTATTGGCCCGGAGGGCTGCCACGCCGCGTTCACCAGCAGTCGCCAATGTGTCACGAAGCTTCTTGTTTTTGACTTGTGACAACCATTTTGACATATCAAACTGGCCATCGAACTTCATCTCGATCATGGCAGCCCTCCTTTCTGTTAGGACCAGAGTGTGCCGTTAGACAGCTCATACTGTAGACATTCCACAGTACGGTAGCCTGCGACACCGTCGACTTCGAGGTCGTGTCCGCGATCCTTGAGATGCTGCTGGAGAGCTGCGATTGTATCAGGGCCGATGAGACCATCAACCTCGACACCCAGCTTCTCCTGAAGCGCCTCGATAACCTGAGAACCCTCAGGATCCTCTTCGGTCTCCCAGCCAGTACCAGCTCGTGTGACATCATCCTCAACGTCCGGATCCTGACCGGAGATGATTCCATCAGCCGGAGTGTTGAGCGACGCCTGGAGGGCGTATGTTGTAGCGCGACCCCACCAGGCATCAGTCATGGAGTTCGTGCCCTCGGAAGAATCCTCAGACTCTTCGTCGGACCACTTCGGACGAAGGACACATGCGATTCCGTAGTAGCGCTGGCGACGATAGACACCGTTACCGGCGCTCTGGGAACCGGCATTAGATGGGGAGGTGTTACCCTCAATGGTCTGAAGCCATCCCCCACCCAGGTTCGCTTCGACGATACCAACATGATCCGTGGCGCCATCGGAATCCCAGTCGAAGAGAACAACGTCTCCTCGCTGCGCATCCTCGATGTCGACCCCGGTCATACGATTGCGGGTGACATCAGTGTTGTAGCTG
>CALGZX010000123.1 GCA_937934165.1 uncultured Collinsella sp.
TCGCCGGCGCCTACGACGGGGCGACCGCGCGCCTGGCGACCGCCAAGCAGCGGCTGCTCGCCTTCCTCGCAAAGCGGGGGTTCGTCTACGGCGGCACCACGCCCGCCGGCAACCCGAGGAAGTACTGGACCTACGACTTCCTGAGGTGGCTCGACAAGGTCAGGCCGGAGGACGATGGCGGGGTTCGGACGCTCGCCGCCCTGAGGAACGAGGTCGAGGCCGCGGCGGAGGCCCGGGCGGACCTGCTCTCCGAGTACAGGGCCGCCGCGGATGCCAGCCCGATCGCCGCGGAGGTGGCCGCCCTCCAGTCGATCAAGGGCTGCGCCTTCGCGCTGGCCGCAGCCTTCTCGGCCGAGGTCGGCGACTTCACGAGGTTCCGTTCCGGAAGGCAGGTCACGGCCTATTTCGGCCTCGCGCCGAGTCAGAGGTCGAGTGGCGACTCCGTGCGGCTCGGAGGCATCAGCGGTGCGGGCAACGCGCTCGTGAGGAAGCTGGCCGTTGAGGGCTCATGGTGCTACGCCGCGGCACGGCACCAGCCGAAGCTCATGCCGAGGGACACGGGCGTGCCCCTCGAGATAAGGATGCACGGGAGGAAGGGGTCCGAGCGGCTCCTGCGGCGGCGCGAGGAGATGCTCGCCCGCGGCGTGCCCGCGGCGAAGGCGAACGCCGCCACCGCGGCCGAGCTCGTGAGGTGGCTCTGGGCCCTCGGCATGATGTGCCGGGAGGGCGCGGAATAGACATAGCCCCCGTCCCGGCGAGCCGGGCGGCCTTCGGGGATACCCCCTATTTCGCTGTGCGCGCGGAGCCCTCCGCATGCGCCTCGACAGACTTGGGGAACCCCGCCGAAGGAATGGAGTGCGGGCCGGCAGAACGGTATCCGCGGATATGAGACTGAGCCGAAGGCGTCGACGACATGCCGGGGGCGGACCGGGACGGGTTCAACGGCAGGCCCCGCCGACCGATTGCAAGCGGTCGGCGGGGCCATTGTGGCTCTTGACAGCGGATTGGGTCATATGAGCGAAAGCCCGCCAGAGCGAGCAAGGTGACGTGAAAGAGGAGGGCATAGGCCTTTTGGCCATGCCCGACGATTGAACGTCAGATTGCCGCTCTGGCGGGCTTGCAGCGTCGAGTGGTTCCGGCGTTTGGTAAAACGCCGGAACACAAGAGCGCCCCCTCCCGCGCACGGAACGGGAGGGGGCTAAAGGTAGGAGTCTACCGGTGGGTTGACCCCACCGGACAGACGATGACCAGGTGATCCTTTACAGGATCGTCAAGGTTTCCGTGGGGTACCCGTTGGGTACTTAGATCAGCACGCAGGCGACGGTCAGGATGATGGCGCAGACGACGGAGAGCGCGACGATGAGCTTAAGGGCAAACTTGAGCCAGGTCGTCCACTCGATCTTGGCCAGGGCGAGACCGCCCATGATGGCGCCGGAGGTCGGGGTGAACAGGTTCACGACACCGATGGCGGCGGAGAAGATCATGACCATGACCTCGGGCGAGAAGCCGAGCTTAACAGCCAGCGGTCCCATGATGGGCATGGAGACGGTGGCCATACCGGAGGTCGAGGGGATCAGGAAGGACAGGCCGAAGTAGACCAGGAAGCTCATGGGAGCGAAGATCACGCCGGACAGGCCAGCCAGGGCATTGGCGGCAGCGTCGAGGACGAAGACGTCGAGGCCGGTGTTAGCCATGAGGACGGAGATACCACGAGCGAGGGCGATGACGAGAACAACGGACATCATGTCGGCAGCGCCGGTGATGAAGGTGTTAACGATCTGCTTCTCGGACAGGCCACCGATGATACCGATCAGGACGGCCATGAGGAAGAACCAGGTGGAAGCCTCGTCGAAGTACCACTGGCCAATGGGCAGGCCGGTGATCAGGGCAGACCAGCCCTGGACGACGGCGTTACCGTCGGCGTCGTAGACAGCGCCAGCGTCGAAGAAGTTGGCGACGCCCTCGTTGAGGTCGGCCAGCGGAATGAAGCCGACGATCATGACGACGAAGGTGAAGGCGAAGGCGATCAGAACACCCTTCTGACGACCGGTGAGCTTGACCTCCTTGTGGACCTCGGAAGCAGCCTTGCCGTGGGCCTCTTCGGCGTCCTTGAGCTCCTGCATCGACAGGATGGTGGAACCCTTGTCAGCCTTGACCTTCTTGGCGTAGCTCATCACGAAGAAGATGGACATAGCGGTAGTGACAATCCACAGGACGGCACCGAGGCCGATGATGATGGACTGGTTGACCTCAATGCCAACGCCGGTCAGAGCGTCGACGGCAGCGCCGACGGCGAACGGGTTAACCGTGGAGCCCAGGCAGCCGCAGCCAGCGCCGAGCAGGACGGTAGCGGCGCCGACCATGGGGTCGAAGCCAGCGGCCATCATGGTAGCGGCGAGCAGGGCGTAGAAGGGAACGGTCTCCTCGCACATACCATAGGTGGTACCACCGAGGGAGAAGATGAGCATAAGGACAGGAACGAGCATGATCTCGTTGCCCTTAAGCTTCTGCACCAGAACGGCGATGCCGTTGTCCAGAGCGCCGGTCTCGGTCATCATACCGAGGAAGCCGCCCAGGATCATAACGAAGAGGCAGACGGGCAGAGCGTCAGCGAAGCCCAGGATCGGGGCGGTGCAGAAATCGCTCAGGCGGGCTGCAGTAACCGCGCCGCCGGACGTGCCGGAGACGATAACGGTAATCACTGCAACAATTGCCAGCAGAGCTAGAAGAATGGTGAACGATGAAGGCATACCGCGCTTTTTCTTAGCGGTCTCAGTCATGGTTCTCATCCCCCCTTCATAAATCATTTAACTTTCTCGCGCTAAGCGGATCTTCCGTGCCGTGCCCACCGCCCGACGCGAGATATTTACCAGACAAAGCCGCTCGGGGTGTGCAGCAAGACACCCCGAGCGAGATGCTAGATGCTCTTACTTGAGCGTGGCGTACATGACAGCCTTGATGGTGTGCATGCGGTTCTCGGCCTCGTCGAAGACCTTGGAAGCGGGGCTCTCGAAGACCTCGTCGGTGACCTCCTGCTCGGTGATGCCGAACTGCTCGCACTTCTCGGCGCCAATCGTGGTGTTGGTGTCGTGGAAGCTGGGCAGGCAGTGCAGGAAGATGGCACCCGGGTTGGCCATAGCCATGACCTCGGAGGTAACACGATACGGGGTAAGCTGAGCGATGCGCTCGGCCCAGACCTCGTCGGGCTCGCCCATGGAGACCCACACGTCGGTGTAGATAACGTCGGCACCGGTGACGCCGTCCTTGACGTCGGTGGTCAGCTTGATGGTGCAGCCGTTGGCCTCGGCGATGGGCTTGCAGGCCTCGATGACGTCGTCAGCGGGCATGCACTCCTCGGGGCCGCAGGCCACGAAGTTCATACCGAGCTTGGAGCAGACGACCATGAGGGAGCGAGCAACGTTGTTCTTGCAGTCGCCCATGAAGACGAGAGTCTTGCCCTTGATGTCGTAGTTGAAGTTCTCCTGGACGGTCAGGATGTCGGCGAGCATCTGGGTGGGATGCCACTCGGTGGTCAGGCCGTTCCAGACAGGCACGCCGGACTTAGCAGCGAGCTCCTCGACGTCGTCCTGGGCAAAGCCACGGAACTCGATGCCGTCATACATGCGGCCGAGAACGCGGGCGGTGTCCTCGATGGACTCCTTCTTGCCCATCTGCGACGAACCCGGATCGAGGTAGGTGACGCCCATGCCCAGATCCATGCCGCCGACCTCGAAGGCGCAGCGGGTACGAGTGGAGGTCTTCTGGAAGAGCAGAACGATGTTCTTGCCCTCGAGATAGCGGTGCGGAACGCCAGCGCGCTTCATATCCTTGAAGTTCTTGGAAAGCTTGAGCAGGTACTCGATCTCCTCGGTGGTGAGGTCGAGGA
The DNA here is from genome assembly GCA_937934165.1 of uncultured Collinsella sp. Classification (GTDB taxonomy): domain Bacteria; phylum Actinomycetota; class Coriobacteriia; order Coriobacteriales; family Coriobacteriaceae; genus Collinsella. Next base: position 3,887 of record CALGZX010000123.1, read on the forward strand.
GCTTGAGGAAGCTACGGCCGGAGAGGTTAACACCCATGGTTCGATTCCTTTCGAAGAAATGAATTACGTAAGTATTAGTGTTGCCCGTTTAACGGGCGAAGCCGGTGCGGTTGTAGGGGGACCGCACCGGAAACGGAAAGACTTAGAGGTCCTCGCGCCAGAAGGGCATGCTCATGCAGCGCGGGCCGCCGCGGCCGCGGGAGAGCTCGGCGGAGGGCACGACGAGAAGGTCCAGGCCCTCCTTGTACAGCACGTCGTTGGTGACGGTGTTGCGGGCGTAGACGCAGATCTTGCCGGGCTCGACGCACAGGGTGTTGGAGCCGTCGTTCCACTGCTCGCGGGAGGCCGCGATCGGGTCGCCGCCGCCGCAGGGAATCAGCTTGACCTGGTCGACGCCGGTGGCGTCCTCCAGGACGTGCTCGAGGGTGTCCTCGATCAGGCGGATGTTCACGTCGCCCGGGTTCTTGCCGGCGGTCAGCTCGTAGACGCGCAGGGTGCCCATGATGGCGGGGTGGATCGTGAACTTATCGACGTCGATCTGGGTGAAGACCGTGTCGAGGTGCATGAAGGCGCGCGAGACCGGGATGTCGAAGGCCAGGATGCGCTCGACCTTGGAGTCGGAGTTCCAGAAGATGTTCTGGGCCATGACGTCGATCGCGGCGGCCTGGGTGCGCTGGGAGATGCCGACGGCGAGGGTCTTCTCGTTGATGTTCAGCACGTCGCCGCCCTCGGTGTGGAACTGGCAGTCGCGGCGGAAGTACAGCGAGACGTCCTTGTAGTCGGGGTGGTACTTGAAGATGTACTTGCCGTACAGGGTCTCGCGGTTGCGGGTGACCGAGTACATGCGGTTGAGGTTGACGCCCTCGCCGATGACCGCGAACGGGTCGCGGGTGAAGTAGAGGTTGGGCATCGGGTCGATGATCAGGTCGGACTCGGACTCGGAGTTGACCAGGGAGTCGAGGGTCGTGGACGCCGTGAGGGGCATGTCGATCTCGGACTTGGTCATGCCGGCCATGGTCTTCTTGACGAACTCGAGGTTGTCCTCGATGGAGTCCAGCTTCTCGCGGACGATCTGCGGCATGTGCTGGCCGCGGATGCCGGCCTCGGCGATGTACTGGTCGGTGAACTCGGCGCGGGCGCCGGGGACCTGGTCGAACACCTCAGCGACGAGGTTCTCGAGATAGAGGACCTCCACGCCCTGGTCCCTCAGGATCTGGGCGAAGGTGTCGTGCTCCTGCTGCGCGACCTCCAGGAACGGGACGTCGTCGAACAGGAGTCGCTCGAGCTCGTCGGGCGGCAGGTTGAGGAGCTCGTCGCCGGGACGGTGCAGGCAGACCTTCCTGAGCTTGCCGATCTCGGAAGGCACGTGCAGACCTTTCGTCATGGCCTCCTACCTTTCTTTCGGGCCCTTGTCAGGGCCGATTCGTTAGCGCCCCTCCGTGTGAGGCGTTATTGCTGACGACATATTTATATCCAAAATCAGCTCATACTTCCACCTTGCCCCCGAACGGTTTTTTATAGGGGGTGAACGGCATACACATATACTTCACGCATGGCACACTTCATCTTAATAAAGCGTATTTACGTGCTTAAACGCGTTTTAATCCTAAAATCAAATGGAACTAAACTTTGTTAAACCATCCTCAAATTGCATATTTCCAATAAACCTATGAATAGAATTAGCGGTTCACACCGCGTCTCAACCATTTTCATTTTTATTCAGAAAAAAGTTTGTCCTATTCATTTCTGGTAAATAAATTACCGTTTACCAGACGCTTGATACCGTTCACCGGAAACTCAGTATAAGGCCCAGCGGATACCGGCTCGCTTTACGGCCCCATTTGTAACAACTTGACTTCTCGGTATAGAAAAACGGACCCGCTTCACTAGGGAAACGGATCCGTTTTCGATTATCTTCGGCTAATTTGGATAAGGCCCCCGAAGACCATCGGAATCCTAGCGATCGAACTCCGCCAGTGCCTCGCCCAAAAGCCTCAGGCCCTCGCGCAGAACGTCCTCGCTCGCGCAGTAGCCCAGGCGTGCGCCGCAGGGAAGCTCAAAGCGGCTGCCGGGGACCAGCAGCACTCCCCTCTCGGACAGCAGGCGTCTGCAGAACTCCTCGTCATCCTCGGGAATATCCAGCTGGATAAACGAGGTGGACACGCCCTGCGGGGCCGTCCAGGAAACGCGATGCTGCGTATCGATCCAAGCCTGCGCGATATCACGGTTGCCAAACACGATCTTGCGATTGCGCTCGAGAATCTTATCCTTGTGCTCAAGCACATAGGTCGCCAGGGCATCGTTGAACACGCCGCCGCAGATCATGGTGTAATCGCGATAGGTACGGATGCGGTTGGACACCTCTTCGTCGGCCAGGACCCAGCCCACGCGGGCCGCAGGCGTCGAATAGGTCTTCGACAACGAGTTGGTGACAATGGCCCTCTCGTACATGTCGACCATCGACATAAAGGACTCAGTGTTTTCGAGCGGCAGATACACCTCGTCGCACAGCACGTAGGCGCCCACCGAACGGGCGATCTCGGCAATCTGGCCGAGCATATCGGCATCGAGCACCGTACCGATGGGGTTCGAAGCGTTGTTTATGCAGATAAGCTTGGTGTTGGGGCGCACCAAGCGCTTGAGTTCCTCGATATCGGGCTTCCAGCCGAGTTCCTCGCGAAGCTCCCAATACTCGACCTCGGCGCCCAGCGTGCGCGGAATCTCGTAGAGCGGCGCGTAGGTGGGCCACTCGGCGATAACATGGTCGCCGGGCTCGACCACAGCCATGATGGCGTTGAGGTTAGCGCCCGTGCAGCCATTGGTCTGCAGAATGTGATCGGGATTGACCTCCCGACGATACAGCTTGGCAACCTCGGCCTTAAACTCCGGCGAGCCCTCGATCCAGCCGTAGTTCATCTTCTCGCGGTCCAGGCGCTCGTAGAACGTGGCGCCGTCCTGTTCATCGAGCGCGCGCAGCTCGCCCATGGTGAGCGACGAGATCGTCGACTGGGCGATGTCCCACGTGGCGCTCTTCTCCCAAACGTTGAGCCATTCCTCAACGCCAATCGTCTTGATGTCCATGGCCAAGCTCCTTACAAAAGCAGTCATCCAATCGTGTTGACGTTCCTCATACAAGATTGGGGCGGTGCGAAAACCCGCACCGCCCCAATGGGAGACATCTAATGGCAGCTAGATGTATGTATTATGACCTGTACGGGTCCTTGAAGACCCTAGAGGTCCTCGCGCCAGAAGGGCATGCTCATGCAGCGCGGGCCGCCGCGGCCGCGGGAGAGCTCGGCGGAGGGCACGACGAGAAGGTCCAGGCCCTCCTTGTACAGCACGTCGTTGGTGACGGTGTTGCGGGCGTAGACGCAGATCTTGCCGGGCTCGACGCACAGGGTGTTGGAGCCGTCGTTCCACTGCTCGCGGGAGGCCGCGATCGGGTCGCCGCCGCCGCAGGGAATCAGCTTGACCTGGTCGACGCCGGTGGCGTCCTCCAGGACGTGCTCGAGGGTGTCCTCGATCAGGCGGATGTTCACGTCGCCCGGGTTCTTGCCGGCGGTCAGCTCGTAGACGCGCAGGGTGCCCATGATGGCGGGGTGGATCGTGAACTTATCGACGTCGATCTGGGTGAAGACCGTGTCGAGGTGCATGAAGGCGCGCGAGACCGGGATGTCGAAGGCCAGGATGCGCTCGACCTTGGAGTCGGAGTTCCAGAAGATGTTCTGGGCCATGACGTCGATCGCGGCGGCCTGGGTGCGCTGGGAGATGCCGACGGCGAGGGTCTTCTCGTTGATGTTCAGCACGTCGCCGCCCTCGGTGTGGAACTGGCAGTCGCGGCGGAAGTACAGCGAGACGTCCTTGTAGTCGGGGTGGTACTTGAAGATGTACTTGCCGTACAGGGTCTCGCGGTTGCGGGTGACCGAGTACATGCGGTTGAGGTTGACGCCCTCGCCGATGACCGCGAACGGGTCGCGGGTGAAGTAGAGGTTGGGCATCGGGTCGATGATCAGGTCGGACTCGGACTCGGAGTTGACCAGGGAGTCGAGGGTCGTGGACGCCGTGAGGGGCATGTCGATCTCGGACTTGGTCATGCCGGCCATGGTCTTCTTGACGAACTCGAGGTTGTCCTCGATGGAGTCCAGCTTCTCGCGGACGATCTGCGGCATGTGCTGGCCGCGGATGCCGGCCTCGGCGATGTACTGGTCGGTGAACTCGGCGCGGGCGCCGGGGACCTGGTCGAACACCTCAGCGACGAGGTTCTCGAGATAGAGGACCTCCACGCCCTGGTCCCTCAGGATCTGGGCGAAGGTGTCGTGCTCCTGCTGCGCGACCTCCAGGAACGGGACGTCGTCGAACAGGAGTCGCTCGAGCTCGTCGGGCGGCAGGTTGAGGAGCTCGTCGCCGGGACGGTGCAGGCAGACCTTCCTGAGCTTGCCGATCTCGGAAGGCACGTGCAGACCTTTCGTCATGGCCTCCTACCTTTCTTTCGGGCCTTTCGGCCGAATCTCTCAGCGCCCTTCCGTAACGGGCACTGCTTGCTGACAGCTCTAGTTATATCCAAATTCCACCCGCAATTCCACCTCGCCCCCGAACGGTCAACAAAGTGCGATGAACGGTATATCGCATGTGATTCCCCCATGATGTACTTCGGCGTTCTAAAGTAGCTTTTCAAAGGTAAATGCTCTTTTTTCTTAAAAACCATTTGCGATTGCGTCTCTAAACTTTTGATTCAGAATTGCATAGCTAAATCGGTTTTATGTATATAAATGATGTTTGTTTACGTTTCCGCCTGCATTCAATGATATTCAGCTATCCATCATTCTTATTCACACTTACGTACCAGTTGAGTGAGGATATAGACCGCTTGCAGACGAGCAGGGCGTCAGTCCTATGACTCGTCAGCGTAAGAAGTAGGTAAAGATACCGTTCACGCGATACGTTCGTGCCAGCGGTCGACTAAATTGAGACAATAGTGAATAAGAGTTAGGCTACCGTCCCCTACGGGGACTGAACGGACAGATGCATATGCCGAGCAAAATCGAAAAGAAGCAAGCCGCTGCAAAGCTGCGCAAGCCGCCGCGCGACTTCTCGTACACGCAAAACCGAGAGCTTAGCTGGCTGCGCTTTAACAACCGGGTGCTTGACGAAGCCTTCGATGAGACCGTTCCGCTGTTCGAGCGTCTAAAGTTCGTGTCGATTTTCGAGTCTAACCTCGACGAGTTTCTCATGGTGCGCGTGGGCGGCCTGTCCGATCTGGCAGAGCTCAAAAAACAGCCTGTCGACAACAAGAGCAATATGACCGCTTCCGAACAGGTCGATGCCGTCATGGCAGAGCTGCCCGGGCTCCTTACCCGTTGGGAGTCCATCTTTAAGAGCATCGAGGGCAAGCTCGACGCTCTGGGCGTTCACCGCGCCCGCATCGATTCGCTTACACCCGAGGAGCGCACCTTTGTAACCCGCTACTTCCAGGCCTACGTGTCGCCGGTTATCTCACCGTTGGTCATTGACCCACGCCACCCCTTCCCCAACCTGCGCAACGGCGCACTTTATCTGGCCTGTGGCCTGGACGGCGTCACCGACGAGGAGAGCCTGCTGGGCCTTATCGAGATTCCCGCCTCGATGAACCGCGTGGTCGAGATCCCCTCGCCCACCGGCACCTACTCCTACATCTTGCTCGAGGACGTCATCCTCGCCTGCCTGGACAGCTGCTTTGGCTCCTATAAGCCGCTGGATCGTGCGCTGATCCGCGTCACCCGCAACGCCGACATCGATCCGGACGGCGAGGGCGTCGAAGAGGAAGAGGACTACCGCCAGCACATGAAGCGCATCCTCAAGAAGCGCCTGCGTCTGCAGCCGGTAGTGCTCGCGGTCTCGGGGTCGCTCGAGAAGGCAACGCTCAAGACCATCCGCAAGGCGCTCGAGCTTTCGCGCCGCTCTGTCTTTACCTGCGATATCCCGCTCGACCTGGGCTACGTCTTTGGCATTGAGGGCAAGATTCCCGAGCACCTGCGCAACGAGCTGCTCTTTACGCCGTTTAGGCCGCAGCCCAATCCCACCATCGACATGACCCGCTCCATCCGCGAGCAGGTGCTGCAGCACGACAAGCTGCTCTTTTATCCCTACGAGGCCATGAACCCCTTCCTGGATCTGGTGCACGAGGCCGCCTACGACCCCGAGTGCATCTCGCTGCGCATCACGCTCTACCGCGTGGCCAAGCAGAGCCGCCTGTGCGAGTCGCTGATCGATGCTGCCGAGAACGGCAAAGAGGTCACGGTGCTCATGGAACTTCGTGCCCGCTTTGACGAGCAGAACAACATCGAGTGGGCCGAGCGCCTGGAAGAGGCCGGCTGCACCGTCATCTATGGTTCCGAGGGCTTTAAATGCCACTCAAAGATCTGCCAGCTCACCTATCGCGAGGGCATGGCGCTAACGCGCCTCACGCTTTTGGGCACCGGCAACTTTAACGAGAAGACGGCCAAACTCTACAGCGACTTTATGCTCATGACAGCCCATCCCGGCATCGGCGAGGACGCCAACCTGTTCTTCCGCAATCTGTCGCTGGGCAACCTGCGCGGCGACTACCGCTTCCTGGGTGTGGCGCCCGTCGGACTGAAACCGCTCATCATGCGCGGGCTTGACCGCGAGATCCAGCGCGCCCTTGCCGGCGAGCCCGCCCGCGTGTTCTTTAAGCTCAACTCGCTGACCGACCGCGAGGTTATCGACAAGATCGCCGAGGCATCGTGTGCCGGCGTGCGCGTAGACATGATCATCCGCGGCATCTCGTGCCTCAAGCCCGGTGTTCCGGGCAAGACCGAGAACGTGCATGTCCGCTCCATCGTCGGACGCTTTTTGGAGCACGCGCGCGTCTATGCCTTTGGCGTGGATTCGGACATGATTTACCTGAGCTCGGCAGACATGATGACGCGCAACACCGAGCACCGCGTGGAGATTGCCTTCCCCGTGCTCGACCCCACCTGCCGCGCCCTAGTGCACGAGTACATGGGCATGCAGCTGCGCGACAACGTGAAGGCCCGCAGCCTCACGAGCGACGGCACCTGGGTCCCCGTGGAGCGTGCAGAGGGTGAGAAACCCTTCAACTCGCAGGAAGCCCTGCTGGAGCGTGCCTATCGCAACGCCGAGGCCGCCGCGCAGCAGCGCGCACAGGAGAAGGAACGTGTGGCCGAGGAGGCCATTCAGGCCGAGGTTGAACACGGGGCAGCTGCCAAACCGGAAGCGGTTGCAGCTCCCCCGGTGAATGAGCCCGAGGCTGCCGCAGAGCCCGCCGTGGAGAAAGCGCCCGAGCCCGCTACTGCGACTCCGGAGCCCGCCGCCGAGGCAAAGCCCGCCCCTGCTCCTGAGCCGCAGCCGGCCACACCCAAGGTCCAAGAGGTCCAGGCGACCGTCATTGAGCCCGAGCCTGCACCTGCACCTCAGCCCGATCCGCAGGTCATCAAGCCCGCACCCGAGACGAGCGCCCGTCGCGATAAGCCCGCCGGCAAGACCAAGGCCATCGAGCGCCATCGCCCCGGCCGCGTGCGCATGGGCCTGGGCCTGATCGGCCTGGGTCTTAAGACGCTCATTACCGGCAAGACGAAATAGTCGTTTGTAGAAGCAGTTTGTAGAAGCGCCCCGCATTTGAGGAAAGCCTCGGATGCGGGGCGCTTTTCCCTGCTACCATGGTGCGAACAACAACGCGAATGACAGGCAGGAATATGAAGCTCACTATAGAATCGATGACCTACGGCGCCGACGGGCTGGCGCACGCCGACAACGGCAAGGCCGTCTTTGTGCAGGGCGCCGTGGCAGGCGACACCGTCGAGGCCGAGGTCGTACAGGACGGCAAGTCGTTCATGCGTGGCCGCACCACCGAGATTCTGGAGCCAAGCCCCGATCGCATTCAGTCTCCCTGCCCCTTCGTGGGCATCTGCGGCGGCTGCTCGTGGGGCAATCTCTCACGCACGGCACAGCTCGCCGCCAAGGAGCAAAATCTGCGCTCCACGCTCGAGCGTATCGGCAAGTTCAGCCCCGATCAAGTCGATGAACTGGTGCAACCCATCCGCCACACCAAGGATGATTGGGGCTACCGCAATAAAATCGAACTCGAGCCGACCGTTGTAAACGGCCGCGTGCGTCTTGGCATGCACGGTGTCGATCCTCGCAAGATCGTGACCGTCGATTCGTGCCCGTTGTTCGACAAACGCTTCCCCAAGGCACTCAAATCGGTCGTCGGCGCGCTCAATTATCTGAGCGGCAGCCACGACCTGGGCCTTGAGCGCGTGGGCATTCGCGCCTCGCGTCGCACCAAGGCACTCGAGGTCGCACTCTGGACGCCCACAGGTTCTTTTCCGCGCTCGCAGGTCTCCCGCGTGCTGGCAGACGCCGCTCATCCCACGAGCATCGTGCGCGTGATGAGCAAGGGCGAAAAGAAGGCCCGCCGTGTCTCCAAGGTCGAAATGCTCGCCGGCGAGGGTTCCTGGACCGAGAACATCGCCGACGGCCAAATGCGTCTTTCGGCCCCGTCGTTCTTCCAGGTCAACACCAAGGGTGCCGAGATTTTGATCGAGCTTGTCATGGAAGCGCTCGACCCACAGGAAGACGAGCTTGCCGTGGACCTGTACTGCGGTGCCGGTACCTTTACCCTGCCGCTCGCCCGCCGCTGCGACTTTGTCGCCGCCGTCGAGGCCTACGGCCCGGCCGTGCGCGACCTGCGCCGCAACCTCGAGATCAATAAGCTCGATAACGTCGACGTCATTGGCGGAGACGCGGTGCGCGAGTTCCCCGACCAGGATGCCGACGTCTTGGTGGTCGACCCGCCGCGCGCAGGCCTCGCCCCCGAAGCGATCGACCTTATCGCCAGCACGAGTGCCCGCGATGTCGCCTACGTGAGCTGCGACCCGGCCACCCTGGCGCGCGATCTCAAACGCTTTGTCGAAGAAGGCACCTTCTCCCCCGTAAAGATCACGCCAGTCGACCTGTTCCCACAAACCTTCCACTGCGAGACCGTCGTCCACCTTAGGCGCAACTAGCTACTTAATCATTGCTCAGAAAAATCATTGGGAAATCGAGCGTGGCAAGCGGAGGTCTTCGGGGTATAAGACGGCTAATTGTATGCCGCCTATGAAAGGAACCCTCATGCCCAGCGTTGCCGTTCTCGCCGCCGATGGCTTTGAAACTATTGAATGCTTGACCATGGTCGATGTCATGCGTCGCGGCGGCGTGCGTGCCACGCTCGTCTCGATTATGCCCACGCGTGAGGTCGTAAGCTCGCTGCGGATCCCCGTGACCTGCGATGCGCTCTTTGATGAGATCAACTTTGACGAGTACGACTGCGTCGTGCTGCCCGGCGGCCTGCCCGGTGCCACCAACCTGCGCGCCGATCAGCGTGTCTGCGACGTGGTCTGCGAGTTCGCCGCGACCAAGCACGTCGCCGCCATCTGCGCCGCCCCGTTTATCCTGGGCGAGCTCGACCTGCTCGAAGGGCGCCACGCCACGTGCTTCCCTGGCTTTGAGAAAAGCTTCCCCGAAGGCGCCTATACCGGCGAGAAGGTCACGCAAGACGGCAACATCATCACTGCCAGCGGCATGGCACAGTCACTCCCCTTTGCATTGGAGCTGCTGCGCACGCTCGCCGGCGACAAGGCCGTCGAGAAGGTCGCCGAGGGCATCCAACTATGATTTTGGCTTCCCAATCGCCGCGCCGCATAGAGCTGATGCGCGAGGCGGGCTACAACATTCGCGTGATTCCCGCGGATATCGACGAAACGCCCTTTGATGGCGAGCCCCCGCTCACGCTTGTCGAGCGCTTGGCACGCGCCAAGGCGGCTGCCGTTGCTGCCGAGTATGCCGAGCCCAATGAGTTGACCGTCGCGGCCGACACCATCGTCACCTTCGACGGCAAGATTTTGGGCAAGCCGGCAACCGAGGGCGAGGCGCGCACCATGCTTCGTGAGCTTTCGGGCCGCACGCACCAGGTCGCAACCGGCGTCTGCATCGTTAAGGCAGGCGATACGGCCGCCCCGCATGCCGCCGAGAGCCTGTCGTTTGTCGATGTGACCGACGTGACATTCTACGAGCTCACCGACGAACAGATCGAGCGCTACGTCGCCTCGGGTGAGCCCATGGACAAGGCCGGCGCCTACGGCATTCAGGGCACAGGCGGACGCATGCTCGTGCACGATATTTCGGGCGACTTCTATAACGTGGTGGGCCTACCCATCGCCCGCGTCGCGCGCGCGATTCAAAAACTCTCGTAATTGCATCTGGCGCTGGGTATCCCCCGGCGCCTACAATTTTGGCGTACCGTACGGATCCCGACCGGGCACAAGGCGCGGCGGAAAACCGATAGGAGTTAAACATGGATACACTGCTCGAGGCCATTGACGTCTGCGATGTCGATGGCTTTTGCTATGGCAACTATACGGACGAGGAGGCCGGCACCGGTTGCACCGTAATCGTGGCGTCCGAGGGTGCCACCGGCGGCGTTGACGTTCGCGGCGGTGCTCCAGCATCGCGCGAAACCGACCTGCTGCGACCCGAGAACACCGTCGACAAGGTCCACGCCGTCTGCCTTTCGGGCGGATCGGCCTTTGGCCTCGAAGCCGCAAGCGGCGTGGCCCGCGAGCTTGAGAGCCGCGGCATCGGCCTTCCCGTCGGTCCCACGCAGGTGCCTATCGTGTGCTCCAGCTGTATCTTCGATCTTGCCTTTGGCGACCCCACCGTGCGCCCCGACATTGAGGCCGGTATCGCCGCCGTGCGCGAAGCACTCGACCACACCCCCACCAAGCTCGAACAGGGCAACGTAGGCGCCGGCACGGGCGCCACCGTGGGTAAGCTCATGGGGCCTGCCACCTGCATGAAGGCCGGCCTTGGAGCTGCTGCCGTGGCGCTCGGCCCCATCAAGGTGGGCGCCGTGGTCTCGGTCAACGCCTGCGGCAACGTTGTCGACCCCTTCACCGGCGAGTGGGTTGCCGGTATGCGCGCCGCAGCCGATAGCGACCAGATCGTCGACATGGAACTCGCAGCCTTTGCCGCCGCCGGATCCATGCAGATGTCGCTCGACCGCACCAACACCACCATCAGCTGCATCATCACCAACGTGGAACTCACTAAGGCACAAGCCACCAAGGTCTCCCAGATGGCCGCAGACGCCTACGCACACGCCATCCGTCCCACGCACACCACCAACGACGGCGACACCATCTACACCCTCGCCAGCGGCAAACTGGGCGCCCAGGCAAGCGCCGCCGTTCCCCTAGACCTGCTGGGCATGCTCGCCGTAAGGGCCTTGGAAACCGCCATCGTAAACGGAGCCAAAACCGCCAAAACCTCCCACGGCATCCCCGGCGCCGCGAAGTAGCCTAACCTGACCGGTTGCCCGGTGGGGCTTGGTTATGTTTGCTGCTCTACAGTCCTGGCTCGCACGAAGAGCACATTAAGTGCTCTTCGGCTCGTGCGGAACTCGCGACAAACATAACCAAGCCCCACCGGGCAACCTACCAACCAGATTCTTTTCAGCCCAGGCCCCTGTGTACCGCGCGTCGAAGATCTTCAAATTCAAATAACCTGACAATCGATTCTTATAGCAGAGGCCCCTTGGCCTTTAGTTTGATACAAGTTCCGCACGAGCCGGAAAGCACTTAATGTGCTTTCCGTGCGAGCAGGACTGTTCGCAGTAGCAAACTAAAGGCCAAGGGGCCCAGTCAACCTATCAGCAGCGATTACTCGGCAGCTAGTTGAATTTGAAGATCTTTGAGGCAAGACGGTATAGGCCGAGTGTGGTTTTGTCTCCGGCCCGTCCGCGCAGATTGGTGAAGAACCCGACCACGCCGTAGCGGGCACGACGATACATGCGCTCGTCGTAGGCCTTCAAATCATTCCACAGCGTCTTTAGGCGCTCGTCGGCGCAATCTTCCTCGGAAAGCTTGGTGAGCACCGAGCAGATCGCCATCATCATGGTGAAATAGCCCATCATGTACGAGCGCAGACGCGACGACTCAACATCGCTGTACAGGTGGTACGACTCCATCATGACGCGCGTCACACGGAACTGCTGGTCCAGACGCTTGACCATCGTTGCCTCGTTGACGCTCTGGCCTTCGCGACCGATAAAGTAACGGTAGAGGTCGATGTCGGCGTAGTACATGGTCTTGCAACGCGGCAGCGGCACGTAGGCGTAGATGTTGTCCACATAGAACGTGTGCGGCGGCATGGGAAGGTTGGACTCGCGCAGCACATCCGTGCGATAGCACAGGCTGTGCATGAGTAGGTTCTGGTCCAGGCGGAAATGACCGATCTGATCCCAGGAAAAGATCTTTTTGCGCGGCAGGGCAAATTTGTAGCCAATAGCGGTATGCGTGCCCTCGTAAACCTTCTCGTACACGTAGTTCGAGATAAACAGGTCAACGCGCTGGTCACGCTCTTCAAAGCCACGCAGAATCGACAGCATGGTCGAAAGAGCCGCAGCGTCGAGCCAGTCATCCGAGTCGACGACCTTGTAGTAGGTGCCCTGCGCCTCGCGCAGCCCCGAAAGGACGGCAATACCGTGGCCGCCGTTCTCCTGGTGTACCGCGCGAATGATACCGGGATAACGTGCCTCCCACTCATCGGCCTTATCGGCCGTCTCGTCCTTGGAGCCGTCGTCCACTACGATAATCTCGATATCGGTGGCGTAATTGCTCCCCTCCAAGATGGAGGTGATGCAATGGTCCATGTCCTTGGCAGCGTTATACGAGGGAATACCGAATGTTATGACTTTATGCATGGCAGGCGATAATCTCATCCGAAAGATCGAGGGCGGAATTGGTCACGGCGTCCATATCGTAGTAACGATACTCGGCCAGACGACCCACCGGGTGGAAGTTCGTCAGGTTCTGGACGCGCTCAAGATAGCGCTCATAGAGCTCACGGTTCTCGGGCTCAAGAATGGCGTAGTACGGCGTCTCGCCCGAGCCGGGCGTATAGGCCTTGGAGTACTCCTTCATGATGGTGGTCTTGCCGGGCAGGACCTGACCGGTCATGTTCTTGAACTCGGTGATGCGCGTGTAGTCCTCGCTCGTGGTGTAGTTGACGGTGCCCACGGGCTGGAACTGGTCCATATCGAGCGTCTCGAACTTCATGTCGAGCGTGCGGTACGGTAGCGCGCCCAGATCGAGATTGAACAGCTCATCGAGCGGACCGGTGTAGACGATCTCGCCACCATAGACCTTGCCGTCGATCTTGACGGTAGTCTCGTCGATCTCGAAGAGGTCACGGGCGTCCACGTCGCAGAACACGTCGATCAGGTCGTGGTCGAGCATGTGCTCAAATAGCGCCGTGTAGCCCTCCTGCGGCATGCCCTGGAAGGGAGCTTGCGGGAAGTAGCGGTCATCATCGCCCACAAAGACGGGAACGCGGCCGGTGATCGAGGGATCGATCTGATCGGGCGTCTGGCCCCACTGCTTCATGGTGTAATGCAAAAAGACGTTCTCGTAGACGTAATCGGCGACCTCGGCAAGATCCGGGTCGTTCTTCTTACGCAGCTCCATAATGGGCACTTTGACATCCTTGCCAAAGGTCTCCACGAGCTTCTGATACAGCTCCTCGCCGCGCTCGTCACCAAAGGCGAGCTTGAGACTCGCATGGTTGAAGGGCACGGGCATAAGGGTACCGTTGATGTTGGCGAGCACCTTGTGCTGATAATCCGTCCACTTGGTAAAGCGCGACAGGAAATTGTGCACGCGCTCGTTAAAGGTGTGATAGATATGCGGACCGTACTCGTGAATCAGGATTCCGGCCTCGTCAGTGCAGTCATAGGCATTGCCCGCAATGTGGCTACGGCGCTCCAAAACGGCAACACGATAGCCGATGGTCTCGGCAAGACGGCGGGCGCAAACGGCACCGGCATATCCAGCACCGACGACAATCATGTCGTACGCGCCGGCGTTAAAGCCTTCAGGCAGGCCTGAGGTAATCTGCATCGATACTCCTTGTCAAAAGCCACGGGCTCGTTAGCTGGGCTTTTCTCGAACATTCTTCGAGACATATTTATCAGAGCGATTATAGCGCTAATGCGTCCTATAATGAGCTTGCCACACAAGGAAAGCTCAAGCACCGCGGCGAACATAATTGAAAGGTAGACCCGCTAGCAGCGGGTTTATTCGTGAACAGCCGGGCGCCTGGAGCTTAGCGAAACGCTTGTAAGGAGTAACATGAGCGATTTCCTAAACCGTATGAAGTCTGCCGCCAAGGCCGACCTTAAGACGATCGTCCTGCCCGAGGGCGAGGATCCGCGCACCATCGTCGCGGCCACCAAGATCATCGAGGAGGGCCTGGCAAAGATCGTCATCCTGGGCAACCCCGACGAGATCAACGTTCCCGGCGCTACCGTCATTGACCCGCGCAATGCCGAGAAGCACGAGGAGTACGCGCAGAAGTTTGCTGAGCTCCGCGCCAAGAAGGGCGTTACCATCGAGCAGGCTCGCGCCCAGGTGATGGACGCCACCTACTTTGGCACCATGATGGTCAAGATGGGCGACGCCGACGGCCTGGTCTCCGGCGCCTGCCACTCCACCGCCGACACCCTGCGCCCTGCGCTTCAGATCCTCAAGACCGCCCCGGGCACCAAGCTGGTCTCGGCCTTCTTCGTGATGTGCACCGACACCCCGCAGTTCGGCACCGACGGCACGCTGATCTTCGCCGACTGCGGCCTCAACATCAACCCGTCCTCCGACGAGCTCTCCGAGATCGCCATCGCCTCCGCTCACTCTTGGTCCACCTTCATGGGCAATGTTGAGCCGCACGTGGCCATGCTCTCCTACTCCACCGGCACGTCCGGCAAGGGCGCGGATGTGGACGTGGTGGTGGAAGCCACCAGGATCGCCAAGGAAATGGCCCCGGACCTGGCCCTGGAAGGCCCCTTGCAGTATGACGCGGCCATTGATCCCACGGTGGCGAAAACCAAGATGCCCGACAGCAAAGTGGCCGGCAAGGCCACGGTCTTCATCTTCCCGGATCTGAACACCGGCAACAATACCTACAAGGCCGTACAGCGCGCCGCCCAGGCCGTGGCCATCGGCCCGGTGCTCCAAGGCCTGAACAAGCCGGTCAACGACCTGTCGCGCGGCTGCACCGTGCCTGACATCGTCAACACGGTGGCGATCACCGCCGTGCAGGCCGCCGCGGAAAAGAGCGG
>CALGZX010000124.1 GCA_937934165.1 uncultured Collinsella sp.
AACTGCGGGAATGGCCTATTTGCTCAATGTGTTCGGCTGAGATCGGAAATCAACCCAGCGAAATCCAGCCCCTGTTCTTCAAGCCTGGCAAGTCTGGTTGGAGCACTTTCGAGTTGATTCGCGCCTTCGGCAACCGCGGCGAGAACGTCCCTGGCCTCAACGCGAACACTGATGGTGTTTATTGCATCGGCAGCGAGCGCAACACCGAGATCAACCTCTTCCAGATTCGTCGCGGGTATGACCCCGAAGTCGCTACCATCCAGTGGGAAATGCTCTCCCGCGCCGCGTACTCCGTCGCCATCCCGTTGTACTCCGCTCTGATAACTGAGGTCAGCCCGTACTTCAGCGATCAGACCGTCTCCTTCGATCACTGCAAACAGACTGACGTCGTGTACAACGAGGAGCCCGAGAACTCAATCAACTACGTCCTCATGGACATCAGCTCGCTCTGCTTTGAGAACCCTGACACCCTTGGTATCAGCGTCCGTGCCTACCTCGATGCGCTCCAGAACGAGCTCATCGAGCAGAACAAGGAAGTTGACGCCGCCATGCTAGCCGAGACGACCACCGAGGGCCGCACTGCCCTGGCTAACAAGGCCGGCAAGGCTGCTACCGAGAACACCTACAAGAAGTGCAAGGCACTGCTCCAGGAGATGCGCGCCTATCAGAAGGCCGAAAACTTCGACCCGAGCGACCTGAACACCGAGATCAACGGCCTCAAGGTGTCCATCACCTACGCCAAGGACGCTCTTGCCACCGACCCGGTAACCCCGGATCAGCCTGGTACTCCTGAGCAGCCCGGTACTCCTGAGCAGCCCGGTACCCCCGAGCAGCCCGCTAAGCCCGAGCAGCCCACCACCAAGCCCGAGAAGCCTGGCAAGTCGGACACCACGACCACGGTAACCACCAACAAGACGAACACCAAGGGCGGCCTGCCCACCACCGGTGATCGTTTTGATGGCCGCATGGTGGCCGCATTCGCCATCGCTGGCGTTGCCGTCATCTCCGCGGGCGGTTACTTCCTCTACCGTCGCAATAAGGAGTAACGTCTTAGCTGAGCGGACAAGGCAGCAATGGCAGCCTCGCCCGCTCAGCCCGCTCTTTTGACCGGCGGGAAACCCGCCTGAAATCTTTTTAAAAAAGATTTCCCCGCACACACTTCGCTGTGCTATAGTGCAGCGCAACAGTAACTAGGTGCGACCGCGCCACGGCATCACGAAAGGAGCCACCAACATGAAGAACACGATGAAGTCTCTCAACAACTGGTGGTGGCGTGATGCGAATACGATCGGTCGACAGTGAGTCCCTCACGCCTGTTTTTGCGCTCTAGGTGATTGGAAGGCCTCCGGTTTCGACCGGGGGCCTTTTTCTATCTCGAGCCCGATCGCATTCGCATCACGCGCCTCCGCTTTTCTCTTGCACCCCCATTCCGAAAGGATTTTCACCATGTCTCAGAACACCACCGCCGCCCAGCCCCGCACCGTCCAGACCGCCGACCGCGGCAAACTCGACGTCCGCGCCCTCGTCCTGCTCGCCATCCTGCTCGCTGCCGGCTTCATCCTCAACTTCACCGTCGGCAAGGCCATCTCGGGCATCTCGGGCGGCATGATCAGCCCCGAGTTCATCATCTCGGCCTTCTGCCTCACCATCCTGGTCGTTCGTCCCAACATCGGCCAGGCGCTCGTCATTGGCCTCATCTCGGCTGCCGTGATCCAGATCACCACCACTTCGCCGTTCGTCGATTTTGCCGCCGAGGGCATCGCCGCCATGCTCATGGCCGGCATCGTCAACGCCGCCGGCAAGAACGGTCAGGTCAAGCCAGCCATCGCCATTGTCGCAACCTTCCTGACCACCTTTGTCTCCGGCGTCATCTTCATGATCATCAAGATGGCCATGCTCGGCGTGGTCGGCGAGCTCGCCGCCGCCATGCTGCCCGTCGTTGCCATGACCGCCGTCTTTAACGCCATTCTGGTCGGCGCCCTCTACCTGCCCATCCAGAAGGCTCTTAGACTCAACTAACCCGCTCGGCTTTACGAGCCACCCCATCTTGGCGTTCATTCGTCGCTCGCGTACCCAAGTACGCTTCGCTCCTCTTTCTCGCGCCAACCTGGGGCCCCTCGTAAAGCCGTCTCCGTGCTTCACCACCAAAAACTGTCCCAAACGACTAGCTTTTGGGGACGTTCTTAAACGACTAGTCATTTAAGAACGTCCCCAATGACTATGAAAGGTATCCATGGAAACGATCATCAACGTCGACGATGTCTCGTTCTCCTATGGCACGCAGACCGAGCAGGCGCTCAGCCACATCTCGCTCAGCGTGAACAAGGGAGATTTCATCGGCATCATCGGGCCCTCGGGCGCCGGTAAGTCCACGCTTGCCGCCTGTCTGTCGGGCGCCGTGCCCCACCACTACACCGGCACGTTCTTTGGGTCCGTCATGGTCAACGGCCACGACACCTGCGAAGTCTCGCTCACCGACGTGTCGCAAATCGTCGGCAGTGTGCTGCAGGATATCGACACGCAGATGGTCGCTTCGGTCGTCGAGGACGAGATGCTCTTTGGCCTCGAGAACTTTGGCGTTCCCCACGACCAAATCGAGCGGCGTGTGAGCGAAACGCTCGAGACCGTCGGCATCAGCGACCTGCGCGACCGCGAGATCGCCACCCTCTCGGGCGGACAGAAGCAAAAGGTAGCCATCGCCGCCATCCTCGCCATGCGTCCGCGCGTCTTGGTTCTCGACGAGCCCACCGCGGCACTCGATCCCGCCAGCTCCACGTTGGTCTTCGAGACGCTGCGTGAGGCAAACCGCGCAATGGGAATCACCATCGTCGTCGTTGAGCAAAAGGTCGCCCTACTCTCGGAGTACTGCAACCGCGTGCTCGTGCTCAACCATGGCGAAATCGCGCTGCAGGGCGAGCCACACAAGGTCTTCGCGCATACTGGCGAGCTCCGTGCCATCGGCGTCGACTGCCCTCGCGTCACGCGTATCTTCAATAGCCTCCAAACCGATGGTCTAGTAAGCGGTACCCCTTGCTTGGATGTCGATGAGGCCGAGCGCCTGATTTCGGGCATCGTCGACCCCGCACACGCGGCCATCGAAGCCCAGGCGCCTGCCGGTTCCCCGCATGCACCGTCGTTGCGCCCTCATGCCAAGGACGCAGAACCCGTACTCACCTTCGACCATGTTGAGTTTGCCTATCCCAATGGCGGCGCCGCCGTACACGACCTTAGCCTGACGCTCTATCCCGGCGAGCTCGTGGGCATCGTCGGCCAGAACGGTGCCGGCAAGACCACGCTCACCAAGCTGCTCACGGGTCTGCTCAAGCCCGCCTCGGGCAGCGTGCGCGTCACGGGACTGGATACAGCAGCCGTCCCCACGAGCCGCATCGCCCGCGAGGTCGCAACGCTCTTCCAAAACCCTGACCGTCAGATCTGCAAGGACACCGTGCTCGACGAGGTCGCCTTTGGCCTGGAGCTTGCCGGCATCGACCGTGCCGAGGCGCTGCGTCGCGCCCAGCTCGTCATCGACCGCTTTGGCTTGCCGGCCGACGAGGCGCCCTTCTCGCTCTCGCGCGGTCAGCGACAAATGGTGGCGCTTGCCGCCGTCGTAGTGGTTGAGCCCAAAATCGTCGTGCTCGACGAGCCCACGAGCGGCCTTGACTACCGCGAGTGCATGACCGTCATGGAAACGGTGCGCACCATGGCCGAGCGCGGTTGCGCCGTTATCATGGTTTGCCACGATATGGAAGTCGTCTCGGATTTTGCCGAGCGCATTGTGGTAATGGCCGACGGTCGCATCCTCGACCGCGGCCGCACGCACGAGCTATTCTCGAACATCGATCTCATGCGGCGTGCCTACGTGGAGCCTCCCCAGGTTATCGAGCTCTCGCGCCGTCTGGCATCTTCCGTCTCGCCCGCTTTTGCGCAGGTGAGCGAGGTCACCGATGTCGTTCGAATTACCAAGGAGATGGTCCACCGTGGTTAACGTCATCGACTACATGCCGGGCGATACGCTGCTGCATCGCCTGAATCCCGTCGTCAAACTGGGCCTCGCCGCCGCCATCATCGTCGGCATCTTCTTGTCCGACACCTACATGGCGCTGCTGGGCTTTTTGGCACTCACCCTTGCGCTGGGTGCCTATGCCGGCGTCGTCGACCGTCTGTTCTCGCTGCTCAAGTTGCTGATTCCGCTCGCGCTTATCATGCTGGTGCTCCAGCTGGCCTTTATGCGCGATGGCAACATGGTGTGGAGCTTTATCACCGACACGGGCCTCATCACGGGATCGAAGGCCTGCCTGCGCCTGCTGGGTGTGGCGTTACCGCTCATCCTCATGCTCATGGTGACCAAGCTCAACGACCTTGCCAACGCCTGCGTCGAGGTGCTGCACGTGCCGTATCGCTATGCCTTCACCTTTACCACGGCGCTGCGCTTTGTGCCGGTGTTTGGTCAGGAGATGAACGCCATCATGGAGGCGCAGACCGCACGCGGCGTCGAGTACGACACCAAGAACCCCATCAAGAAGCTTAAGCTCATGCTGCCACTGTGCGTGCCGCTGCTCATCTCGAGCGTGGGCAAGACCGATGCCACAGCCTTGGCGGCAGAACAGCGCGGCTTCTATCTGCGTACGCGCGCCAGCTCGTACAAGCGCTACCCCATCAAGGGCCTAGACATCGCCGTGCTCATCGTCAGCATCGCCTTCATCGCCATCGGCTTCTTGTTCTAGTTCACCACCGACAGCAACCGCCCAACGCAAAAGGCCTCGGCTCGCACCAAACGAGCCGAGGCCTTTACTGTTTCACCAGATAAAACCTACCAAAATAAACCTGTCCCTTTTTGACAGGTCGGAAGCTAGAGGCGGTAGGGGGCGCCGCTGCGGATGATGGATTCGCGCACCAGGACATCCATGGCGTCGAGGGTGATCTCGGGCATCTCTCGGTACTTTTGCAGCACCGAGAGCTCGGTGCAGGCCAGAATGACGCGGTCGCAGCCGCTACGGGCGAACTCCCACATCACGCGGTCGAACTTATCCATATCGGGCTCACGTCCGGCCTTCACATCATCGTAGATAAGCGACATCACATCGTTCTGACGTTTCTCGCTGGGATAGACAACCTCAACACCCGCAGCCTTACATTCGCGGCCGTAGACACCCGCGCCCACGGTTCCGTCGGTGCCCATGATGCCAATCTTGTGCACCGGCTCGGCCGGCATACTCAGGTTGGGGTCGAACTCGCACTCCCCCATCACCGCACCGGCCAGAGCATAGCGCACCGACTCACGCGGCATGTGGATAATCGGCACCTTCGTAAACGACTGGATCTGGTCGTAGAAGTAGTGCGACGTGTTGCAGGGAATGGCAATGTGCGCACAGCCCAGCGACTCGAGTGCCTGGGCACACTCTTTCATGGTCGCCAGCAGCTTGGCATGCTCGCCGGTCTTAATGGCCAGCGTGCGGTCGGGCATGGTCGACTTGGAGAGCACCACCATGTCGATATGTTCCTGATCGCAGGCAGCAGCCGTATGACGCACCACCTGGTCGTAGTAATACGACGTGGCCTCGGCGCCCATGCCGCCGATAACTCCCAGCTTTTCCATCGCCGCCTCCTTGGTGACGCTTGCGCAATTGCGCGTATCATACCCGCGCCCGCCCGATGTAAACCGGACGGGCGCCGCACTCATCTACTTGTAATACGTCTTGAACAGCTTAAAGTGGCGCAGCTTGGTGTGCCACATGCGCAGCCAGCGGTTAAAGACAAAGTCGCCCTTCATAAACGAAGGGTCGGCGCCCTTGCCTTCCTTGTCCAGGCGATGCACCTTAGCGCGCAGCTCGGGATCCTTGACGTATTTGTCGACGACGCCCATGGGGACGACCATCCACAGCGCCTCGTCCTGCGCCGTCACAAACTCCGGCTCAAACGGGCGGTTGAACACATACTCGTCCACCACATACTTGGCAACGTTAAAGCCGCTGTTGGTGACGTAGTAGTTGCTGCGGCCCTGGCGCGTGTTGAAATCGAAGAACTTAAACGAGCCGTCGCGCTCGTCGTACTTAACGTCAAAGTTGGAATAGCCCACAAAGTTCAGGTCCTCGAGCAACTTGCGCACGCCGCCCATGAGCTCGTCGTTGGGCTCGGTAATGATACAGGCGTGGTTGCCGACACCGTGGGGCTGATGCTCCTCGAGCAGCACATGGCCCAGGCACATCATGCGGACCTTGCCGTTGCGGTCGGAATAGCTGGTGAGCACGCGCATGTACTCGTCGTTACCGGGCACGCGATCCTGCAAGATCAGATCGTCGGTGTAGCCGCTGGCATACGAATCACGAATGACCTGTTCCAGCTCGGCGCGGTCGGCAATCTCATAGGCCTTCTTCTGGCCCTCGAACTCATGCTGCCACCACATGATGCCGTCAGAAGGCTTCAGAATCATCGGGTAAGGAAAATCGATCTGATCGAGCACTTCGGCAGGCGCCTCACCCTGAGCATTGAGCATCGCCTTGGTAAAGGTAAACGTGTGCGGATAGGGCACGCCATGCTTCTCGCACAGCTCGTAGAAGATCTCCTTCTTCTGGCACTGCTCGAGCATGCTGTAGGGAGCGTAAGGCGCGACGATGTTATCCGCCAACTCATGGGCATCCTTGGCCTGAGCCACGAGGGCAACATAGTTATCGCCACAGCCCACAAGGACAATCGTCTTATCGGCATGCGCTTGGGCAATGCCGTTGACGGTTTTGAGCATCACGGGCATGGTATCGATATCCACGTTGGGCGTGTAGTCGATAATCTGACTGCGATACGCGGGACCCGTCTGATACTTGCCAAAGACCAGACTCTTGACCTGGTACTCCTCGTAGAAGGCGCGCGCCACCGAATAGGCGTTGATGTCGCCACCGAGCAGCACGGGAATGAACTCGCGCTCTGTAAATTGCAATGCCATGGAAACTTCCTATCATGAACTGCCCACACAACGGGCGGTCTTTGCGCAACTGATTTATTCTAGCGTGCCAAGCCGCCGGCGCCCAAAGCTCCACCGTATCTATGGCAATCGACGTAATCGTCCAGCACGAAGGCCAGCACGAAGACGGCGCTCACCGTTGTATGACAATGGGCAATGAACCTACCATTGTTGTAGGATTCAACTTGTAGCCCGCCCCGTCGAAAGGTGCACCGTGCCCCAGGCTCATCCGATCAACAACCCCATCATTGACGCCGCCAAGCGCGAACTTGCAGATCGTGCCCAGACGGCAGCTCCCCTACGCACCGCAAACGATGCTTACAACGGGCCTGCCCGTATCGTCTCAATCAACACGTCGGAGCACAAAGGCACGCGTAAGTCACCCGTCGCCGACGGGCACGACACCGTTATAGAGCAATTTGGCCTCGCCTCCGATGCGCACGCCGGGCATTGGCATCGCCAGGTTTCCTTTTTAGCTGCAGAGTCTATCCAGACGGCGCAGGCGCGCGGGCTCGATGTGCACGAGGGCGACTTTGGCGAGAACTTCACAACCCAGGGCATCAACCTGCTCTCGCTCCCCCTGGGAACGCAGCTCAAGATTGGCAACGATGTCCTGGTCGAAATCAGTCAGATCGGCAAGGTCTGCCACACCCGCTGTGCCATCTACTATCTCGCCGGCGACTGTATCTTTCCCCACGAGGGCATTTTCGGCGTGGTGCTACAAGGCGGAGAAGCCCATACCGGCGACGACATACAGGTGGTCAAGCTCGGCGATGGCACCTGTTCCTTCACTCCCGCCGACGCACTCAAAGAGGTGGAGCAGGCTCGTCGCGAAGGAACCCTGTAGTTGCAAAATCCCACGTTGAAGTAGCTTTTACAGCCAAGAATCCTGTTGCAATAGGGTGCCGTAACGTTAAAGTTGAACTCTATGGTTTCTCAACAATTCATCATAACTGCAGGTCAAAGCCAAAGCCTCAAGTTCAACTTGACCCTTTGGGACCTTTAAGGTTCAAGTTGAGGTCGAAAGCAGTAGTAGAATACCGTTCGAACCATAACCTACGATTGATTGCAGAGGGACTGGATGCAGCATTCGAATCATCGCACCGCAGCGCTCATTGCGTCGAAGCCGGCTCGTATCATCACGAGCGCCGCGCTCGCCGTTGCGCTGACGGCCACGCCGATGCTCTCCCCCGTTGCGGCGTATGCCGCCTCGCAGGCAACGCAGGACCAGCTTTCCGCAGCCCAGCAGAAGATCGAAGCCGCCACGAGCGCCTACAACGACGCCCGCACCAAACTCGATGACCTGCAAAAGCAGATTGACTCCAATGAGGCAAGCATCGAGGAAATCGAGGCTAAGCTTCCCGAGCAGCAGGCCAAGGCAAGCTCCGCCATGCGCGATCTGTACAAGTATCAGAAGGGCACCAATCCCATCGTGAGCTTCCTGGTCAATGCGCAGAGCCTGGGTGAGTTCATCACGACCTGCAAATACACCAACCAGATCACGAGTTCGAGCGTCGACGAGATCGAAGAGCTCAATAATATGCAAACCGAACTCGAGCAGAACAAGGCCGAGCTCCAGCAGGCCAAGTCACAGCTTGAGGCAGAGCAGAAAAACGCCGAGGATGCACTGGCGCAGGCCCAGCAGCTCCGCAGCGAGGCACAGGCAAAAGCCGAGCAGGAAAATGCTGCCGAGCTTGCCAAGCTTGAGGCCGATAAGGCCGCTGCCGCCGAAAAGCTCTCGGGCGAGGGCGTGAGCGGCAGCAATTCCAGCAGCCAGGCCACCAACACCAACACCACCATCGACACCACAGTGAACAGCTCCAATACCGGTAGCTCCGATTACGATTCGTTCATTAATGAGTGGACGAGCCGCATCGACAATTATCTCGCCGGCTCCCCCATGGCAGGCCAAGGCTACAACTTTGCCGTCGCCGCTTGGAATACCGGTGTCGACCCCCGTTGGTCCCCCGCCATCGCCTGCATCGAGAGCACCAAGGGTGCTTATTGCGCCAATTCTTACAACGCCTGGGGCTGGAGTGCACGTGGCGGCGGTTGGCGCAGCTTTGGCAGCTGGAGCGAGGGCATCTCCGCTCACGTTGCCTATCTGGGCGCCAACTACGGCTCCACCCTTACCCCGGCTGCGGCCAAAAAGTACTGCCCGCCCACGTGGCAGGACTGGTACAACAAAGTCGCCGCTCAGATGAATCGCATCTAAGTGCAACTGCAAAGGGCCCCAATGGGGCCCTTTTCTTTTAGGTAGCGGAGGTATCGACGACGCCGGTCGCATTGGCAACCGCGACTATGACGATCATGCATAGGAGCAGCACACCCAATGCCTTGAGCCAGAGTTTCGCGAGTTTCTTGCCGCGATAGCTGTCGAGCAGCGCGAATCGCCGACGAAGACGGCGCTTATCGAGCAGCGCAAAATGCATAAGCACCGTAAGGCCGTCGACAAAGAAAAAATACTCGATTATGAGAAACCACGTCGGGTAGCTTTGGTTTGCTCCGGTGGGATGAAAGACGGCAAAGTGACTTCCGGCAAAGAACACAAGCAGCGAGAAGCAGACGAGCGTATTCCAAATGCGCCCCAGAGACTCCGGAACGCGAGAGAGCAGACCGCATGCAGCGGAGGCGGCAGGGCCAGGAGGCCCTGCGGGGTTCTGGAGCCCTTGGAGCGTCAACACCGTCTCCGAGGCCGGAGTACGGACAGGCGGCGCAGGAGGCCGCACGGGGCGACTCAGATCGTATGCCGCGCGCGTCGCCCGTCCCAACGCTTCCGCACTCGCAAAACGCTTGGCCGGGTCGAGCGCCATCGACATGCAGATGACATCGGCAAGTGGAGTGGGAATGCCACGCGCCTCGCATTGCTCGCGCATGTCGAGCCCTGGTTTAGGGTCGACTCCCGTCAAGCAGAAGAACAACAGGGCCCCAAGTGCGTAGACATCGCTGCGCACACTCGTCTGCCCAAACCCATACTGTTCGGGCGGTGCATAGGGTCGTGTGCCAAACTTGACGGTGTCGGCATCGGCGCCATCGCGCCATACGCGCGCGATCCCCAGGTCGATAATCACCAGCGATGAAAATGTCAGGCCGTCATCAGGCGTATAGTTGGCACCTGTCACGATGATATTCGACGGCTTGAGGTCACGATGGATCACCGGCGCCGACGTCTCCCCCGCCATTGCAAAACCGGCGTGGAGCTCGCCCACGGCATCGCATAGGGCAGGATACAATTCACGCGCATAATCGGGGGTGGCTCCCAGACGGTCCACCAGCGCCCCGAGCGTCTCCCCTTCGATGTATTCCATAACCACGTTGAGCTCGTCGCCCACACGACGGCAATCGACGATTCTGGGCAGGTGCTCAAAACGCCTGCCTGCCCGCTGAGCGGCAAACAGGCGCTCGTATGCCCCGCCGATTTGAGCCGAAGCATCGATACGTTTACGGACAAAGGGGCCGAGCGAACCACCGCCGGTTCCTTCAAAGTACACGAGCTCGGTTGTTTCAACGGACGAGCGCTTAAGTACACGCTCCACGCGATAGCTGTCGTCGCGATCGAGCGACGCCAGGTGCTCGGCAAGCGCTGCGGTCAGCTCGTCATTGGAATATGTTGGGGTCTGAGTATCCATAGCCTCCATCATAGCGCAGGGCGCAGACACCCCATGGCATCCGCGCCCCGTTCGTTTGCGTCGTTGTTCGGCAGCTCCGCCAGCTCAGATATCAGCCGCTAACTCACCGTCTCCTCGCCAAAGCGATACAGCTCCTCGTTGACCTTTTGGAGGCTGCACCCGCGATCGATGCAAAAGATGATAATCGCATCGCGGCGGTCCTTGCAGTTAAGGACGCTTACCCCGGCAGCCGTCAGCGCACGATTGGTCTCTTTGGGCGTCAGCGCCATCGCAAAGACAATCTGCAGCACCTTATTGCGACTCGGATGACGCGCACCGGTAAAGATCTGATAGCCAAAGGTCTCATTGAGATCAGCCATACGGACCACGCGCGAGCGCTCCAAGCCCTTTTCCTGTAGTAGCTGCTTCAGGTAGTCCGAAAGCGACGGGGCGGCAAAGTCGTGCTCCCTGATATAGCCATCGATGTTCGGCGCATCGAGAAGCTCATTGAGCAACTCCTCGGTCAGCTTTTTATCGGACATACGACTTCACCTCCCCCAGTGCATGCAACATGCTAGAAACCGCTTACGTCCGAACGCTCCCAGCTAGCAACCTGGTCGGGAGACACCGTACCCAGCGCCTCGAACTTCCAGGAGCCGCCCGCCTTCAGATGATTGGTGTTTGCAAGAGCCGTTCCAACCTGGTTGCCATCGGCATCATACAGAACATATTCAATCTGAATGTAGCTCTTTTCCTTGTCCGTGTTATTGGTCAGGGTGCCCGTGATCTTATAGGTAAACTGATTGGAAGTGTCTTCAGCCTCGTCAGCAATGGTATACGGTTCTTGCGGTTCTTTTTGCTCCTCAGCCTGCTGTGTCGTCTCGGCAGGTTTTGCCGAATCGCTCGCAGACGAATCGGTTGAGTTGCCGCCCATAGAGCCCACGGCACCGACAATAACCAGCACCACGATGATGCCTAGGACAATCTTACCGATTGGCTTCTTTCCCTCTTTTGCCATTATTCATCCTTCCTACGATCCGGCTACCGTGCCGGCACACAGCACATCGTAGGAAGGATTAAACTTGAATTCATTAGCTGAGAGCTAAGGCTGCGGTAAACGGCCAATGCAGTTATCCAAACGCCGAGCAAACGCACTTTGCGCAACCGTCTGCTGGCAGTGCATCAACCCACCGTGACGGATTCCCCGGTAAAGGTGCTCACAAGCAACAGGATAAAGAAGGCCAAATAGCTGATGCTCAGCAGGTAGGCGATGACCAAAAAGGCAATCCATCCTACATTGGTCTTACCGTCGGCGCGGCGCTGCTCACGACTGCGATAAAGCCAAATCGTCACGCCGATAGCAGTCATAAACAGTACGAGTGCCGCCGCAGCCAGCCCAGCAAGCACAAACATCACGCCAACGCTCACAGCAATAACCGGGAGCAGTAGCAAGCCGCACCCACACCCACCAGGACTATACACGGCAGACTGTCGGCGTCGTTCCATCGTCACTTCAACCTCAACATCTTTGAACACTACAATGCGATAACCTGCTGGACAGGAACGATCTTATCCAGTTCCGGTTCGATCCGCCTTTTCTCGGCCTCAAGGTCAAACGCTATCTGGGCGCGCAGCCAATATCCATCCGTCAGGCCAAAGTAGCGGCAAAGGCGAAGGTCGGTGTCGGCCGTCACACGACGCCTTCCCAAGATAATCTGTCCAATGCGTTGAGCCGGAATCCCGGTCTCCTTAGCAAGGCGATATTGAGAGATGCCCATAGGGACAAGAAATTCCTCTTTGAGAAGCTCACCAGGAGTCACCGGCGACAGCAAATCGGGCGCAGTCTCATCACTTGTGATAATCGACGATTTCGACATTCCAAGCCATCCCCTGTCTCCACTCAAAACAGACCCGATAGCGATCATTAACACGGATACTATATTGGCCGGCGCGATCGCCCTTCAAAGCTTCCAGGCGGTTGCCCGGAGGCACGCGAAGATCATCAAGTGAAGCACAAACCTGCAGTTGACGAATCTTCCTCAATGCGACGCGCTCAAAGGGTACGAACCTCCTGACCCGCACACCCATCGCAAAACGTTCGGTATCCTCATCTTTGTACGATGCAATCATAGTATCGCCTTACGTTAATAACGTCAAACGTTTCTATAGACTTACATCCCTATTATACCGTACATCTGTTCGTATTTTCGAGAACATGCGTCCGCGTCGATTAACCAAGCAAAAGCAATCGTTTGTAGACATCGAGGCCTTTGAGTAGGATTTCCTCGTCGAAGAGCATGCTATCGGTATGCAGAGCGCTTGTGGCATAAGCGGGGCAGCCATCCGAATCACTCGGGTTGTCTTGGTCCTCTGGCATACCCGTGCCCAGCAGGAAAAACACGCCCGGCAGATAGCGTTGATAGAACGCGAAATCCTCGGCGATCAGCAGCGGTTCATCAACGAGCTGCAGCTCGGGCAAGACAGGCGCGACATTGGCAAACAACTCAGGGTCGTTATCGACCGGCGGATAGCCCTCGGCGAAATTGAGATCATACGTGCAGCCCGTTGCGGCACAGGCATCGTCCAGCACACGGCGCACGCCCTCGCGAGCACGGTCGAACATACCGTCCGTAAACACGCGCAAGCTGCCCGCAACATGGGCTTCCCCCGCCACCGCATTGCAGACGGTGCCCGCCTGCAGCAGGCCGAACTTGCCAATGCAGGGCTCGTCGGTGCCCAGCTCGTCCATCAGTTCGCGCTCGGCAACCAAGAACTTGGCAGCCGCCAGCGCCGCATCGTGCGACTCCTCGACCGGAACGCCGTAGGTCTTGGCGATATGGATACTCGTGCCATGGATATGAATGTGCGTCTCGCTTGAGCGCGCCAGCAACGGACCGGGACAGCTCGCCAACGTACCGGCGAGCAAATCGGGCCATACGTGAAAGCCAAAGATGCGATCTGCCCCATAGCGCTCAAACACCCCGCTCTCACAAACCGTCTTGGCGCCACCGGTCGTTTCCTCGGCCGGCTGGAACACAAAGAGAACATTGCGCCTAATGGCGCCCGGATGCTCGCGAATCGTACGGTCGACATACGTCGCGGCGGCAAGCGCCATGGCCATGTGTCCGTCATGTCCGCAAGCGTGCATCTTGCCGGGATGGGTTGAGGCAAAGGCCGCTCCCGTCGCTTCCGCGATGGGCAGCGCATCCATATCGGCACGAATCGCCGTGGCATGCGCGGCATCAACACCGGCGTCGAAGAAAGCACAGACGCAGCTGGGGCACGGATGGGTCACTTCGCAGGTGAGCGGTGCCAGCACGCCCTCGATATAGGCAATGGTTTGCGGAAGATCGAAATCGAGCTCCGGAATGCGATGGAGATCGCGGCGATAGCGACGGAGTTCTTGGAGCTCGGTCATAGAGGATCCCTTCGTGAGGCACATCTGTTGCAACTTATTGTGATACAGGATTGTGGCGCACATGTTTCCAGCATATCCCTGCATTTTTTAAACGTTATATACGAATACTCTTGTTTGGTAAAGTGCAACATGGTAGGGTCGTTACCACTTGATAGAGGCGCGGGCACGAAGAACCGCGGGTGAGCCGGCAGGCTTTGACCCCGTGGGGAGGCGAAACCCGCCGAACTGGGCTTTTCGGGCACGAACAACCTGGTGGGCCTGTGGGAAACACCCACAGGACTGTCTGCAGCAATGCGGGAGCGCTATCCGGACATTGGGTCCACGCTATGCGGATTCGATGCGCAGATGGCGCCGTCTGGATAGCGAGGTTTACGGGACATGGCATTGACCCCCAACGAGGCATATGCGGCCAAGCAGCCGTTTGTGGACAAGGAGACACTCGAGCATATCGTCGAGCAGTTCCCCACGCCGTTTCATCTATACGACGAGGCGGGCATCCGCCGCAACATGCAAGAAGTGCGCGACGCCTTTGCATGGAACCCGGGCTTTAAGGAATACTTTGCCGTCAAGGCCAACCCCAACCCTGCGCTCATCTCCATTCTCAACGAATACGGCTGCGGCTGCGATTGCTCGAGCTATACCGAGCTTATGATCGCCCGCTCGCTGGGCATCACCGGACACGACATCATGTTCTCGTCCAACGACACGCCGGCGGCGGACTTTGAGCTCGCCGACAAGCTGGGTGCCATCGTCAACTTTGACGACATCAGGCACATCGAGTTCTTTGAGCGCGTTGCGGGGCCCATCCCCAAGACGGTCAGTTGCCGCTTTAATCCGGGCGGCCTGTTCCAGCTTTCCAACGGAATCATGGATAACCCCGGCGACTCCAAATACGGCATGACCACCGAGCAACTCTTCGAGGCCTTCCGCACGCTCAAGGCCAAGGGCGCCGAAAACTTTGGCATCCACGCATTCCTTGCCAGCAACACCGTCACCAACGACTACTACCCCAAGCTCGCGCGCATCCTCTTTGAGCTTGCCGTACGCCTGGAGCGCGAGACCGGCGCACACGTCGCCTTTATCAATCTGTCCGGCGGTGTGGGTATCCCCTACCTGCCCGAGCAGCAGGCTAACGACATTCACGCCATCGGCGAGGGCGTACACGCAGCCTACGACGAGATTCTGGTCCCCGCCGGCATGGGCGATGTGGCGATCTGCACCGAGATGGGTCGCTTTATGATGGGCCCCTACGGATGCCTGGTCACCAAGGCCATCCACGAGAAGCAGATCTACAAGGACTATATCGGCGTGGACGCAAGCGCCGTCGATCTGATTCGTCCTGCCATGTATGGCGCTTACCACCACATTACGGTGATGGGCCAGCCGGGTGGCGACGACAAGACCACAGCGCCCGTCACGGACACCTACGACATCACGGGCAATCTGTGCGAGAACAACGACAAGTTCGCCATCGATCGCGAGCTGCCGCATATCGACATGGGCGATCTGCTTGTGATCCACGATACCGGCGCGCATGGCTACTCCATGGGCTACAACTACAACGGCCGCCTGCGCTCCGCCGAGGTCCTGCTGCGCCCCGATGGCTCGGCCGACCTCATCCGCCGCGCCGAGCGCCCGGGCGATTACTTTGCCACGCTCGACGTGCTGCCGAGCGGCCGAGAGCTGCTGGCCAAGTCGCGCGCCGAAAGTGCCCGCCGTCGCGCCCAAGATGAGCGCCTGGCAGTCGCCGCCCAATGGAACAAACGCATCCAGATCGCGGACGCGAAGGAGAAGAACATGGACATCCGCAATCTCGAGGGCTCAATCGTCGCCCTCGTCACGCCATTTAAAAAGGACGGCAGTGTCGACTTTGACGCACTCGAGCGCCTTATCGATTTCCACCTGCAAAACGGCACCGACGCCATCCTCACCCTGGGCACCACCGGCGAGAGCGCCACGATGACCGACGACGAGGACAACTCCGTCGTCGCCGCCGTGGTCAAGCATGTTGCAGGACGCGTCCCCGTCATCGCCGGCTCGGGCTCCAACTCCACGCAAACCATGCTCACCAAGTCGCTCACTTACCAGGGCTTGGGAGCCGACGGTCTGCTGCTCATTACCCCCTACTACAACAAGTCCAATGAAGAGGGTATCTATCAGCACTTTAAGACCGTGGCCGATGCCGTGGACATTCCCTGCATCCTGTACAACATCCCTGGTCGTTGCGGCTGCGGTATCAGCGAGCGCAACGTAGAGCGCCTGGCCGCGCACCCCAACATCATGGGTATTAAGGAGGCCTCGGGCAACGTCGCCTACGCGGCCAAGATCGCCCACCTGCTGTCCGACGACTTCCGCATGTACTCGGGCGAGGACGCGCTTACCGTACCGCTCATGAGCCTGGGCGCCTCGGGCACCATCAGCGTGTGGGCCGATGTTCAGCCGCAGCTCGTGCACGACATGTGCCGCGCCTATCTGGACGGTGACGTGGAGCGCGCCCGCGATATCCAGATTGCCGGCCAGCCGCTCATCAATGCCCTCTTTAGCGAGGTCAACCCCATCCCCGTCAAAGAGGCGCTCGCCCAGATGGGTATGATCGAGGCAAACTACCGCATGCCGCTGTGCCCCATGGCAGACGACACGCGAGCCGCACTTACCGATGCTCTGAAGGGAGCTGGTCTGCTTGATTAAGACCGTCATTATGGGAACGGGCCGCATGGGCTCGCTCATCCGCACTACCGCCGAAGGCATTGTCGACGCCGGCGGGCAGCCCGTTTTTGATATCGTCGCCCAGATCGGTTTTGATCTGTCCGAGCTCGAGAGCGCCCCGGCGGCCGACGTTATCATCGACTTCTCGAACGTCGTGACCTTCGATGCTGTCGTCGCCTATGTCGAGCGCACGGGCGCGGCGTTGGTCTCGGGCACCACAGGCTACACCCCCGAGCAGATGGACCGTCTGCGTGAGCTGGGCCAGAACGCCCGCGTTATGCACTCAGGCAATTACTCCATCGGCATCGCAGCCCTGCGTCATCTAGTGGCCCAGGCCACGCGTGAGCTGCCCGGCTTTGACTGCGAGATTGTCGAGACTCACCACAACCAAAAGGTCGACGCCCCCAGCGGCACCGCAAAGCTGCTGCTCGACGCCGTAGTCGAGGCCGGGCCCGAGGCAGGCTACCACCCCGTCTATGGCCGCGAGGGCATGTGCGGCGCGCGTGACCCCAAGGAGATCGGTATGCACTCGCTGCGCGGCGGCACCGTCGCCGGCGTGCACGAGGTGAGTTTCTTTGGCCAGGACGAGGAGGTCACGCTCACTCACCGCGCCACGAGCCGTCAGATTTTTGTCAACGGCGCCTTGGCAGCCGCACAGAAGCTCGTCACCCGCGAACCCGGCTTCTATACGTTCGACCAGGTCATGTTTGCCTAACCAGGTATCAACCGAATCCACCCAAAGGAGAAACAGCAAATGAGCAATGCAGCCGAGATGGATGCACAGGAGATTATCAACTACATCGCCACCGCGCCCAAAAAGACGCCCGTCAAACTGTACGTGCGCGAAAAGCCGGGCATGAAGGTCCAGTGGGGCAATGCACACGTCTACGGCGGTCGTCGTGGCAAGACCGTCTTTGGTGACTGGGATGAGCTCAAGGCAATCCTCGACGCCAACGCCGACTCCATCGACTACTACGATGTGGAAAACGACTGCCGCAACTCCGCCGTGCCCATGCTCGACCTCAAGGGCATCAACGCCCGCATCGAGCCGGGCGCGATCATCCGTGACCGCGTCGAGATCGGCGATCGCGCCGTCATCATGATGGGTGCCATCATCAACATCGGCTCCGTCATTGGCGAAGGCTCCATGATCGACATGGGCGCCGTGCTGGGCGGCCGCGCCACCGTGGGTAAGAACTGCCACATCGGCGCCGGCACCGTGCTGGCAGGCGTCGTGGAGCCCGCCAGCGCCACGCCCGTCATGCTGCGCGTGCGTTTTTGGCAGCCGTGGAACACGCCAGGAATGAGCAGCTCCGCTACCCGCGCGCCATAGAGCGTCATACCGCCGATGTTCTCGCGGATATCCATAATCAGCCCCCGAGCGTCGGGGTGCTGGGTCAGCGCCTGCTGCACCTCGTCCGCCGCCTGCGCGTATAGGAAATCATCCAGCCGGACATAGAGAATCCCGCCGTCATACAGGCGAATATCCAGCCTGGGCACGGCGATTTTTTGATAGATTTCGTCCAGCGTCAACGGCTTTACAGATAGCTTGTTTTGCCTTTGGGGCAGGAGATCAAAATGCCATGCGCCCTGATCGGTTTCCAGACAGTTGTCCGTGCGCTGCAAATAAAACGGCAGCAGCTGATGCAGCCGATAGCGGGATACATAATCCCCTACATGGTAGGCATAGCGGCAGACCCAGGCAATCGCCTCTGCAAACGGCGCGCTGTTCAGGCGCAGCGCCCGCGCGCCCAGAAAGCGCTCCTGGCCGGTGGTAACCGCGTCCACGCAGTATTTTCCGCCTACATACCGCAGCGTAAAGGGCAGATAGCCGTTTTCATCCTGCAGCGCGCGCGGAGGCTGATAATCCGTGTGGCCGTCGCCCAGCAGGTTCATAAACTCCGCCAGCAGCAGATGATACGCCCGCTCACTCTGCGCGGCCATAACCTTAGGCAGATAATCAGCATACGACTGATCCCAGTCGATGCGGTTTTGATCGAAGTAGGGAAACACCTGCGCAGCCTGCTTCCAGATCTGCGATAAATCCGCAATGCGGTCAATCGTATTCATGCGCGTTCCTCCTGCGTTTGACGGATGAAAAAGGGCCCTTGCTGCCGACTATTGTACCCAATGCGTATCCAAAGAACAAGACTTGAATTGCAGCCTTTTTTCTGCTATAATAATACCAGCAAAAAGGGAGAAAACCGCATATATCTTTCCCGCTTGAAATTCTCCGCTGAAATGGCGTATACTAAGCGCGAGGACTTTTCTTAGGAGGATTTTTCACGGCATGTTTGAGCAAAACAGGGAAAGAAACCTGTCCATGGTGAT
>CALGZX010000125.1 GCA_937934165.1 uncultured Collinsella sp.
CGTGGCCGTGGCTCATCTTTGCCGGGTAGCACACGCTCTCGGACGGCATGGACTCGATGCCCGCCTGGTAGGTCTTCTTGCTCGACTGGTCGGACAGCTGCACGCTAAAGCCCAGGCGCGTAAAGAACGCGTGCCAGAAGGGGTAGTTCTCGTACATGTTGAGCGCGCGCGGGATGCCGACGGTGCCGCGCGGGGCCTCGTCGGGGCTCAGGACCTCGCGGTTAAAGAGCAGCTCGTTTTTCTTTTTGAAGAGGTTGGGGGCCTCGGTCTTCTGCTTTTTGTGGCCGGCGCCCTTCTCGCAGCGGTTGCCGGTAATGAAGCGCCTGCCACCGCCAAAGTCGTTGACGGTAAGCTGGCAGTTGTTGGAGCAACGGCCGCAGCGGACATGCTTTTGCGTCACGGTGAGGTGCGCGATGTCCTCAGCCGAGAGGATGGTCGAGGTGCCGTCGGCGCCAGCGCGATCGCGGGCGAGCAGGGCCGCGCCGTAGGCGCCCATGCAGCCGGCGATGTCGGGACGCACGGCATGAACGCCGGTGAGCTGCTCAAACGCGCGCAGCGTGGCATCGGACATAAAGGTGCCGCCTTGGACGATCACCTGGCTGCCGATCTCCTTGGGGTCGCGCAGCTTAATGACCTTGAACAGGGCATTCTTGATGACGGAATAGGACAGGCCGGCCGCGATGTCGCCCACCGTGGCGCCTTCCTTTTGCGCCTGCTTGACGCGCGAGTTCATAAAGACCGTGCAGCGGCTGCCCAGGTCGACGGGGGCCTTGGCATGGATGGCGGCATCGGCAAACGCACGCACGTCCATGTTCATAGAGACGGCGAAGCTCTCGATAAAGCTGCCGCAGCCCGACGAGCAGGCCTCGTTGAGCATGATGTGCTCGATGACGCCGTCCTTCACGCGCAGGCACTTCATGTCCTGGCCGCCAATGTCCAGAATGAACTCGACGCCGGGCAGGAATGCCTTGGCGCCGCGCAGGTGCGCGACGGTCTCGATCTCGCCGGAGTCGGCCTTGAGGGCCTCGATGAGCAGCGCCTCGCCGTAGCCCGTGGTAGTCACGTGGCCGATGGTGCAACCGGCGGGGATGTGGTTGTAGAAATCGGCCATGATGACCTTGGCCGTGCCCAGGATGTCACCGTTGTTGTTGCCATACCAGGTGTGCAGCAGCTGACCGTCCTCGCCCACGAGCGCGGCCTTCATGGTGGTGGAACCGGCGTCGATGCCAATGAACACGCGGCCGGTGTAGCCTTCGAGCTTGCCCTTGGGGACGACTTCCTGGTCGTGGCGGGTTTTGAACTCGGCGAAGTCCTCGTCGGTGGCAAAGAGCGGATCCAGGCGCTCGACCTCGGCACCCTGTGTGTCACCCAGGGCATCGATGGCCTCGATGAGCTGCGGGAACGTGCTGAGCTTGTTGGACTCATGCGCCATGGCGGCGCCGCTCGCCACAAACAGGTGGGCGTTTTGGGGCACAATGCGGTGCTCCTCGTCCAGGTTGAGCGTGAGGTAGAAGCGATGGCGCAGCTCGGAGAGATACTGCAGCGGGCCGCCCAGGAAGGCGACGTTGCCGCGGATGGGACGGCCGCACGCCAGGCCCGAGATAGTCTGGGTCACGACAGCCTGGAAGATGGAGGCGGCCACGTCCTCGGGGCGGGCGCCTTCGTTGAGCAGCGGCTGCACGTCGGTCTTGGCAAAAACGCCGCAGCGGCTGGCGATGGGATAGATGGTGGTGGCGTTGGCCGCGAGTTCGTTAAGGCCGCTGGCGTCGGTGTGCAGCAGAGTGGCCATCTGATCGATGAACGCGCCCGTGCCGCCGGCGCAGGTGCCGTTCATGCGCTGCTCGATGCCGTTGTCGAAGTAGATGATCTTGGCGTCCTCGCCGCCCAGCTCGATGGCGACATCGGTGGCAGGGATGAGGGTCTCGACGGCACGCTTGCTGGCGATGACCTCCTGGACAAACTCCAGGTCGAGCCACTGGGACAGCAGCAGGCCGCCCGAGCCGGTGATGGCGCAGGTCATCTGGGCCGTCGGCAGCACGGTCGCAGCACCCTCGAACAGGTCGCGGGCGCAGGCACGGACGTCGGTGTGGTGGCGCTGGTACTTGGCGTAGACGATCTGGTTGTCGTCGTTGAGCACAGCGAGCTTAACGGTGGTGGAGCCCACGTCGATGCCCAGGTGCAGGTTGCCGCGGGCGGCCTCGGGGTTGAAGATCGCGCCTTCGGGGGCCTGGGCGGCGGCTACGGGCTCAGCGGCGGTGGCGGGCTCGCTGACGACGGACGTCTCCCCTGCCACGTTCTTGGCATCGGCAACTGCCTCGGCAACTTTCTCGGCAGCCGCGGTCGCGGCCTTCTGCGCGGCGTCCACCACGGCGGGCGCGGCCTCGCGTGCGGCAGCGACCACACGGTCTTTAATGCCCTCGACGAGTTTGCTCATTGTCTCTCCTCTTAGTTGTTGGACTCGACGGTTGCGGTGGTGTCGACCGCGTCCTCGAGCTGCAGGTTCAATAGCTTCATGCCGTATTCCGGCACGTTGATATCGATGGGTTGGCCATACAGGTCGCCGGGGCGCACAAAGGCGATA
This sequence comes from uncultured Collinsella sp., assembly GCA_937934165.1. GTDB lineage: Bacteria > Actinomycetota > Coriobacteriia > Coriobacteriales > Coriobacteriaceae > Collinsella. The sequence goes on from CALGZX010000125.1 coordinate 2,582, forward strand.
ACCGTCATAATGCGCGCCATGGTCTCGGGCGATTCAGAAAGGTCACGCTCAAACCAACGCTGGATCATGCCGACCTCGGCACTCACGACATAGGTGACGTAGTAGTCAAAGAAGGTGCCCAGCGCCAAGCCCAAAATGCCCGTCTGTGCGCGCGGCACCACGGCCTCGCGTGCGGTATCGATGATCTTTTTAATAAAGGCGGGGTCGCCGCCCGGGCCCAGCAGCGATCCGATTAAATCGCGGTTGGCCGCAAGGTAGCGCAGCAACTCAACCGAACCGGGTGCCGGCTCGAGCTCATCGATGTTGTGATAGAGATCGGGCAGTTGAGCTGCGGTGATGAGCTCAATGCGCTCACGGATCTCGGCCAGCAAGCCGTCCTCGATTTGATTGATAAAGTCGGGGATATCGCGGTAGTGCGAATAGAACGTGCGGCGCGTAAGGCCAGCGCGCTCGGTGAGCGACGCGACATTAATGCGCGAAAGGTCGCCGCTTTCGGCAAGCTCGCTGGCAAGTGCCTGGCGAAGGGCACGCTGCGAGCGAAGGGACCGGCGGTCGCATTTTTCGAGCTGGGACAAGCGTCCTCCTTGTTACTCAACCTGTGCGCTATTGCACAGTGCGAGTATTATTGCACACCGTGTGCATCAACACGTAAAGGCAATATTTGGAATGTGACGAAGGGGCAGCCTCTTTGTCACATCCAGCGACCGCCTAGGTTGTGCCAGGCTTTTAGAGCGGCATTACCGATTGTCCAAAATGTCATTCGTGGGTAGAATAGTGTCGACGGCAGCCCAAGTTCTGGAAAGCTGGGCAGCGCCGTTGTTTGCATTAGGGGGTCAACGCCTTAGCGGCGGCGACCCCTTCTGTTGCGCTTCGAACGCTGCTTGAGTGCCTCGGAAAGGCCGACAAGCGCCGTGAAGAACGAGACCAAAGCGGTCAGAAGTCTCACGAAATCAATCAAATCGGTCATGGGCATCACCTCCCATCAGATGGAGGGCGCTGCCCGGCACATAGAACTGCCGTCAACGATACCGATTCTATCAAAACTTAGTTATATATACGAATATATGTTCGCATGTCAAAGGTGCAGGATCCTCGTGAAAAAGGGACCGTCCCTTTGCCACATTATTCGATGACGGTGCGAGAGTTTTGCTTGCGCATGGTGGCAAGCATGTGTTTGGGGACGGCGTGGACCATGCAGCTGCCGATGGTCGCACTAGCGGCGGCCTTAGCTGCATCGCTTGCGTTTTTGGTCGCGTAGCTGTGGCGGAAACGCTTGAGCATGGCGATGTCGTTGCCGCCGTCGCCGTAAACCGCGACCTCGTCCTCGGCAATACCGTAGTAGCCCGCCAGCCAGGCCACGCTCTCGCCCTTGTTGCACGCCACGTCCGTGATCTCGAACATCACCGGATCGAACGGCGCGTTGACCACGCGGTCCGATCGCTCGGCCAAATACGCCTTAAGGTCGCGCTCCAGCTCGGGCGAGGTCACGCGACAGTTGATCTTGCACACATCGTGGCGCAGGATGTCACCGATCGACTGGTCGAAATACTGTTCCTCGTGGTACCCGCCACGTGCACGCATACCGCGCATCACGATGCGCTTGATAGGACTGTCTTTTTTAAAGCCTGCCTGGTGCATCTCGAACGATCCACTCGAGAACATGCCATCGGGCGTGGAGCAGTCAAAACAGATATCCGGAAACTCCTTGAGCAGCTCCTCGGTAATCTGCGAGTCGATGGTCCAGGTCCTGAGCACCTCGCCATGGCTGTCGCGCACGATGGACCCATTGGAGCAGCAGGCGTCGAGTGCCAGGCCCGTAAAGCCATGCTCGCCAATCGGCAGCGTCGAGCGCCCGGTCGCGGGAACCACATGCAGGCCAGCCTCGGTCAGCTCGCGAATGGCACGGCGGATGGTCCCATCTGCCTCGTGCAGGGCGTTCAGCAGCGTTCCGTCTAAGTCACTCGCAAACATCTTGATCATGGATACGCCTCTCCTTCGTCTGCACGATATTGTAGACGAAGGAGAGGCATGCCTAAACAATGCCGTCCCGGCGCGGCGTGCCACTGTCTCCACAAATTCACGGTCCCCCAGCGCCTTAAGACATTCGCCATAAGCGACTTTTCAGCCGATTAAACAGCGCCGTCGTCGACGTCAGCACCGCCAACATGCCTGCGAATACAATCGCCGGAGCCCATCGATCATATGCAAGCCCGTAAACCAATTGGCCAATAGGCGTTGCACAGGAAAGTGTCATATAAACGAGTGCCAGCACTTTTCCGCAGAGTTCCTTTGGCGCTGACCGCTGAACAAATGAAACGATTCCGACCGATGCAATGCTTGCCCACGCCATGACCCATGCCGAGCCGGCCGCAAGCGCGGCAAACGCTAATTCATCAGGACCGCTCAGTAGCGTGACAATAATCGGTACGACTCCAAAACAAATCATCGCAACATATCGACATATGCCCTTGAAGGAAAAACGATGCGGCCAAATACCGACCAAACCACTGCCGACAAAACCACCTAAGCCCATAGCCACCTCAATAATCCCAACAAAGGATGACTGCATTCCGAGATGCTTTGCAACAATAACGGGAGCACCAATCGTTAACCCAACTAACGCAAGGTTCAAAATAGCCGCAAGCAAAAACACAACGAGCAATGATGCGTTTTGAAACAGGTACCGAATCGACTCCCGAAAATCGCTTCGGCATGTCGAGCAAGTCGTACTGTCCCCTGTCATTCCAGATGAGGCATTTTGCTTGAGTGCGCCCCCGAACAGCAGGGCTGACATCGCAAACGTCAACGCCGCGGTTTCGCATAGAGCATCGATACCAAAGCACCCATAGACTGCCGTCCCGACTACAGGCCCCAAGATATTGCTCGCCATGGTTACCTGCGAGACCAACGCTGTGGCACGCTCAACCTTTTCTTGGCCCATCATGTGCACCGTCTCAATTTGAAGCATCGGTTTCAGCAGCGATTGGATGCCATATTGGACGCAAAGCATTGCTGCCACGACAACCGCAAGAGGCAGCGAACACTTCATGGGGATAAACAGCAGTGATGCAGCCATCAGAACAATGCCGAGCACCACAAGAACCCCGCGATGTCTCCCGTGATCCGCCAAGATTCCGCCAGCCGGAGTCGCAAGCACGCCCGGCACGAACGCTATCGCCGCGACAGCACCATATAACGTTGACGAGCCGCTGCAATCGAACAAGTAAAGCGGGCACGCAAAGCACAGTGCCGACAACATCGAATACGCGCACAGCTGTGCAACAAGAAGACCGAAAAGCCTGATAGATCGCACTGTTTTTTGCGCCAACGAGACATTGCTCCTCCGCATTCCAGCCATAGGCCTGCCCCCTATACATACCATTAGTATGTATTTAATGACTTGAAAAGGGCAGCCGTGGCTACCCTTACAAATCAATTACATACCGTCAGTATCTATATTACCACCCAGCACGGTTCCATACGTCCCAAATCTGAGCCGTTGTCTGGAGCACTTCATTACCCAAATCGAGCCCCACCGCGGCCGCCATCTGCGCCAAACATTGCGCGCGAGCGAGCATTCGATCCTTGGTCTCGAGCGGACGGAACAGCGGCAGCAGCCAAAGATTCGCCAACAACGATACGGCCTCAGCCGCTTCGCGCGGGCATTTGCACGCAATGGAGCCGTCGGCGATGCCCTCCTCGATCACTGGCAAAAGACAGCCATCGGCCGACTCGTCGAACGAGCCCTGGTACTGCATCGCCAGCAGCCGCGAGCTTTTTACCGGATCTGCCGCAGGATGCATGCGTGCCCATAGCTCAATTTGCGGAACGACAGACTCGGGCGCGTACAGTCGCTTGAGCTTTTGGGCTCCCGTCATATTGCCAGCACCGAGTGTCGCGCGGCGGCGCTCAACAATCGGAGCCATTGCCCGATCAAATGCGGCGTTGAAAATCTCTTCTTTGCTCTTAAAGTGATGATAGACAGCACCCTTGGTCATGCCATCGAGGCGGTCGACGATATCTTGAATGCTCGTCCCCTCATAACCCTGTGCGCAGAATAGCTCCAGCGCCGCGTCGAGAATCTTCGCGACTGTCTCCTCGGGATATTTATTACGCCCCATAATCTGTCCATCCGCAACGCAAGTCTTGTGCCTCATTGCAGTATTTTAACGTTGCGGATGGCAGGCGGTCGATTCTACACCGCGGCGGGGCCGTGTTCGCCGGTACGGATGCGGATAACCTCCTCGACCGGCTCGACCCAGATCTTGCCGTCGCCGACGGCTCCGGTGCGAGCAGCGTTGCAGATAATCTCGACAATGCCGTCGACATGCTCGTCGGCGCAAATAAGGGTGAACTGTACCTTAGGGATCGTGTTGACAAGCAACTCGTTGCCGCGCACGTATTCCTTCCAGCCATGCTGCGCGCCGCAGCCCTGCACTTGGTTGATGGTCATACCACGAACATCAGCAGCAAACAGCGCGTCTTTGAGAACCTCAAGCTTCTCGGCACGAACGACCGCCGTAATTTTCTTCATAGTGAATTCCTCTCTTTAATAAAGAAATGAATTGTCCTTCACATGGCACGGGTTTCCCAGGTGCCGCAAACCAACCTCAGAAATCAAAAAGTTCAACTGACTGGTCTTAGCAGGTTTCCCAAGTGCCGCAGATTGCCGTGAAAGAGGAGCGAAGCGTACTTAAGTACGTGAGCGACGATTGAACGGCAAGGTGCGGTGCTTGGGGAAGCTGCTAATCGAGTCCGGAGAACGAGGGATACGCGCTCTCGCCGTGTTGACTCGCGTCCAGGCCCAGCGCCTCGTCGGCCTCGTCCACGCGCAGGCTGCCGTGGAACAGCGCCTTGACCACCGCGGCGGTCACCAAGTCGAGCACCAGTACAATAGCGACCGTCACCACAATGCCCAAAATCTGCGAGACGAGCAGCGACACGTCGCCCGTGTAGAACAGGCCACCCTTACCGGTCCACGAGAGCTCCGGCACACAGAACAGGCCCGTGAGCACGCCGCCCAAGATGCCGCCGATGCCGTGGCAACCGAACGCGTCGAGCGCATCGTCGTAGCCAAACTTGGTCTTAAGATGGCTGATGGCCAGGTAGCAGACAGGCGAGACGATCAGGCCCATGACCAGCGCCGCCCACGGCTCGACAAAGCCCGCACCCGGCGTGACCACCACAAGGCCCGCAACCAGACCGGTGCTGGCGCCCACCAGCGTGGGGCGACCGGTATGCACGCGCTCGACGGCAAGCCACGAGACCATGCCCGCCGCGCTGGCCGTCACGGTGTTGAGGATGGCAAGCGCCGCCACGGCGTCGGCCTTAAACTCGCTGCCGCCGTTAAAGCCAAACCAGCCAAACCAAAGCAGCCCGGCGCCCAGCGCCACAAACGGCACGTTATGCGGACGGTAGCTCACCATGCCAAAGCCGCGACGACGGCCGAGCATTAAGCAAAGAATCAGACCCGTGAGACCGGACGAGATGTGCACCACGTCGCCACCGGCAAAGTCGAGCGCGCCGATGATGTCGCCGATAAAGGAACCCTCGCCGCCCCAGACCATGTGGGCGAACGGCGCATAGACCACGAGCAGCCAAATGCCCAGGAAGGCCGTCATGGCACCAAACTTAACGCGGCCGGCCAGGCTGCCCGTGACGATAGCAGCAGTGATCATGGCAAACGCCATCTGGAAGGCGATGTTGATAATCTCCGGGTAGACGACACCGTCCGCGGCATTGCCCTCGGCCGCCTGCAGCACCTGGTTGAGTACCGGCAGGCACAGCAGCTGGTCAAGGCCTCCAATAAACGGGCTGGAACCGTCGCCGCCATAGGCCAGAGACCAGCCGGCAACAATCCACAGCACACCAACCAGGCCAATGGCGCCAAAGCACATAAGCATGGTGTTGATGACATTTTTGCGCCTGGACAGGCCGCCATAGAAAAACGCCAAGCCCGGTGTCATTAAAAACACGAGCATGGTGCAGACGAGCATAAACGTTGTCGATCCCGTATCGTACATTCGCTCTCCCTTGGTCGCATGAACGTTGTCGGCGCCCATAATGCGGCCGAGGGGCAACTGGTGTAGACCAGATACGGCGTTGTTAAACGCGGCGTTGTCGAATGGAAACGGTGCCGCAATCTTGGAAACGGCGCGGCAACGGACGCGAAACGAACGGGAAATACGCGAGCAAGGAAGCCGCGAGCGCGCCCGTCCCGGCTAGCGGCGGAACAGCTCGCGGGCTCGGTCGCGGAGATTAGTTGCTCGAATGACGCCTTCGTAGCGATTGATGCGCAGACGCGGGAAGGCGTTAAAGAAGCGTAGGTCGCGGCGGCTGAGCGACACGCTTGGCACCGGACGGCTCATGCGCTTGCCGGCAAGGCGACGACTGAGCGACGGACGCGGCATGTTCGGCGCGGCATCGGCCACGCGGCGGGCGGCAAGCGCCAGGCCGCGAGCACCATCCGCGATAAACGTCGGCATCGAAGCCTTCTCGCGCAGGGCATCGAGCGCGGCGTCACCCAGCTCGGCCAGCCACGCGTTAACGGCACGGCTACGGATGTGCGTCTGTGCCACCGAGTCAATCGTAGAATCGGGAATACGTTCGAGCATTGAGTCCGAGGCATCGGCAAGCGACTCGTTGATGCGGTCGGCAAGGTCGGCCCGGACGCGCTCCAGCTGATCAGACAGACGCCGCCAGCTCGCCAACGAGCACACCGCGTCGACCATCATCGCGACCGCGACGATAAAGGCGGACAGTCGCACAATCAGCACCGGCAGATGGCCAAGCAGCCCCAGCAATGCCGGCTCCACTAAACGGCAAATACACAACGCACCCAAGCCAAACGCGCAGGCCCAGTACAGGCAAATGCGTCCGTGCAAGTTAAACGGCAGGTGCGAGTAATCCCAAAAGCGAGCGCCCGTTGTTTTTTCCAACAGCACGCCTACGCTGTACTCAATCACGCTGCATACGAGCGCTGCAGCGACAAACTGGCTCGATGCATCCGGAATCCCGCGCAACAGCAGCCAGCAGGCAATGCCGCCCGCGCCATAGATGGGGCAGCACGGTCCCAGCAAAAAGCCGCTGTTGGCAAAGCGTCCGTGGTTGAGCATGGCGCAGACCGTCGACTCCCATGCCCAACCGCAAAAACCGTAGAAGGCAAACGAGAGCACCAGTGCCGAGAGTGGGCAGGCGGCAAGCGTCGCGCCGCCAAACGCCATATCAATCGCGGTCCCCACCGTCTACCCTCTCCTCTTCTCGCTCGATTCGCTGCTCACGCCATCGTCCGCCTCGTCCTTGCGCCGCAGACGACCGGCGACCGTCTCGCGCAGCGCGCACCATTTATCTGCCAGGCATACAATCCAAGCCTCACGACACGTCGGCGGCACCGGTACCAGCGGAAACATATGGCGCGCGATGATATTCCGCTCGCGCGGCGTCAGCTCAAAATCCTCCTCGGCACGCGCCAGGGCAAAAAACGGATGTCGAAATCCGTGCAGGCGATGGCTTGGGTCGGGATCGTGCCAATCGTAGAGAAAGTAATCGTGCAGCAGGGCCCCGCGCAGCAACGAGGCGCGGTCAACCGAGACACCGACGCGGCCCAGGCGCTCGGCAAAGGACAGGCTCGCCCGCGCTACCGAAGTCACATGCGCATAGACCGTCACGTCACCATGCTGGATAAACTCGCGCGTCAGGTCCAGACGGCCCATCTGTGCCAGTTGACGGGCAGCATAGTCGACCTCGTGCGCGATTTTCTCGGCACGAACGACATCGGACATGCTGCCTCCTTCCAGCGACTCACGGCGACAAGCCACGGCCTGTGCGCAATCGATAAAAACATCATGGGACACATCAGTATGGCATCAGACAAAACGTTTTGCCCCGCCAGTTGGCGAATTACCGCGCCGCCGTCACATATCAAACGCCAAAATGTGCGAGACTGTTTTGTGCAATTGTGCCGGCCGAGGGAGCGCCGGCGCTCGATTCGCATGGAGTAACCCACAACGATGCTGCTTACGCAAACGACAACGCCCGAGGACGTCAAGGCTCTTAATCGCGTCGAGCTCCCGCAGCTCTGCGACGAGATTCGCCACGCCATCCTCGAAAGCTCCGCCGCTGTCGGCGGACACGTTGCCCCCAACCTGGGCGTCGTTGAGCTCACGGTCGCGCTCCATCGCGTGTTTAACTCCCCCATCGACAAGATTGTCTTTGACGTTTCGCACCAGACCTACGCCCACAAGGCGCTGACCGGTCGCGCGTACACTTATATCGATCCGGAGCGTTATGGCGAGGCTTCTGGCTTTGCCAATCCCGACGAGTCCGAGCACGACCTGTTCGCCATGGGCCACACCTCCACATCGGTGAGCCTGGGCTGCGGCTTGGCACACGCCCGCGATCTGGCGGGCGACAGCTACAACGTCATCACCATCATTGGCGACGGCTCGCTTTCGGGCGGCTTGGCGTTTGAGGGCTTCAACAATGCCGCCGAACTCGACAGCAACCTGATCATCATCGTCAACGATAACGACCAGTCCATCGCCGAGAACCACGGTGGCCTCTATCGCAATCTGGCCGAGCTGCGCACCAGCAACGGCACCTGTGAGCGCAACGTTTTCCGCGCGATGGGACTCGACTACCGTTATTTGGACGCCGGCAACGACGTGTTGGCCCTGGTCGACGCGCTGCAGGAACTGCGCAATATCGATCATCCCATCGTGCTGCACGTCTCCACCGCCAAGGGCAAGGGCTTTGAGCCGGCCCAAAACGACCCCGAGCGCTGGCATCACGTAGGCCCCTTTGACATGGCGACCGGCCGCAAGCTCTGCCCGGGCCATCCGAGCGAGCCTGCGCCGCGCACCTACGCCGACATTACGGGCGAGGCGCTCAGCGCCGCCATCGAGCGCGATCCACAGGTCGTTGGCATCACGGCCGCCACGCCCTACATCATGGGCTTTACACCCGAGCTTCGCGCTGCCGCCGGCAAACAGTTCGTCGATGTGGGCATTGCCGAGGAGCACGCCGTGACCTTTGCCACCGCGCTTGCGCGCTCGGGCGCCAAGCCAGTCTTTGGTGTGTACGGTACGTTTTTGCAGCGCGCCTACGACGAGCTGTGGCACGACCTGTGCCTCAACGACGTCCCCGCAACCATTTTGGTGTTTGGTGCGTCAATCTTTGGCACCACGTCCGAGACGCATCTTTCGTTCTTTGATATTTCCATGCTGGGCGGTCTTCCCAACATGCACTACTTGGCGCCGGCCTGCATGGAGGAATATCTGTCCATGCTGAGCTGGTCGCTCGACCACCGCGAGCATCCCGTGGCAATCCGCGTACCGGGCATCGGCCTGGTAAGCCGCCCCGACCTTGCGCCCGCCGAAGACACCGACTACAGCGCCGTTCGCTACAACGTGGTGCGTCAGGGCCGCGACGTTGCCGTGCTCGCGCTTGGCGATTTCTTTGAGCTGGGTGAGCGCGTGGCAAACCGTCTGACTGCCGAGTACGGCATCGAGGCCACGCTCGTCAACCCGCGCTTTGCAACCGAGCTCGACCGCGAGTTCCTCGACAGTCTTGCCGCCGAGCATCGCGTTGTCGTCACCCTCGAGGACGGCATCTTGGACGGCGGCTGGGGCGAGCGCGTGGCATGCTATCTGGCATGCACGCCGTTGCGCACGCGCACCTTCGGCATCGCCAAGGGCTTCCCCGACCGCTACGACCCCAACGAACTGCTCGCTCAAAACGGCATGACGGTCGAGAATATGGCCGCCGAAGCCGTGAGACTACTCAACAAGTAAGAAAACCTCCGCAAGGGAAGCACCCCTGCGGAGGTTTTTGTTTCACGACGCGATTATCTCAATCTGTAACATCTAGGGCCCGAATTTCCGTCTAACTGTTACAGATCTAGATAAGACGTCGTAGTCCCAGACCTTTGTCTCAATCTGTAACAGATAGGGACCTTTTGACCGTCCAGATGTTACAGATTGAGACATTCGAATTCCCCTGAAGAGAAAATCTCGATCTGTAACAGTTACTCGGCAAAAACGGCTGCAGATGTTACAGATTGAGACAAAGCAGCAAGGCATGTCGCCGCACCGACCATGACTTAAAACCACCACAAAGGTGCCTGTCCCTTTTTGGTAGGTAGAATTACCCATAAGGTAAGTATGTTTCTGAGTTATTTCGTGTTGACCCATTTGAGCGCGATAGGGTATAACTCTACTCAACCGCTAGGGATTTTATTGAGAAAGGTGTTCTACCATGAGCAAGAACCTCTCCCAGCAGGTCGTTCTCGACCGCCGCGGCTTCGTTGCCGCCACCTTCGCAACCGTCGCCGGCCTTGGTCTTGCCGGCTGCTCCGACACCAGCGCCGAGGCCGACAAGGGTTCCGCCGCCGACTCCTCCAAGAGCTCCGAAGATACCGAGGCTTCCACCACGCTCGACGCCAAGGCGTTCGACAAGCTCGTCGACAACGGCCCCAAGGCCGATGACGACGCCATCGCCGCCAGCACCTGGGCCACGGCCGTTAAGGACGCCGGCGTCTTTAAGATCGGTGGCGTTCAGACCTCCACGCTCTTCTCCCTCCTCAACGAGAAAGACGGTCAGACCCGCGGCTTCGATGCCGGTATCGCACAGCTCCTGTCCAACTACATTCTGGGCGAGAACAAGGTCGAGATCACCCAGGTGACCTCGGACACGCGCGAGTCTGTCCTGCAGAACGGCCAGGTCGACGCTGTCTTTGCCACCTACACCATCACTGACGAACGCAAGAAGCTCGTCTCCTTCGCCGGCCCCTACTACTACACCCAGCAGGCTATCCTGGTGCTCGCCGATAACGACGACATCAAGAGCGTCGACGACCTGGCCGACAAGAACGTCGCCGTCCAGTCTGGCTCCAACGGCCCCGCCATCCTGGAGGAGTTCGCTCCCAAGGCCAGCCAGCAGGAGTTCAAGACCGACGAGGAGGCCCGTCAGGCACTCCAGCAGGGTCGCGTTGACGCCTATGTCATCGATAACAACATGCAGCAGAGCGCCCTGGTCCGCGAGCCCGGTAAGTACAAGATCGCCGGCAAGCCCTTCGGCAGCAAGGAGCCCTACGGCATCGGCCTGCCGCTCGATTCCGACGGCGTCGCCTTTGTCAACGACTTCCTTAAGAAGATCGAGGACGACGGCACCTGGACCGAGCTGTGGCAGATCTGCATCGGCGACCGTACGGGCGACACCAATGTTCCCGAGCTGCCCGAGATCGGCGCCTAGGCAGCGGGCCTGGTAACGGCCGCAACGAAACCATACGGAAACGCATGATGCGCTTTATTGCGGTAAACTGTTTCCTCACTGAGTTGTCGGGGCTTCCGTACACACGGGAGCCCCTTTCCTTATCGGCGGGAGGTCCGCATGAGTCTCTCCGAACTCTGGTCGCTCTATGGCCAGAACTATATCGACGCGCTGCTAGCAACCTGGGGCATGACGCTTGAGTCGTTTGCCATCGCCATGGTACTGGCCGTCGCCGTCACCGTGATGCGCGTGTCGCCGCTCAAGCCACTGCGCGTCTTTGGCGACCTGTATGTCCAGGTCTTCCGTAACATCCCCGGCATCGCGCTGCTCATCATCGTCGTCTATGCGCTGCCGCCGCTCAAGGTCGTTCTGCCCTACCGCACCTGCGTTATCGTCGCCACGGTCCTTTTGGGCTCGGCCTTTGGCTCCGAAAACTTTATGAGCGGCATCAACACCGTCGGCGTCGGCCAGGTGGAAGCCGCCCGCTCGCTCGGCATGAGCTTTAACCGCATCCTCGCCAAAATCGTGATTCCGCAGGCACTGCGCTCAAGCGTATTGCCCATGACGAACCTCTTTATCGCCGTCATGCTCACTACCGCCTTGGGCAGCCAGGTGCCGCTTAAGCCGCAAGAGCTTACCGGCGTGGTGAGCTACATCAACACGCGCTCGCTCGGCGGCGTCGCCGCGTTCTTTATCTCGGCGCTCGGCTACCTGGGCACGGCCTTTGTGGTGAGCCACATTGGCAACTACATCGATAAGAAGGTGAGGATCCTCCGATGAGCAAGCACTCCTCCCCTGCGCTTACCATGCGCGATGCGCTCTACGAGGCTCCCGGCCCCAAGATGCGCGCCAAGATTCGCATCGGCACCGCCATCTCACTCGTCGCCGTCGCCGCGCTCGTCGCCCTGGTACTGCAGCGCTTTTATGTGACCGGCCAGCTTTCGGTCCACTATTGGTATTTCTTTACGCACCTCACCACCTGGAAGTTCTTGCTTGCCGGCTTTGAGGGCACCGTTAAAGTCGCACTCACCGCTGGCGCCATCGCGCTGGTGCTGGGCTTAGCCCTTATGCTCGGCCGCACCAGCGACATTAAGCCGCTGCAGCTGGTCTGCCGCGTGCTTACCGACTTCTTCCGCGGTGTGCCGAGCCTGCTGTTTATCTACTTCTTCTTTTTGGTGCTGCCCCAGTACAAGATCGCGCTACCGTCGTTTTGGATGCTCACGCTTCCCGTCGCGCTCGCCGCAGCCGGCGTACTTGCCGAGATCTTCCGCGCCGGCGTCAACGCCGTACCGCGCGGGCAGGTCGAGGCGGCCCAGGCGCTCGGTCTCTCCAAGGCTAAAACCACCTTTAAAATCGTATTGCCCCAAGCGATTCGGTTTATTATTCCGTCGTTGATCTCACAACTTGTAGTCGTGGTCAAGGACACCACCGTCGCCTATGTGGTGAGCTATCCCGACCTGATGCAAAATGCCCGCGTGCTCATTACCAACTACGACGCCCTCGTGTCGGTCTACCTGGTAATCGCGGTCATCTACATCCTCATCAACGTCGCGATCAACAAGGCCGCTGTCTATGTTTCGCACAAGACCGGCGCGACCATCATCCGCTAACGCTTTACCATTTCGAGTCATAAGGAGCCGAGCACCATGGCACAGAGAACCTCTTCCACCGGCAATCAGCCGCTGATCGAGCTCAGACACGTCGATAAGCACTATGGCGATCTGCACGTCCTCAACGACATCAATCTCTCGGTCGACCGCGGCGAGGTCGTCGTTGTGATCGGCCCCTCGGGCTCGGGCAAGTCGACCATGTGCCGCACCATCAACCGCCTGGAAACCATCGACTCGGGCGAGATCCTCATCGAGGGCGAGCCCCTGCCGCAAGAAGGCAAGGATCTTGCCCGCATGCGTGCCGAGCTGGGCATGGTGTTTCAGCAGTTCAACCTGTTCGCACATATGACGGTGCTGCAGAACGTCATGCTGGGACCGGTCGATGTGCTGGGTGTCTCCAAGGACGAGGCCCGCGAGCGCGCCATGGACCTGCTGAGCCGCGTGGGCGTGGCCGAGCAGGCCGACAAGGTGCCCGCACAGCTTTCGGGCGGCCAGCAGCAGCGCGTGGCCATCGCCCGTTCACTCGCCATGCAGCCCAAGGCCATGCTTTTTGACGAGCCCACAAGCGCCCTCGATCCCGAAATGATCAACGAGGTGCTCGAGGTCATGGTGCGCTTGGCCCAGCAGGGCATGACGATGATCGTCATCACGCACGAGATGAACTTTGCCCGCCGCGTGGCCGACCGCGTCGTGTTTATGGCCGACGGCCAGATCGTGGAAACCGGCACGCCCGACGAGTTCTTCGACCACCCCCAGACCAAGCGCGCCCAGGACTTCCTCAACTCCATCAAGGGTCACTAACCCAATTGCCACGCGGGCAAATTCATCAGTAACGTTTGCCCCGCGTCACCCCTGTGCCATGTCCACCCGGATTCGAAAGCCGCAACCATGATCGGAACCCGCACCTCATCGTCCTACACCCCGTATGTCGACGTCGACCCCGCCGACCGCCCACTCATCCTCGTCGCACCGCGTTGGGAAGAAGCAAAGCCGTTTTTGAGCGAGACGCTCTCCCCCAACGAGGAAATCGCAAGTGTCTTTGTCGATGCCATTCTTGCCGCCGGCGGACTGCCGCTGCAGATGTCCATCACCGAGGACATTGAGGTTATCCGTCATTACGTCGATATCGCCGACGGCATCGCCATTCCCGGCGGCCCCGATGTCAATCCCAAACGTTGGGGCGATGATCGACCCTACGACCCCACCCTCTGCTGCGAGATCCGCGATAGCTTTGAGTTTAAGCTGGTCGGCGAGGTGCTCCGCGCCAAAAAGCCGCTCTTTACCACCTGCCGCGGCACGCAGCTGCTCAACGTCGCCACCGGCGGCACCCTGTGCATGGACGTGCCGAGCCTGGGCGCTCGCGAGGGCCGCACGCAGTGGCGCCATACCCACGTGCTCAACGACCCCGTGCATCCCGTCGAAGTCGTGCCGGGCTCGCTGCTGGAGCGCGCGGTTGGCGGGCACAGGCTGATCCAGACCAACTCCGCGCACCACTGCTGCGTGGAGCGTCTGGGTAAAAGCACGCGCTTGGTCGCCAAGGCAACCGACGGCGTTCCTGAGTGCATCGAGGTCGAAGGCCAGCCATTCTGTCTAGGCGTGCAATGGCACCCTGAGTACACGTGGAAGACGCTCGAGACCGACTTTAACCTGTGGAAGTCGTTTGTCGAGGCAGCGGCCAAGGTTAAGAAGGCTCGCTAGCTCGCGAATCACACAGGCTTAAACCTTCCATGCCAGGGGGGGGCGGACACCAGCCACGGTGCCCGCCCCCCCCTGTATTTGGTATGCTCGGTATGATTATCCCTCACAAACAATCAAAGAAATCTCGACCGCAATCGGTCGACTGTAAAGCAGATGGCAAAAACGCTTGCTACGTTTATTAGGCAGTCAATTAAAATCGAAACGCATTGACCATCCCCCAACGGGGTCACGCCGCAAATCCACATGAGCATCGAGGACGGTAGCGGAAGCATGGAATTGGCCCCGAGCTGTATGTAGATCGCTACAACATTGACAAGCAGCAGCATGCCAATCGGACCGAAGCCGGACCCAAAATAGGAAACAACGATTACGCAAGAAACCACGTATGCAAGGCAGGCAGCGGCAGCAAGAACAAGTCGATAGCAAAATACATGCAGGTTGAAATACTGCTGAGCATCCAAAACGATTACGCAGTTAAGACAGTACAAAACGACACTCGACAGGATAAACGCGCCCAAAAGGGCAAAAGAAGACAGCACCACTCGCGCAACGATAGCACACACACGCTTCCCTCCCCGAGCCTCCGACAACCCCCACGGTTCCTCAATAAAGCCCGAACTGACAAAGCGCGGCACAATGCAAGCCGAGATGAACGGAAAGAACAATGCATGAGCCAACGGGGCTACGTTGAACAGCAGACCGCGAAAAACCTCTGAATTACCAAATAGAAGGACATCCTCTGCCGATAGCCGAAGCGTCGGGTCTGGGAAAAAGCCCAAGAAACTGTTCTCACGGAGGCTACAGAACCACATCGGGAAAGAATTAAGCTGCAATGCCACCATGCACGCATAAATTACCAGGATTAAGGCGTACGTCCATTTGCTCACATGCTTCAATTCTGAATGAAGGAATCTTCTAGTCTGACGAGCCATTGAGCACACCCCCAGCACGAAAGCTCACCAGAGCGTAAATCAATACCGATAGGCAGCTGGCTGCCGCGCCATACCCCAGAAGCGTCAGCTGCCCCATATCGCTATACCCAAGGGCACATCCGACTCCAAGGTACGGCCCTGGAAGAAAGAAGATCCATCGCAAGGACGGTATGGGCGTCTGAAGGTAAGTTCCGTAGAGCGTCAAGCTCATGACAAATCCAATAATTATCGCAGCCCCGCTCAATACAGCGCTGCCTGTAATCCGATAGATGGTCGTCGTCTCCAACGCAACCGATATCACCAATACGGCGTTGACTATCAATGCGGGCAAAAATACAGTTAGCATGTCGTGCGAGTAGTTATGCCCTCCACGTATTATGGCTATTGCAAAAAGAAGAAGGCAAAGCGCACTATATGCTGCGCCAATTATTAAAGCAGACGAAAATGCATGGGCTAGAGCCCCATAAAAGCGGCTGAGACCTCTTGCCAAAGAAATTCGGCAGCCCTCTTCATAGCCACGCTCCTGTAGAATTACCAGGCAAACGATGAGCGGCACAAGCAGAGCTGTGCCGGCAAAGGCGCTACGCACAAGGGACTCTTCGGGTGCAGAAGGATCGATTACATTCCAGCAGAAGCCAATATCCTCCCCAAAAACGCTATTGCCAAAGGCGAGCAACGTTGTTCCGTTTTTTAGAAAGATACCGAAGAGAAGGCCGAACGCCAGCATAAGCGCAAGACCAAACTTCGCCGGAAATATCCTGTGCAAACGCATCATATCTGCCTTTATGGGATGGATCGCCCGCTTCATAGCGAGACCGCCTTCATCAAGCGCCTGTAATACTCTTTTAGGGATGGCGCCTCATCCCTTATGACGTCCATCGATTCCTTTTTTTGCAGTTCGCCGTCATGAATAAACAGGCAGCTTGTTGCAACCGATGCCAACTCATCCAAATCATGACTAGAGATGAGCATGGTCTTACCCTGCTCTCGATTCAATCGACCGATAAGGGCCCATATACTCTCGATGCCCAACGGATCCAATCCATTCGCCGGCTCATCGAAAATTAGTACGTCGGTGTCGCCCAATAAAGCCGTAGCTATATCCAGTCGCCGTTTCATTCCCAGAGAAAAACTGCTCACGCTTTTTTTCTCATCGACGTCCAGCCCGACTAGGCTCAAAACGCGAGGAATCTCACGATTCGCATCAAGCCCCCATTCCGCACATCGGATCCGAAGATTCTCAACCGCACTGAGGGACTGGTATGCTCCGCTGGAATCTGGCACATAGCCGACACGCGTCCGCATCAGGCCAAGCTCTCTCTTTGATTTGCCTCCAAAGAGCTCCACGCTCCCCGACGATGGCTCGCAGAGGCCCAAGACGATTTTAATAAGCGTGCTTTTGCCCGCACCGTTTGCACCGACAAGGGCACAGAGCTCAGACTGATGCACCTCGAAGGAAACGTCATGCAAAACGCGCCGTTTCCCGTAGCGCTTTGACACCTTTGATAGCATTATCGCTGATGCGCTCATTGGCCTCCCGTTCTGCTTGATAGCAAAACCACTCATATCGTTCCTTCTTTTCTTTATCGTTTTCCATAGTCGTTATTGTTTTTCGATAACTGGTATTTGTCAAGATAATCTAAAAGAAAGAACCAGTGTTAGACACGGGTCCCTTCACGCTGATATTTCGTTTTAGTTGTTCGCCTTAAGCTACTCGTCACTTAAATCGACAGCGAAGACTGATGTCGGAAGCGACGCCTCATTGTCTCCGCCGTCCCGCATCTGCCTCACGACATTTTTTGCGCGCTCGACAATAAGCTCCTCAAGCTCTTTCTCACTAACACGCTGAATAATATCTCCCGGTTGACAATCAAGTTCATCACAGATATCGAGAAGCGTCTTAAGGCGAATAGCTTTAATTTTTCCGTTTCTTAGCTTAGAAATATTAGCCGGAGTATGCCCCGTGGCACGAATCAGATCAGCACTGGTCTTTCCGGTCTTAAGCAGCTGCGTCTCAAGCTCGATGATGAGATAGCTCATGCTTCCTCCTACACAAGCTCGTCAGACTGCTCTTGGAGCAGCGAGGCATAACTCCAGATCACCGAGATACACAGACAGACAGCCGCGCCGATAAGCGACCCCGCATCAAAGGCAACGCCTTGGCAAATCTCAATAACGAAGGAATGAGGCACGACGTAAAGCTCCAGCCCACCAATGGTAAGATTGACCGATCCGTAGGCACCAATAAGCGAAACCGCGGCGTTAACAGCAAAGGCAAGCGCAAGAACACGGATAAGCCGCACATGCGTCTTGGTAAAGGGCGAGACGCCTCGCGAGATGTTACGGCTGATCCCACACAGAACGACAAGCGAAATACCCACGACGAGTGCCAGGCACAGTCCGCTTGGGATAACGATGCGCCCGCCATCGAGAAGCGTCACGACGCCGAAAGAATCGACAGAAGCAACGTTTGCAACCGCATACCAGATCACGTAAACAACCAACGCGGCAAAAGCGACGAGCATCCCTGCAAAAACGGCTGCCATGCAAAAGCCAAGCTTCCTGATATTTTCGCCCGCTTTGGCCATACGCTGAACGCTGTTAGACATACACTCACCCTCATCGACTCTATCGTTATTCGAACAGTTTATCGAACAACGATATTGATTGCATGCGGAAAGCCCCGCCAGTGCGCATAGCCCATTCACTAATCAGAAGGGGTGAGAGTGGATTTTTGGACACGTATCGAACGAGAGTGGATAATCTCCCACTTCGAGGCCACCACCGGGCCTAAAACGGGAGATTATCCACTCTCATAGTCATCAAGGCTCGCAGCCTCTTATTCAGCCGCCTCGCGCAGAGCCGACATCGTTGCCGCATATTGCTGCTGCAACGCATGCATTCCCTCGCGAGCGCCGTCAACGGCATCGGCGCCGCGCAGTGCTTCGGTCACCACGACCGCCGGCTCGTACAGATTATCGAATCCCAGGTTCTGGCTCACGCCCTTGAGCGTGTGCGCTGCCATAAACGCACCTTCGGCGTCTCCTGCCGCCATGGCGGCCTCCAGCTTGTCCATGCTCTCGTCATCCAAAAACTTGAGGGCAAAGCGGGCAAGCATTTCCTCGCCCATCAGCCGAGCGCACGCGTCATCATAATTAGCGCCGATCTTCTCATACGCCTCACGCATGGAAATCATGGATTAAAACTCCTTAGGTCAAACTAAATCGTGGGAAACGCGACAACGTCGGCGGGGCGTGCCAACGTCTCGGCAATACGGTCTTGCACCTCGAGCAGACAGTCGAGCAACAGCGGGTTAAACTCACCGCACTTACCGTCCAAGATCATCTGGATAGCCTCCTTGTGCGGGATAGCGTCCTTGTACACGCGCACGCTCGTCAGAGCATCGTACACGTCGGCCACCGAAACCACCTGTGCGGCAATGGGAATTTCGTCGCCCTTAAGGCCATCGGGATAGCCCTTGCCGTCCCAGCGCTCGTGGTGCCAACGCGCAATTTGGTACGCATATTCCATAAGCGCATTGCCGACGTGATGGCAACCCAGCTCAAGCAACATGTCGGCGCCGATCGTGGTATGCGTCTTCATAATCTCGAACTCCTCGGACGTAAGGCGTCCGGGTTTGTTGAGAATTGCATCGTCAATCGCCATCTTGCCGATATCGTGCAGCGCCGAAGCCAAGGCAATCGTGGAGCGTTCCTCGTTGTCGAGGGAAATGGTGTCGCTACGCTGGACTAGACAGCCAAGCAGCAGCTCGGTCAGCTTTTCGATATTCGTAACGTGCCTGCCGCTCTCGCCATTGCGAAGTTCCATGACACCGGCCATGATGTCGATGAGCATGCGACTGTTCTTGACGCGCTCGTTGTACTGCTGGGACAGCAGGCTCGTCAGGCGGCGCTGCTTGGCGTACAGACGGATAGTGTTGCTTACACGACGGCGCACGACACGGGCGTCAAACGGGCGGCTGATATAGTCCGAGGCGCCCAGCTCGTACGCACGCAGAACCACATCGTCGGATTCTTCGCTCGAAATCATGATAAAAGGCAGATTGTCGATACCCGATCGGCGCGACAGATCGGCCAGTACCTCAAAGCCGCTCACGCCCGGCATGACAATGTCCAGCAGCACGAGCGACAACTCATCGCCATAGCGGTCGACCATATCGAGCGCCGTACGACCGTTATCAGCCTCGAGGATGCAATACTCGTCCTTGAGCATCTCGTTGAGAATGGCTCGGTTCATCTCGGAGTCATCGACGATAAGCACCAAAGGTTTTTCGCTTTGGAAGGCCTCGATGAAATCGCCATCGGTCACGACCGTACCGGCTTTTGCCTTGGCACGGCTCAGCAACTGGACAGCGCGGCCAACGCCCTCATCAACCGTCTCGCCATGAATGCGAACGCCACCAACACATGCCGTCAAGCTCACGTGCTCATGGCCCGGAATAAACGCGGAATGAACGGCATCGGATACCTGACGCAGGCGACGGGCGAAGTCATCGGAGGGAATATCGGGCATGACGGCCACAAACTTGTCGCAGCCATAGCGCACAAGTTCGTCAGTCGAACGAATACCGCTGCGTATGGCTGTCGCCACGGCACCGAGCGCAAGGTCGCCGGCATGACGGCCACACGTATCGTTGAAGACCCTAAAATCGTCAAGGTCGATCACCGCAACGCCGGCCTTCATGCGGGCGCTACGGAGCTTTTCCTCGTAATATCGGCGATTGCGCACACTCGTCAGCACGTCGGTGTAGACAAGGTCCTCTTCTGCAGCCTCTTGTTCATCGATCGGACGCACCATCAGCAAGACACGAGGCTCACCCTCGACCTTTAGAGGGCGTAGGCGAGCGCGGTACTCAACACCATCGTTGAGCAGTTGCTCCGACACCTCATCGGAGTCTGCCAAAGCCTCAAGACTCGACTGACGCAGACAAGGGCAGCGATCGCCGGCGAGCAGGCAGTTAGGCTCGCTCTTAATCTGATCGGCCGACAGCAAACGCACCACGGGGTAGGTCTTCGCGACGCGGGCGACCTCAGCGGCAGCCTCCTCGTCGGTTAGATTGACCTCGTGATTATTGAGCATATGGGGCCCTTTCGATAGTTTCGCATGGTAGCGGTGGGTTCCAAATGCTACAAGGGTAACACCTTGCCGATGCAGGTAAGCACGTGAATGCTGTTACATTTTTATGACCTGGCAAACGGTGGTAATGGAGCCGCGGGCGCGTGGTTATTGGCGCATTCGTTAACAATGACGAAACGCTAACAGTCCCCCTCCCCGCAGGTCATCGAGCGTGCTAACGCTCCAAGACATCGCGAACGGCGTTTGCCGCCGTAACGGGGCGATCGCGCAAACCGTTATGCGCGCCCGGGATCGTCACAAGGGGGCAATCGAGATATTCGGCAGCCGCTCGCGTACCAGCCTCGCGGGGTGTACCGACCGAAAGCTCGCCCAAAAACACAGCCGACACCGCCTTTGATTCGCGGGCGCGCTCCCAGTCGGGAGCATATGTCATATTTGTTCCGTATTCATTAGCCATAAAGCAACGACCATTGCGCAGGGCATGCTTGGCTTCCGCTTCGGTCGTCCCAGGAGCCTCGGGGTCCAAGTCGCCGAGAGCTCCCAAGAAAAGCCGAAGCGCCCTTGAAACCTTTCCAGCCGCAATCATATCGAGCAAAATCGGAGCTGCGCCCATGCCGACGCCTTCGGCCGACACAGCCGGCTCATGCAGAATCGCACGGGCGACGAGATGGGGTTCGGTGCGAAGAAGCTCCAGCGCCACCAACGTACCGGCGCTGTGCGCAAGCACATTTGTCGGAGCGCCAACGTGTTCGATCACGGCCTGCAGGTCGGCGGCCTGAGCGGCAAGATCATAGCTGCCGTCTGCCGCTTCGCTGCTGCCGCCACAGCCGCGGCGGTCGTAGGCAATTACGCGGTAGTTGCGACTGAGCTCACAAGCGATACCGTCAAAAAATGTGCCGTCGACACAAGCGCCGTGCACGCACACCAAGGCAGGAGTATCAGGCGACACATCCGGGCCGGCATATTCGCGACAGGCAATCGTGGTGCCCGCATTCTCGACCGTAAAATCCATGTTGTGCCCCCATCATCAACGCCCATCCAGTTGCGCGTCAGTACGGCTGGATAGACCCGCATTGCTTTACGCCTTGTTAACAGATTAACTTTACCCGACCCGAGGCTTTTCATGACACGGCATAATGAGCGACGTGAAAAAACGAAACTTGTAAAGCAAGAGCCCGCACCCTGCTTTGGAGCCGATGCTATGCTTAGGCACAATTGTCTTGAGGAGCATATGCCTATGTCTACGTTTTTGAATGCCAGCCCCATCTTTGGGCCCGTTCGCAGCCGTCGCCTTGGTCTCTCGCTCGGCGTCAACATGATGCCGGCCAGCGGCAAAATCTGCACGTTCGACTGCATTTACTGCGAAAACGGCCTCAACGCCGAGCGCCCCTGCCACGAGCCGTACAACACAACCGCCGTGGTACTCGACGCGCTCGAGGCAAAGCTGCGCGATATGGCAGCCGAGGGCGAGCTCCCCGATGTGATCACCTTCGCAGGCAACGGCGAGCCCACCGCCGCACCGGAGTTTCCGCAGGCCATCGCCGGTGCCGTCGCGCTTCGCGACGAGCTGGCCCCAAACTCCAAGATTGCCGTGCTCTCCAACGGCACGCGCGCCGACCGTCCCCAGGTACACGATGCGCTCATGATGGTCGACGACAACATCCTCAAGCTCGATACGGTCGACCCGGCGTTTATCCAGCAGCTCGACCAGCCTGTTGGCCCCTACGACGTCGAGCACCAGATCGAGACGTTCGCAAGCTTTGACGGTCACGTTATTATCCAGACGATCTTTTTGACCGGCGAGTATCAAGGCAAGCTCATCGACAACACCGGCGAGGAGCACGTTGCCCCCTGGCTCGCGGCGCTCGAGCGCATTCGCCCACAAGAAGCGACCATCTACACGGTGGCGCGCGAGACACCGGTCGCCGGCCTTGCCAAAGCGGCGCCTGAGGTGCTCGACGCCATTGCCGCGCGCGTGCGCGCCATCGGCATTCCCTGCCAGGTGAGCTACTAGCGCGCAGCTGCTCTGAAGGTGGGCTATACTAGCTGCGAACGAAAGGAAGTTAGCCATGTATGACAAAGGACCCGTGCCTGGCCGCAACGACGCTTGCTGGTGCGGCAGCGGCAAGAAATACAAGAAATGCCATAGCGCCTTTGATGAGCGCCTCGAGCGCTTGTGGGAAGAGGGTTGGGAGGTTCTGCCCCGCACGCTCTACAAGACGCCCGCCGATATCGAGGGAATTAAGCGCTCGGCCGCCATCAACGTGGGCGTGCTCGATTATGTGGGCGAGCATATCGCCGCAGGCATGACCACCAACCAGATCGACCAGATGATCTATGACTACACCGTCGAGCACGGCGGCACGCCGGCCGATCTCAACTACGAGGGCTATCCCAAGAGTGTGTGCACCTCGATCAACGACGTCGTCTGCCACGGTATTCCCTGCGATACGGACGTCCTGCACGAGGGCGACATCATCAACGTGGACTGCTCCACGATCTTGGACGGTTACTTTAGTGATTCGAGCCGTATGTTTTGCATCGGCGAGGTCTCGGCCGAGCGCCAGCGCCTGGTCGACGTCACCCGCGCCAGCGTGGAGGCGGGTCTGGCGGCCGTCAAGCCATGGCTGCCGTTGTCCGTTATGGCCGAGGCCGTGCAAAAGACGGTCGAGGACGCCGGCTTTAGCGTAGTGCGCGAGTACGGCGGACACGGCATCGGTAAGGAATTCCACGAGGACCCGTTTGTGGGCTTTACCACCGAGGCGCCCGATGTGGACACCATCATGGTGCCGGGCATGGTCTTTACCATCGAACCCATGGTCAACGCCGGAGCGCCCGACATCAAGATTAGCAAGGGTGACGGTTGGTGCGTGCGCACCAAGGACGGCAGCGATTCGGCCCAGTGCGAGGTTCAGCTCGTGGTGACCGAGGACGGCTACGAGCTGCTGAGCTGGTAGCCGTAGATGCGCCGGATGCTGACGGGTACGCTCGTCTTGCATCCGGCGTTTTTATTTGAACGTTTTGCCTGATAAAACCTGCCAAAATAAACCTGTCCCTTTTTGGTAGGTCAAGCGGAGAGGACTGCTTGTGAACATCCTGGTTTTGCCGCCCGTCAACGACCGTCATCGCGCAATTCTTGAGTCGAGCGCTCCGGGCGAGGACTTTATCTACACGAGCGCCGACGCCGCCACGCGCGAGCAGGTCGCCGATGCCGACGTGATCTTGGGCAACATCGACCCTGACATGCTCACAGCATGCGAGCATCTCC
>CALGZX010000126.1 GCA_937934165.1 uncultured Collinsella sp.
CCAATCAAGTTAAAAGGAGCTGATATGTGCGATTGCACAGATCATAAGGACGAGATCCCTGTCTACGACGCGCAGGCCATTGAGTCCAGGTGGATGAAGGCCTGGGAGGATTCCAACCTCTTTGCCGTCGACACCGACGACAGCAAGCCCAAGAAGTACGTGCTCGAGATGTTCCCGTATCCGTCGGGCGACCTGCACATGGGTCACGCGCGCAACTATACCATCGGCGATGCCATGGCCCGTCAGGCCCGCATGCGCGGCTTTGACGTGCTGCACCCCATCGGTTTTGACGCCTTTGGCCTGCCCGCCGAGAACGCCGCCATCAAGCACAACACGCAGGCTGCCGCCTGGACGTATAAGAACATGGACCAGGCGCTCGCCACGATGAAGCGCATGGGCTTCTCCTACGATCTGGATCGCATGGTCAAGACCTGCAGTCCCGACTACTACCGCTGGGGCCAGTGGATCTTTGAGAAGCTGTGGGAAAAGGGCCTGGTCTACCGCAAGAAGAACCCGGTCAACTGGTGCCCCACCTGCAAGACCGTTCTGGCTAACGAGCAGGTCACCGAGGGCAAGTGCTGGCGCTGCGGCACCGAGCCCGAGAAGCGCGACCTTGAGCAGTGGTACTTCAAGATCACCGAGTACTCCCAGGAGCTGCTCGACGACCTGGAGAAGCTCCCCGGCTGGCCCGAGCGCGTCAAGCAGATGCAGGCCAACTGGATCGGTCGCTCCGAGGGCGCCGAGGTCGACTTTACCCTGTGTGACCAGGATGGCGAGCCTATCGAGGGCGACGAGGGCAAGATTACCGTCTTCACCACGCGTGCCGATACCCTTTTTGGCGTCTCCTTCTTTGTCCTGGCTCCCGAGTACGCCGGCCTGCACGGGCTCGTCGAGGGCACGGAGTACGAGGAGGCCGTCACCAAGATCGTCGAGGACTCCAAGCATATCTCTGCCGTCGAGCGTGCCCAGGGTACCCTCGAGAAGCACGGTGCCTTCACGGGCCGCTATGTGGTAAACCCCGTCAACGGCGAGAAAGTCCCCGTGTGGGTTGCCGATTATGTCGTTGCCGACTACGGCACCGGCGCCGTCATGGCCGTTCCCTGCGGCGACCAGCGCGACTTTGAGTTTGCCCGTAAGTACGACCTGCCGATCGTGCCGATCATCCTGGACGATGACGATCGCGCTGCCGTTGAGGCCAGCGGCGAGACCATCGATACCTTCCATGCCGAGACCGTCGACTGGGATTGCGCCCACGCTGCCGAGGGCACGTTGGTCCAGTCCGGCAAGTACACCGGCATGCGCGGCGGTAAGCACTCCGAGGGCGAGGCTGCCATCGTGGCCGACCTCGAGGCCATGGGCTGTGGTCGTCGCAAGGTCGAGTTCCGTCTGCGCGACTGGCTCATCAGCCGCCAGCGCTATTGGGGCAACCCCATCCCGGCCATCCACTGCGAGCACTGCGGCATCGTGCCCGTGCCCGAGGATCAGCTGCCGGTGACGCTGCCCGAGAACCTGGACCTGGGCGCCGGCGAGACGCTTGCCGAGTGCAAGGACTTCTATGAGACCACCTGCCCGGTCTGCGGTCGCCCGGCCAAGCGCGAGACCGATACCATGGACACCTTCACCTGCTCCAGCTGGTATTACCTGCGCTATACCGACCCGCACAACACCGAGCTGCCCTTCTCCAAGGAAGCCGCCGACCGTTGGATGCCCGTCGATAACTACATCGGCGGCATCGAGCACGCCATTCTGCACCTGCTCTACAGTCGCTTCTTTACTAAGGCGCTGCGCGACCTGGGCCTGCTGAGCGTGGACGAGCCCTTCACCAACCTGCTGTGCCAGGGCATGGTCAAGGACGAGAACGGCGACACCATGTCCAAGTCCAAGGGCAACGTCGTGCCCCCGAGCTCGGTCATCGAGCCCTACGGCGCCGACACCATGCGTTTGGCGATCCTGTTTATCGCCCCGCCCGAGAAGGACTTCGACTGGGATCCCAAGGCCGTTGAGGGCGCCAACCGCTTTATCAAGCGCGCCTGGCGTATCGTGTGGCAGCTCGTCCAGTCGGGTGACGCCAACGTGGCCTTCGACAAGTCCGTGCTCGACGAGACCGCGATGAAGCTCTACCGTGAGCGTCACCGCACCATCGCCAAGTGCACCGAGGACTTCGATCGCGGCCAGTTCAACACCGCGATCTCAGCCGTCATGGAGCTCGTCAACGCGGCGAGCGCCTACCTCAACGCCACCGAGGGTGCTGACCGCGACAAGGCCCTGTGCTACGGCGTGGCCAAGGACATCGTGAGCGTCCTGGCGCCCATCTGCCCGTTCTGGGCCGACGAGCTGTGGCACGAGGCGCTCGGCTGCGAGGGCAACGCCTACACCGCCGCCTGGCCCGAGTTCGACCTGGCCGAGTCCATCGAGGACACGGTGCAGATCGTCGTCCAGGTACTCGGCAAGGTCCGTGGCCGCATCGACGTGGCCCGCGATGCCTCCAACGAGGAAATGCAGGCTGCCGCCGAGGCCGCCGTCGCCAAGTGGACCGAGGGCAAGACGGTCGTCAAGGCCATCTGCGTGCCCGGCAAGCTGGTCAACCTGGTGGTCAAGTAAGCATTGCGCGCTTAACTGACGCATAAAAGACGAGGGGCGATCCGGTTGGGTCGTCCCTCGTTTTGCATGTACCTGCCCAGGTGCCTTCGGTCAATTGTCCTATTCTTGTGGAGAAGCTGTGCGCACGCTGACCTGCAGGTTCGTACTGTGCTTGCACGTTTCCGCAGCTATTGGTATAGTTTTCTTGCAAATGAAGTTGTAATTGAAAGAAGTGGGGTTTCGGCCCCGCTTCTTTTTTGTATGGATGGAGGTGCCGCAATGGTCAAGACCAAGACCGAGCAGGCGATCATCGACGCGCTCGAGGCCGTCGCTCCCCAGCGCGATGTCGACATCGTCGACGTCGAGCTCGTGGGTGCCACCAAGGCCCCCTGCGTGCGCGTGCGTATCGAGGGTGCCGAGGGTCAGAGCCTGTCGCTCAACGACGTCACGGCCAACACCAAGTGGGTCGGCGATGTGATTGAGGAGCTCGACCCCATCTCTTCGAGCTATACGCTCGAGGTGTCGAGCCCGGGCATGGCGCGCCCGCTGCGCCGCCCGTGCGACTTTGCCCGCTTTGTGGGCGAGAACTGCGAGCTCACCTCCACCGCCACCGAGGGCCGTCGCAAGTACGCCGGCAAGATTGCCGCCGCCACCGAGACGAACGTGACCCTCGAGCTCGAGGACGGCGAGTTCGTCACTCTTGATTTCTCTGATGTTAAAAAGTGCAAGTTGAAGCCCACCTACGACTTCAAGCCCGCGAAGGAAGGAAAGTAAGATGGCAGCATCCGACATGATGTCCGCCCTGATGGAGCTTTGCCAGGAGAAGCACATCGACCAGCTCTACCTGATCGACCGCCTGGAGCAGTCGCTCGCCAAGAGCTATGCCGAGATCCTGCATCTTGAGTGGGGCGCCAAGGTGACCATCGACCGCACCACCGGCAAGATCTACGTCTACCGCCTGGAGCCGATCGACGATTCCATGGACGAGGAGGGCAACTTCACCGAGTTCGAGGAGATCGACGTCACCCCCAAGAACACGAGCCGCATCGCTGCCCAGCACGCCAAGGCCGAGATCAACGCAATCGTGCGCAACTCCGCCCGCGAGCAGATCTACGAGGAGTTCTCCGGCCGCATCGGTGACCTCATCAGCGGTACCGTGCTGCAGTCCACGCCCGACTTCACGATCGTCAAGATTCGCGAGGGCGTCGAGGCCGAGCTTCCGCATTTCGACCAGCGCCGTTACGAGAACGAGCGCAACGAGCGTCCGATGGGCGAGCGCTACCTGCACAACCAGCACATCAAGGCCGTGATCATCGACGTTCGCGACCCCAACTCCAACCTGCAGCCGGTTCGTGGCGAGCACAGCCGTCCGCCGATTGTCATCTCCCGTACCCACCCCGAGCTCATGCGTCGTCTGTTTGAGCAGGAGGTGCCCGAGATCTATGAGGGCACCGTCCAGATCAAGTCGATCGCCCGCGAGCCCGGTCAGCGCTCCAAGGTCGCCGTCCACTCGCTCGATGACCGTCTGGATCCCGTGGGCGCCTGCGTCGGCCCCAAGGGCAGCCGTGTTCGCGCTGTCGTGGGCGAGCTCCGTGGCGAGCGCGTCGACGTCATCCTGTGGGATGCCGATCCTGCCGTCTACGTCGCCAACGCCCTGTCGCCCGCTAAGGTCACCCGCGTCCTCATCGACGAGGAGAAGGCGTACGCCGGCGTCATCGTGCCCGACGACCAGCTGTCCCTGGCCATCGGCAAGGAGGGGCAGAACGCCCGCCTGGCCGCCCGTCTCACCGGATACAAGATCGACATCAAGCCCGCTTCCTATACCGGGGAGTAAGCGATACAGGAAAGGAGGACCATCATGCAGAAGCCGCGGAAGATTCCACAGCGCATGTGCGTGGGCTGCCGGGAAAAGCGGGACAAAAAGGACCTGCTGCGGGTGGTCCGCACGCCGGAGGGCCAGCTGGTGCTGGATGCCACCGGCAAAAGGTCCGGCCGGGGCGCCTATGTGTGCCGCGACCCGCAGTGCCTGAAGAAGGCCCGGAAGTCCCGGGCGCTGGAGCGGATGCTGGAGACCGGCATCCCCGACGAGGTGTATGAGGCGCTGGAGCGCCAGATGGAAACGGAAGCATGACAGAACACATTTTATCCATGATCGGCCTGGCCAAAAAGGCCGGACAGGTGGCCATCGGCGAGGAGCCGGTGGGCGCCGCCGCCCGGGCCAAGGACGCCCGGGTCATCCTGGTGGCCCAGGACGCCGCACCCGGCTCCGTGCGCCGGGCCATGTCCTTCGGTCAGGCCGGGGCCTGCCTGTGCCTGACGGTGCCCTTTGACAAGGACCGGCTGGGCCGTGCCCTGGGCCGCACCAGCTGCGCCATGGCAGCGGTGACGGACATCGGCTTTGCCGAGGCCATCGTCAAAAAGCTGGCGGCCCTGGACCCGGAGCGCTACGCCCCTGCGGCCCAGCGGCTGGAGGTAAAGGCCCTTCGCGCGGCCCAGCGCCGGGCGGAGCAGGCCCAGCATGAAAAGAATCTGCGCCGGGGCAAGAAAAAAGCCGCCCCGGTTCAAGCGGCCCCTGCGCCCCAAGCGCCGCAGAAGCCGGAAAAGTCCGCCCGCCGTCCCCGGCGGCCCGGGCAGCGTCCCCAGGGGGAACGGCCCCGTTTCGCGGGCTCCCGCCCGGTGCATAAGGGCAAGGGGTCCCCGAAAAAAAGCAAGTAAGGAATCGAATCACAAAGATGGAGGTGGCTCTATTTGGGTAGCGTAGGTAACAAATACAGAGTGCATGAGGTGGCGAAGGACTTCGGCGTCCCCACCAAGCAGATCACGGAGATTCTGACCAAGTATGCCGAGACGCCCAAAAACCATATGCAGGTTTTGGGAGATCGGGAGCTGTCTCTGATCTTTGAGAGTCTGACCCAGCACAACCAGGTTTCCGGCATCCAGGCGATTTACGCCGATGCCG
>CALGZX010000127.1 GCA_937934165.1 uncultured Collinsella sp.
GTACGCGACCGACGATTGAACGTCAGATTGCCGCTTAGGGGCGTTTGCAGCGTCGACCGGTCCGCCGTTCGTTAGAACGGCGGAACCAAAGGCGCAGCGTCGAGCCGTTGCGCGGTTTGGAAAACCGCGCAACTAGAGCTACATGACCATAACGTAGCGCGATCCCACGTAGTACTGCTTACCCATCAGGACCGGCTCGCCATTGGGGCCCGTGAAGCCGGCACGCAGGTTGAGCAGCGGATCGTGCGGAGCAATGCCCAGCTCGGCCGCCTGCTCGGTATTGGCACGAACGGCCTCGACCGTGCGGTAGCCAACCGAGACAATCGGCGTTCCGCCAACACGCTCGACCTCGGCAAAAATCGACTTGTCCTCAAGATCGGCCGTCAACAGCTCACGGTAGGCGTCAAACGGCACAAAGATGTTCTCCTCAAAGATGGGCTCGCCGTCGGCCGTACGCACGCGCTTGATATGCAGCAGCAGCGCATCCTTCTGCAGGCCAAAGAACTCCATCTCGTTTTGGCGCGCCGGAACGATCTGGCGATCGATCACGTGCGCACCGGCCTTCATGCCGTTGCCGGCACACAGCGCGGTAAACGTCTGCAGCGTCGAGGCGTGAAACTGGCGGTTGATGTGCGGCGTGGAGACAAAGGTGCCGCGGCCCTGCTGCTTAACCAGGTAACCATCGGAGCACAGCTCCTCGACAGCGCGGCGCACCGTAATACGGCTCACCTCGTACTGCTCGGCTAGTTCAAGCTCGGACGGAATACGCTCCTTGGGTGCATAAACACCTTTCTCGATCGCATCCTTGATTTCGTCATAAATCTGCTGGTAAAGCGGTGCATTTTTGGGCGCAGGCATATCTGATCACTCTTATCAAAATAGCTAAATTTCTAATACGTATATAACGTCTAGTTTCATGTTACCTCATATTGATAAAACGATACACCCTCCCTACCAAAAAGCGACAGCTTCATTTTGGTAGGTTTTATCTGGGCAAACGAGAGCCCTCGAAAGCAACGGGGCTTTCGGGGGGCTCGTTCGGATGGGTTGCGCAGGACCGGCAAAATGCCAATACCCTACTTGCCGTCGTCCTGCTGCAGGCTGTCCTGTTCGCTGAGGCGCGCCTGCCTGCTGGCCATGCGTGCGGGCTTGTCGGGATCGGGAACGGCCGTGGGCATGGGCTCGTCGACATGACCACCCCACCAGCCGCCCACAAAGTTGAGCGTGTGGAACACGTTGATCACGGCGCCGGGATCAACGTCGCACACCAGCTTGATAATGTCCTGACTCTCGTAGGTCGAGACAACGGTGTTCAGCAGGTACATCTTTTCGCGGCTATATCCGCCGACGACCTCGGCGCAGCTAATGCCGTGCTGAAAATGGTTTACGTAGGCAGTCATGACCTCGTCTGCCTTACGCGTCGTGATCTGCATCGTCACGCGATCGTAGCGGCGATAGAAACTGTCGATGGTCTTGGTCGAAATAAACTGGAACACGATGGAATACGCCGCCTTGTCCCAGCCAAACATAAAGCCAAAGATCGCCAGGATAAAGCAGTTGAAACCAAAGATGACGCCCCAGATGGTCTTGCCCGTGTGGTTGGAGACCCACAGCGCGATAAAGTCGGTGCCGCCGGTGGATGCGCCGGATTTAAGTGCGATGGCAGCGCCCAGACCCGAGACCACGCCGCCAAAAATGATTAGCATGATCTTGTCGCCCAAAAATGGAGCGAAGTGAAAGACGTTGAGGAACAGCGACGAGAGCACGACCTGCATCATCGAGAAGATGACGAAGCGCTTGCTGATGCCGCTCCAGCATAGGAGCGCCACGGGGATGTTGAGCGCGAGCATACCGAGCGAGATGTCGATGTGAACGCCGCCCAGCGAGGTAACGCGATCGAGCAGGACCGCAACGCCGGTGAGGCCGCTCGGAAGCAAGTCGGCGGGCTGAATGAACGCCTGGATCAGGAATGTCTGGAGAACGGCGGAAATCGTGACCGCCACGGCAGTAATAGCGCGGCGGACGATGGTGAGGCGGCCGAGTACGAGCACTCGGTCCGTGAGCTGATCGATGGCGTTCGCCACGCAGGCTCCTTTCGAAGGCAGATGTAGTTGTGGGGTATGTCCGCGATTGTAGCATGGAGCGTGCGGGGGCGCTTCAATTCACCCTCTCTCGACAACCAAAGCGGGACCAGCAACCCCACGACCAAAGGCCCAAATTACAAGTGAGTAGACTTTACGCGACCTGCAGAGCACACCCAAAACCGCCACCCCTGTGACCTGCGGTTTTACTAGAGCAGATGCGCTTTGTGCTCGTCTTGCACCAAAAAGTCTACTCACTTAGTCCGAATCGAAGCCAAACGGATCCAAATAGATGACAAATTAAGCCAATCCGCAGCAAAAGACGCGTGAATCAGTGCTTCTCGCGGCGGATTGACGCTACAAAGCGGCCAAAATGTCGGTCAGATTATCGATAACGGCATCGGCTTGCGATTGATCGAGGTTGACGCCCTCGTGCGGACGCAGCGCCAGGACGCGGGCGCCGGAGCGTTTGCCGGCCTCGATGCCTAAAGGCGAATCCTCGATAACTAGGCACTCGGCAGGCTCCACCCCCAGCGCCTCCATGGCGCGCAGGTAGATCTCGGGGTCGGGCTTAAACGCACTGCACTCGTGACCGCTGATGGTGTAATCCAGCACGTCGGCGATACCGGCAATCCCCACCAGCTCGTCAATCAACTCGCGATAGGACGAGCTCGCGATGGCGCACTTCACGCCGCGCTCGTGCAGCTTGCGCATCACCGGCTCCGTCTGCTCGTTGAGCAGCTCGGCATACGGAACGGGGTGGTCCGGGCTGTAGACCTGCTTGTACTCCACGCGCAGGCGCTCGCGCAGCTCAACATCGTCGGGCACCAGCGCCTCCCAAATGGCCGGCTCGTTAGACCCCGAAAGATCGGGGATCTCGTCAAAGTGGAACCCCTTCTCCTCCATAAACGCCACGCGACGACGGTTGTAGAACCACTCGGTATCGACCAGCACGCCGTCCATGTCAAACAGCACTGCCTTGATCATACGCATCTCCTCCCACCTGCCAAAAAGGGACAGGTTTATTATGGTAGGTTTTATCTGGGGTTTTGTGGCGCGACAGACACGCCCCCAAAGCAAAAAGGGGACGGGGCGCAAACCCCATCCCCTCTCAATCAACCCGTAAGGTCTACTTACTTGTGATTAGTAGGAAAGCTTCCACATGTAGCGACGCATGGTCAGCGGGTGCTGACGGGCCTCGGCGATCTGGTTGCCGTACTCACGCATAACGGCGAGGTGCAGCAGCGGGTTGAAGTAGGTGACGACGCTCGCGGGCACGGCGTCGGCCAGGCCGTAGTCCTTGGAGTCGATCAGAGCGACCTTGGCGCCCATGCGCTCAAGGAAGGTGAGGGCGCGAGCGTCCATCGGACGGGTGGCGCCATCGGACATGAAGAAGACGTAGGGCTTACCCTCGGTGGAAACCTCGAACGGGCCGTGGAAGTACTCGCCGGTGTTGTAGGCGGCGGCGTCGATCCACTGCATCTCGGTGAACAGGAAGGCGGCGTGAGAATAAGCCATCTTCTCGGAGGCACCGGAGGCCATGAAGTAGATCATCTTGTCGTCCTTGAAGTCCTCGGCGAACTTCTTGGCGAGCTTCTTGCAGTGCTGAGCGGCGTTCTCGCAGAGATCGAAGACGTTGGTGAGGCCGGTAATCATGTCCTCGTAGTGGTCATAGCCCTCGGTCTGCTGAAGGATCTCGACAGCAAGAGCGATGGCATAGCCGGGCTTCTCGCACTTGGCAGCGTAGTTGGCGTGGAAGCCGTGAACGATGACATGGTCAGCGTCGACGGTCAGAGCGGAGCCAGCCTTGTTGGTGAGGGAGACGACCGGGCAGTTGTGCTTCTTGGCGGTCTTGTTGGCCTCGACGGTCTCGGGCGTGGAGCCACCGAGGGAGCAGGTGATCACGAAGGTGTGCTCGTTGACCCAGGAAGGCGTGTCGTAGTTGAACTCGTTAGCGGTGAAGATCTGAACGTTCAGCTTGTCCGTGTTGTTGGCCAGGAAGTACTTGGCGGGGTACAGGTCGGACATGGAAGCACCGCAGCCGACGAAGGCGACACTGTGGATCTCGTGGTTGGACAGGACGTCAGCGACGATCTGCTTAGGGAGGTTAAGGTCGATCTCGTACATCTGACACATTCCTTTCGATTTTTGCGGCGCCACATTGCCGGGCGCTCGCAGGGTTACCGTGGTTTGGACCGAGTCGCCGGTCCGTTGAGGATGCGACAAGGGGACTGTCCCATTGTCGCATTTTGGGGATGGAAGCCTGCCTGGGGTATGGGATGCCAGGCAGGCCCCCGGGGGAAAGCGGTTAGGCGCTTGGTCGCGACTAGGCCAGAATGCCGGCCGCGGAGAGGGCGATGCCGCCCACGATGGCGATCACGAGAAGCCAACCGGTGTTGACGTTCTTCTTGATGAGCCAGTACATAAGGCCGGTGAGGCCAAGGGAGATCATCTGGGGCATCATGCCGTCCAGGATGTCCTGGATAACGACGGTGCCCTCAGCGAACTGCAGCGGGGTGGTGGCGCCGATCAGCGTGGCGATCATGCCGCCCACGGACATAAGACCCACGATGCCGCAGACATACATGAGCTTCTCCATGAGGTCGCCGCCCTGAAGCTTGCTCAGGTACTCGTGGCCGCCCTGATAGCCCATCTTGGCGGCGAACCAAGTAATCAGCACGGAGGGGACAATGGAGATGAGCATGGCCAGGATCGGGCCCATGATGGAGCCCTGCTGAGCCAGCTGAACGCCCAGGCCAAAGGCGATAACGCGGATGGTGCCCTGGAAGAAGGAGTCACCGATGCCGGAAAGCGGACCCATGAGGGAGGTCTTGACCGCGTTGATCGAATCGGGATCGAAGTTCTCGGGATCCTTGGCGTACTCCTCCTCCATGGAGGCGGTGAGGCCCAGGATAAAGGCGCTCGTCTGCGGGGTGCAGTTGTAGAACGCCATGTGACGGTGGTAAGCCTCTTTCTTAGCAGCGAGCTGCTTGGGGTCGGACTCGTCCGGATAGAGGCGATCGAGCGTGGGAACCATGCCGTAGAGGAAGCCCATGTTCATCTGACGCTCGTAGTTCCAAGAGGCCTGGATGGCCCAGGAGCGCCAGAAGAACTGGCTGACCTTCTTGTTCAGGGACACGTCCTTGGTTGCGGTTGCCATAGTGTGTTCCTCCTTAGTCTTCGTCGTCTTCGAGCGGATCGTAGTCGGAATCGACACCGGCGGCTGCATGGGAACCGTTGAACTTGAAGCCCATGAAGACGACAGCCAGGCACACACCGATCAGAGCGACCGCGATGACGGACAGGTTGAGGTAAGCGGCGAGCAGGAAACCGATGAACAGGAACGGAGTCATACCCTTCTTGATCATCATGGTGAGCAGCAGGGCCAAGCCGTAGGCGGTCATGATCTTGGTCGAAACGTTAAGACCGGTGGACAGCCACTCGGGAACCATGTTGACGATGGCCTGAACCAGGTCGGTGCCAACAAAGACGGCGAGGAAGATCGGCAGGAAGTACATGACAGCGTACAGACCGGAGCCGGCGCAGACGTGCATACGGTAGGCGGTCTTGAACTTTCCGTTATCGATCGCGCTATCTGCCACATGGGTGAGGGCGGCGATGATGGAACGGAACACGATGCCGAGAAGCTGACCCAGGACGGCGACCGGGATGGCGATCGTCATGGCGGTCTCGGCGGAAGCATCGGTCAGGCACGCAAAGGCAGCGGCCACGATGCCGCCCAGGACCATATCGGGCGGAACGGCGGCGCCGACCTGCACCAGGCCCATGGACACGAGCTCGACGGCGGCACCGACGGCAAGGCCGGTGGGCACATCGCCCAGCAGCAGACCGACGAGCGTAGCGCCAACGAGGGGCTGCTCGAAGTTAAGACGACCGAGCAGGCGGGAGTCCCACATGCAGAACACGCCGACGAGGCCGACGAGCACCGCACTGATGAACGTATTCATACCCTTCTCCTTTCAGTCAGGCAAAAGCCTGGTTGATTACAGCTTGGCGTCGATGTCGACGCTCTGATACGTAGGGGTCTGCTGGACGTAGAGCTTGATGCCCATGTCGAGCAGCTGGTTGACGTCGGCTTTCTGGTTGGCGTCGAGGAAGACGGAGCTGTCCTTGCCGCCGACCTGATCGGCACCGTCGTGGTTGGCGGTGGCGCCCAGGTTGATGGCGTCGAGCTTGTAGCCCTGGCAGAACTGCAGCATCTCGGCAGTGTTGCCAAAGACGAACATGACGCGCTCGCCGAGGGTGTTGAGCTTGTCCATCTTAGCGAGGGCACGCTCGACGGTGAAGACGTTCAGGCGAACGCCCTGGGGCTTGGCCAGCTTAAGAGCGCCCTTCTTGATGTCATCGTTGGCGGCAGCGTTGTCGACGACGATGATGCGCTCGGCCTGGACCTTGGTGGTCCAGGTAAAGACGACCTGGCCGTGCAGCAGACGGTAGTCAAGACGTGCGAGGACGATCTTGGCGGGACCAGAGCTGTGACGGGACGCCTTGGCCTTCTTGGCGGGAGCCGCGGCAGCCTCGACCGGTGCGTTGGGGTTGGTCAGACCGGCGCGGGCCTCGTTGATGAGGGCTGCGAGCTCGGCACCCTTGACGGGGACGGGGCTCATAGCGAGCGTGAGCGCCAGCGGGATGTTAAAACCGCTGACAACCGTGAACTTCGTGCCGTTCTTGGAAAGCTCGACCATGTTGTTGTTGACCGAGCTGCCGAGCATATCGGTCAGCACATAGACGGTGTCGTCCGCGTTGAACGTGGCGATCATGGCGTCCACCTTATTGGTGATGGGCTCCTTGTCGTCACGAGCAAGCGACACGACGTGGACGTTCGACACGTCGCCGAGAACCATCTCGAGCGTGTCTTTGGCGCCTGCGGCCAGGCCGCCATGAGATGCGAGAATGATCTGATTCATCTTGCCTCCTCCTTTTCGTTATGGTCATTATAACGTCTTATACGTTGCTTATATTGCTAATTAGTATAAAGACCGTTCGCGGGTGAAAATCGACCGTTGACGGGTTTAACGTACTCGAAACGTTTGGCTAGGTAGGCCGGCGCTAGCTGGATAACCCCAGATCAGACGCCTCGCCAATCCCCTATCGCACGAAGTACCAGGGGCTTTCCTGCACGGTGGGCTCCAGCGCGATGCCGGTGCGCTCGCGGAACAGATCCATGTCCTGCGATTTCTCCGTCCACCACGCGTTGGGCTTAAAGGTCATGCTCTCAACGATATGGCCGACAAAGGCACTGTTGCGCAGCTTGGAGAAGTTAGTGTTCATAATCAGGATGGACGCGAGCACCAGCGCGATGCCCAGGACCTTGATCGCGCCGGCGGGCTCGGCGTAGATGCCAATACCGACCAGAACGGTCGCCACGGTTTCGAACGAAGCCACGACTGGCACCTTCGACGTCTCAAGATCCATCGAAAGGCCCTGCATATAGAAGATGTACGCAAGAGCCGTCGGAATAAAGCCAAAGCCTGCGAACAGCAGAATGAGCTGCGGGGACATTGCCGCGGCTACATCGGACCACGGAGCCGAAAGCACTGCCATAAAGCATCCGCCAAAGACAAAGCCCCAAAACGTCACCGCTAGCGGATGCAGCGTCTTGGTAGCCATACGGCTAAACACCGCCAGCAGTGCACCGCAAAGTCCGGCGATCACACCCGACGCGACGCCCCAAGCCGAGAAATGGAAACCAGACAGGTCGCCGCTCGTCACCGCGAGCACGCAACCCACAATGTTAAAGACGATGGCGACGAGCTTGTTGGGGGTCACGTCCTCGCGATAAAGCACGCGGCCGAGCGCGACGCCAAACACCGGCGAGGTGTAGAGCAGCACCGAGGCCGTGGACATGCCCACCTCGCCCATACACTCGTAATAAAGCGTGTTAGCGGTGGCGAGGCCGATAATGCCAAGAAGCGCGCAGGGAACAAGCTCTTTAGGACTTGCCTTGAACAGTGCCATGGGACCCGAGGCTTTTCCCTCACGAGCACCTCCCTGGCAACCCATAAATGCCAAGACCGGAGCCATTAAGACAGCACCCGACAACAGGCGAAAGGCCGCCATGCTCTGAGACGAAACACCCAGGGCCGATATTCCGTTAACAAAGATTCCGATGGTGCCCCACATAAGCGCGGCGATCAGCACCAGCACATAGCCCAGATTGCTTTTCTTCAACGCAGCCTCCTCGGTATTGTTTCCAATATGTTTCACACTACGTTATAGTCGTTATATACATTTTTCAAGACACAAATCGGCGAGCGGAAAAATCTGCTCTACCGCTACAACCCATTGGTGCAAAGGGGTCAGGTTCATATGCGCCAACTTGGTGTAAAGTAACCTGTCCCCAATGACTAGGACTGTCCCCAAGTGCCGAACGTCTCCAAGTGCCGCATCTGGGCCAAGGCGACGCCGATGCTTTGGCAACGCCAGCGAAAACCCACCTGAGCGAGCAAGGTGCCTTGAAGCGAAGCGGCATTGACCTTCTGGTCATGCCGCTGAAGCTGAAAGGCAGATTGCCGCTCTGGCGGGTTTGCAGCGTCGAGCCGTTACGGCGTTTGGTAAAACGCCGTAACTAATAATCCAGCTTCCACATGTAGCGGCGCGTCATGTAGTCCTTGTGGGTGACGGCAGAGAGCGCGCGCATGTACACATTGTTGAGAATCGGGGCAAAGATCAGGTGGTTGAAGTACTCGCTCACGCTGTCCTTGATGTCGTTGAGGCCAAGCTCCTTGGCGTCGAGCTGATAGACGCGCTCGCCACCGTACTGGTTGACGAAGCGGATGCCGCGCTCGTCGTTGCAGCGGCTGCGGCCGACGCTGATGAGCTGGAACAGCGAGGTACGCTTGTCCAGGATCTCGAAGGGACCGTGGAAGAAGTCGCAGGTGTTGATGGTGCAGGAGTCAATCTGCAGCATCTCCTGCACGTTGCAGATGCTAAAGACGTAGGCGGCACCAAAGAGCGGACCCTGAGCCATGACGTTGATGCAGGGCTTGTCGGCGTTCTGCTCGGCCCACTTGGCAGCAAGCGGACGGGTGTACTCGACGGCCTTGCGATAGATGGGGTCGACCAAGTCGAACGCGGCCATAGCGGTCTCGTACTCGGCATAGCCCTCGGTCTGCTGCGTAAGCTCCATGGCGATCATGGTCACGACGGCGGAGTTGGTGCGGCCCATGCAGGACTCGTCGACGGCCAAGCTGTCGTACTGGATCTTGTAGTCGCAGACCTCGGTGAGGCCGGACTCGTCAACATAGATGGCGATGGTGCTGGCGCCGTGGTCCTTGGCGACCTGGGCGGCGACGATGGTCTCCTTGGTGCCGCGCATGGACACGACGACGGCCAGGGTGTTCTCGTTAACGTAGGCGGGGGTTGCGTGCACGAACTCGTTGCTGGTGTAGCTGGAGCTCACGACCTGCGTGGCCTCGTGCTCCATAAAGTACTGGGCAGGATAGTTGCCGCCGTTGGATCCGCCGGCGCCAATCCACACGACGCGCTTGATGCCGCCCTTGTCTGCCTTGTCAGCCAAAACCTGGGAGACGACATCCTTAACCTGTTCCTGAGTAGTCATCGTGCATCAGCCTTTCTTCTCGTTTGATGCTCATCACAGGCATACAAGTTACATACATGTTTTGGTTATGTCGACTAGTTGTATGCTATATTTGACTTAGAAATTCTGCTGGTAAGGTTTTCGACTTCTCGTTACCAGCAGTTTTGTTGTTGTATTGAATACATGCTTGATTAGACTCGCATACAAGTTAGATACAGGTTGATCGCATGAAAGCTTCGTCTAAAAAGAAACTGGCCCAATACGAGCGCTTGGCGGGCATGCTGCGTGACCGCATCGCCGCCGGCGTCTACGCGCGCGAAGACAAGCTGCCGTCCGAGATGGAACTCATGGACGAATCGGGGCTGTCGCGCAGCACCGTGCGCCACGCGCTTAAGGTGTTAGTTGACGAGGGTCTGGTGCGCACTGAGCGCGGGCGCGGCGCCTTTGTGGCCGACACGCCCGCGCTCCACGAGAACAATCTGGTGTTTTCGAGCTATACCAAGCAGGTCGAAGGTCAGGGCATGAAGCCCACCACGCGCACCGTGGACTCGGGCTTTGCCAAGGCGGCCGGCAGCATAGCCAAGTTCTTTGACGCCGCCGTGGGCAGCAAGCTCGTCAAACTTGTCCGCCTGCGCTACCTGGACGACGTGCCGCTGTGCCTGGAGACTACCTATCTACCACCGAGCTTTGAAGCACTCATCGATCGCGATATCAACGGTTCGCTCTACGCGACGCTGCGCCAAGAATTCCATCGCGCGCCAGCACAGGGACATAAGACCTTTGAGGTGTGCTATGCCTCGCAAAACGAGGCGTTTTTGCTCAACGTCGAGCGCGGGCAGGCGCTGATCCTGATCACCGACTACGTCTACGACACCGACGGCCGACCGCTCCATGTCTCTAAGCGCATCCAACGCACCGACCGCGCCAAATACACCGAGCCAATCGGCTAACCTGCCAAAATAAACCTGTCCCTAAATGGTAGGTTTTGGGAGGTCGGGGAACCAGGTTGGTTTGGGTTGGTTGGGGACGCGCTCGGCTAGGACCAACTCCATCCAGCACATGTCGTACCAGCGGCCGAACTTTTGGGCGCAGCGGTCAAAGGCGCCCACCAGGCGATACCCCATATGGGCATGGAAGTCCTGGCTGTTGTGCGTCAGGTACTCGTCGTCCTCATCGTGCGGCACGGCGATGAGGGCGCACATGTTGGTGATACCCATCGCGATCAGGCATTGCTTGAGCGCGTCATGCAGCTTGCGGCCCAGCCCGCCGTGGCGCACATCACGCGCCAGGTAGATCGATGTCTCGACCGACCAGTCGTATGCCTCGCGGCTGTTGAGCGGACTCACATAGGCATAACCTACCGGACGCCCATCCAGCTCCATCACCAAATACGGATAGCGCTTGAGCGTGCGCTCGATGCGCCCGGCGAACTCCTCAACGCTCGGCACCTCGTATTCGCAGGTAATCGCCGTCTGGCGCACATACGGCTCATAGATGGCAAGCAACGCCGGCGCATCATCGGGCGTCGCCAGGCGAATCGTCGGCTCGGACATCTCGGTCATACAACCCTTCTCCCCAAAAGCAAAGGCCGCCCTGCGCCAAGCTCAGGCGCAGGGCGGCCCCTCGTCATTACATCAGGCTACAGGACAGCCGCCAACGCGTCGATATCCTCCCGCGTCGTGGCCCAGCTGGTGCAAAAACGCACCACCGTGTGGGTCTCGTCGTACTTTTCCCAGTACTCGATCGCCGCATGCTCGCGAATGCGGGCCATGTCCTCGTTGGGCAGAATCACAAACTGCTGGTTTGTGGGCGTCTCCAAAAAGAACTGGTAGCCGCGCTCGTGCAGCACACGACGCAGCGCCTGAGCCGTCTCGATCGCCTGTCGACCAATCTCAAAATACAAGCCGTCGGTAAAGAGTGCCTCAAACTGCACGCCCGTCAGGCGGCCCTTGGCCAACAGCGCGCCGTGCTGCTTAATACGCGGAATGGGATGCGCCGGAGCGTGCATGCCGCAGAACACCACAGCCTCGCCGCAGAGCGCGCCGCACTTGGTGCCGCCGATGTAGAACACGTCGCACAGCTGCGCCAGCTCGGGCAGGGTAATGTCGCACTCATCGGCCGCCAGCGCATAGGCCAGGCGGGCGCCATCCACAAACAGCGGAATCTCGCGCTTCTGGCACGCTGCGTGAATCGCCGCGAGCTCGGCCTTGGAGTACAGCGTGCCATACTCGGTCGATAGGCTCACGTACACGGCGCCCGGGAACACCGTGTGCTCGTAGCTCTCGTTTTCGTAGAACACCTGGATATAGTTCTCGAGGTCCTCGGCGTGCATCTTGCCCTCGTAGCCGGGGATGGTGAGCACCTTGTGGCCGCCAAACTCGATGGCGCCCGCCTCGTGGCAGGCAACGTGGCCAGTCTCGGCAGCAACGACGCCCTCGTACGGCGCAAGCAGCATGTCGATCACCGTCGCGTTAGCCTGCGTGCCGCCCACCAGGAAAAACACGTCGGCGTCAGGCGCCTGGCAGGCCTCGCGAATAAGTTGCTTGGCACGCTCGGTATGTGCATCGGTACCGTAGCCGGGCTGCGGCTCCATATTGGTGTCGACGAGCGCCTGCAGCACCGCTGGGTGTGCGCCGTGGGAATAGTCGTTGTTGAACGCGAGCATGGCAATCCTCTCTTACCGGGTATCGGCCAGATGATTCAAACGGAGCTATTGTACGCCGCTGGGATAGGCAATGCGCGCGGCAAGGCATTCAAGCGCCAGTACCAGGGCAAAGCCGCAGCTCACGTCACTCAAAAAGTGCGCTCCGATCACGATGCGGCCAAACGCGACGAGCGCCGCGACCACAGCCGCCGTCCAAAAGACCACACGACGGCGCGACGGCTTTTCCTTAAAGGCCGTCGCGGGAAGCCCGGCGAGCATAAGGCCGATCGCCGCGTGCGCCGTGTGTCCGCTCGCAAACGACTTGAACCCGTCCTTGATCACGCCGGCGGCAATATAGGTCCACTTGTCGGGATTGCCGATCACCCACCACGGCTGAAAATTGAGCCCCGGCGTGACCTCGATCACGCGCATGCGCGGGCGCGACCACAACGGCTTAACAATGACGTTGAGGATGATGGCCTGAGCGACCCACACGGCAAGCACCATCAACGCCCAGCGCGTAAGCTCGTCGGGGTCGGTCGTGCGCGTGAGGCGGTAGACGATAAGGTTGGCGGCGATGACCAGCACAAACGTCAGCACCAACTGAACCGCGATGAGTTTGCCGCCAACCCGCAGGGACGAAACGATCTCGTAGCCAACCAGACCAACGTTAACGAGGATGCCGAGCACGGCGAGCCATTTGCTCCCCCTGGAGTCGGGACGCACCGCGCGCACGAGCATAACGCCCGCGATGCTCGCCGTCAGCTCGAACGGCAGCTCGCCGGCGGCCTCGATAAAGCGACCGTACATGCTGCCGATATTGAACAGCGCGCTCGAGATTTGGTAATCGAAGAAACTGCCCACGCCCAGACAAAGACACAGGACAACCGCGATAATGGCGACATCTTTCTTATAGATGTATCCGAACATGCTTTCCTTTCGATGGGGTCAGATTGCCCAAATGGAGCGTTTGCAGCGTCGACCCGCTAGTCGTCGTCGCTAGCACCCAACTGTTGCAGCAGCATGAGTGCCGCGGCCACGGGGCCGGTGCCGTCGTTGGCGTCGAGGCCGCGACCCAGGCCGCTGCCCGCGCCGGCGCCCGCCTTGTAGGGCACCGACAGCTTGCGACTCTTGGGAAAGTTCACCGCGCCATAGCGGGTCTTTAGTTCAAAGGCCACCTTCTTGGGCACGTCGACGCCCAAAAACGTGATGCGGCCGCCACTGAGCGTGACGCTCTCGAGCCCCAGGCGCTCGCCGCGAATGCGGATGCGCGCGCGATTGAACAGGTTGAGTCCCGCCAACGGCAGCTCGCCAT
This sequence comes from uncultured Collinsella sp., assembly GCA_937934165.1. Taxonomy (GTDB): domain Bacteria; phylum Actinomycetota; class Coriobacteriia; order Coriobacteriales; family Coriobacteriaceae; genus Collinsella. The sequence continues at coordinate 13,602 of CALGZX010000127.1, forward strand.
GCGCGGCCTCGGTCTCTTCCTGCACCTCGTCGATACTCTCAAGGTCCTCGGCCGCTGCGAGCTTGCGGTACACGAGCACGCGCTGGTCCACCGCCGGCAGGTACTCCTCGGACAAGAAGTAGTCGGCCGGCAGGTTGATGCCCACGCTCGCCGCCTCCACGCCGGCATCGTCGTCGCCGCGCGCCTCGGCCACGGCCTGTCCCAGCATCTGCGTAAACAGGTCAAAGCCCACGCTCGACAGGTTACCATGCTGCTCGGCACCTATGAGCGAACCGGCACCACGGATCTCCAGGTCGCGCATGGCGATGCGCATGCCGCTGCCCAGGTCTTGGAACTCGGAAAGTGCAGTCAGGCGTGCCGTAGCCTCCTCGGTAAGCGGCAGCTCGCCCGGGAACATAAAGTACGCATAGGCCTGCGTGGCAGAGCGGCCCACACGGCCCTTGAGCTGGTAGAGCTGTGCCAGACCCAGGCGCTGCGAGTCCTCGATGATCAGCGTGTTGGCGGTCGCGTTGTCGATGCCGCTCTCCACGATGGTCGTGGCGATGAGCACGTCGATCTTTTTGGTCGCGAACTCGATCATCACGTCCTCGACCTCGCGCGGGCTCATCTTGCCGTGCGCCACGCCCACGCGCGCCTCGGGCGCGGCCTCGTGCACGCGCGCCACGGCGTCGTCGATGGTCTTGACGCGGTTGGACACGTAATACACCTGACCGCCGCGGCCCACCTCCAGGCGAATCGCCGCGCTCACCACATCGGGGTCGTACTCCCCCACGTGCACGATCACGGGACGACGCCCGGTCGGCGGCGTCGTGATCAGGCTCATGTCGCGCACGCCGCTCGTGGCCATCTGCATGGTTCGCGGAATAGGCGTTGCCGAAAGCGTGAGCACGTCGATTTGCTCGCGCAGGTTTTTGAGCTGCTCCTTGTGCTGCACGCCAAAGCGCTGCTCTTCGTCGATGATCACCATGCCCAGGTTCTTGGGGTTCACGTCGGCAGAAAGCAAGCGGTGCGTGCCGATGAGCACATCAATCGTGCCCTCGGCAAACGCCTTAAGCGCACGCTTTTGCTGCGCCGGGGTGCGGAAGCGGCTGAGCACCTCGACCTCCAGGCCAAACGGGGCAAAGCGCTCAAAGAACGTCTCGTAGTGCTGCTGGGCCAGAATGGTCGTGGGGCAGAGCACCATGACTTGGCGGCCGGAGTCCACGCATTTAAAGGCTGCGCGCAGGGCGACCTCAGTCTTGCCGAAACCCACGTCGCCGCACAGCAGGCGGTCCATGGGCTTGGGCGCCTCCATGTCTGCCTTGATGTCGGCGATAGCCTCCAGCTGGTCGCGTGTCTCGTCGTAGGGGAAGCTCTCCTCCATCTCGATCTGCTCAGGCGTATCGGGCGGACAGGCGATACCGGTAATCGACGAGCGGCGCGTATACAGGTCGACCAGGTCAAACGCCAGCTTTTTGGCATTCTTGCGCGCCTTGTTGGTGGCCCGCGTCCAGTCGGCGGTGTTGAGCCTGGTCAAGCGCGGTTTATCACCGTCGGGACCAACGTAGCGCGTAATGCGGTCAACCTGCTCCAGCGGCACGTAGAGCTTGTCGCCATCGGCGTATTCCAGCAAAAAGTAGTCGCGTTCCTTGCCGCCCACTTCCTGGCGCGCGATCTCGCTAAAGAGCGCGATACCGTGGGTAGCGTGCACCACGTAGTCGCCCGGCTTAAACGGGAAGGTAATCTGCGTAATGTCGACCTTGCGGCGGCTGCGCGCGCGGCTGGCATCCATGCGGGCGTTGAGGTCGGCGATCGAGAACACGGCCAAATTGGCGTCGGGCACCACCACGCCCTGCGGCAGAGCGGCATCGACAAAGGTCACGCGTCCGCGCGAGATAGTAGGCACGGCGGCGCCGGCGGCTGCCTGGGCGGCACCCGCCTCGAGCGAGCGGGCGTTGAGCGCGTCGGCCTTACGCTCGCGAATGGAAGTATGGGCCTCCTGGCGTGCGGCACGGTCGGCAGAATCCGCCGCCGCCACGCGCACGCGCTCACCAATGACACCGGCATTTTCGGGCGCGGCCGTCAGCGACTCCTCAAAGGTAATGCCCTCGTCGCCAAAGGTGAGCTCCATCGACTCGCGCGCACCGCGGTCGGGAATGGCAAACACGCAGGCGTAGCGCTTGCCCACGACTTCCTGAATGCGCGTCATAAAGCGATTGTCCGAGCCCGCAATGGCCGGCTGCTCAATCTTGAGCTCTGCCGTAACCGCACCGCCCGCGCGAATCAGGCTCACATAGTTCAGGCGCTGCTGAGCACCAAAATCGAGCTGTTGGGCGCGCACATACAGGCCATCCAGTCGGTCAATCCCCGCCTCGCCGGCACGGGCCTCGATATCCTCGTAGGCGCGCAGACAGTCGTCGAACAGCGAGCGCGGCTCGGACAGGACCACGAGCGCCTTGCCGCTCACGTGTGCCAGCGGGCTCACGGTCTGGCCGTACATCACCGGCAAAAAGCGGTCGAGCTCGGGCGTGACGATGCGCGCATCCACCATCTCGAGCAGCGCCGCCAGTTTGCTGTCGTCCTGGCTGGCGCGATAGAGCGCCACATGCATGTTGTGGACGGCCTCGTCGGTAAGCGCCAGCTCACGGCAGGGGAAGATCTCAATACTGTCCTCGTTACCGATGGTCTGCCCCGTTGAGCTCACCATGCGGCGGATGCGGTCAATCTCGTCGCCAAAGAACTCAATGCGCACGGGCGCTTTCTCCTGCGCGGGAAACACCTCGACGGTGTCGCCGTGAACGCGGAACAGACCGGGCGCATCAGCGGCGCCGGCATTGGTGTAGCCCATGCCCACCAGGCGATGCGGCACCTCGTCGAAAGGAATCTCCTCGCCCACCGCAAAGATCGTGGACTCCCAGTAGCGGCTCTCGACTGGCGGCACGCAGCGCAGCAACGCGCGAGCCGAGGCAACCATGATGCAGTTGTCCCCGCGCACGATGCGTCCCAGGGCCTCGCAGCGCTGCGCTACCACGGCGTCGTCGGGCGCCTGCTCGCGCCACGGATAGTCCTTGCGCTCGGGAAAGCGGCACACGTGCGCCAGGCCCACATAGGCGGCAAGGCTGCGCGCGGCGCGATCGGCCGCATCCTCGCCGCTCACAATGTAGACCGTCGGGCGCGGACGGCGCGCAAACTGGGCGGCCGCCATAAGCGTGCGGCCCGACTGCGACACGGCCAGCGTCACGTCCTCGCCAGCATCGAGTCCCGCCTCGACGGTCTGCAGCGCCTCGGCAGTGTAGAGCTGCGCGGCTATACGGTGAATGAGCATGCTGTTCCTCCGGCATTGCAACGCCAAAAGCCCGCCGGGGCAAGCTCGGCGGGTCGTACGTCAAATACATTGTCTGTCATGGTAGCGCATGGAGAGGACTCCAGCTCAAGCGCATGCCCAGCCCCGCAACAAAAACGCCAGACGGACGAGTCGCCTGGCGTTATCAGAGTGAGCTATACGCCGAGTCTAATCGTAGACGCCCATTTTAAGCAGTGTGAAGGTCGGAGCGCCGTCGCCCTGCGCGACGCGGACCGTGCAAGTCTCGGTACGGCCCATGGATGCGTCCGCTTGAATTGCGGCGATGAACTGGTTCTTTGGCAGGCCGTAAGTGCTCTCGGGGATGTCGGAAGGAAGTAACATGCCGCCAGCACTGTAGACCTCATAGGTGAGCTCGTAGATGTTGTCGCCAAGGTCAGTCGCGCCCGTAACGATGGCACACGGTGGGTTGTAATTTCCCTGGCCATATTCCTGTTTCAGATACAAGTACCCACCATGCGCTTCGGCCGAATCAGGAATCGCCTGCCCCTCCGGCGTTCTGTCATAAGTCATATCGGCATCGGAAAGCGTCAGACCCGTCAAGCGGTTGAGTTCCCTATTGATCACATCAGTCGCCACACGCTGGCTATTACCGTTGTCATAGTCGCCTTTCTCGATTCGATACGGCGCGTTGTCAATAAAATGGCACCAGATAAACTTGACCAGCTTGTATTTCTCGTCATCAGAAAGTCCGTCAGTCGAATCGAAGCCGCCCGCCTGATACCAGTCCCGATCGAAGTGCTCCTCCGTAAAGTTCGACAGGAACAGGTTTGCGGCGGCATAGGTTGCCTGGTCGTTAAGGTCGACCTTTACGCTGCTGCTCGTCTGCTCGGTCTCTTCCGGCTCTTCTTGCTCATCGGCAGGCTTCTCCTTGGCGCTTCCCTTGTCCTTGTGCTCGGCTGAACCCTCGTCGGACCCCAGTACCGTAATCTGCGATGAGTTGCCCTGCCCAAGCGGACCCAGCACGCCGGTCAGCGCCAGAGCGGCACCGCCGGCAACGAGCACGCCCACCACGCACATGCCGACAATCACCGCGCGCTTATGTGACTTCTTCTGCACGGGAGGCATCCCTGCCGCCGGCATCGATGCGGGCTCAGCAGGCGCGGCCGCCGGAGAGGCAGCGCCCATGCGCGCCCCGCAGTTCGTGCAAAAATCGGTTCCGTCGGGCATCTCGGAGCCACACTTGGTGCAAAACATATGGCTCTGTTAGACCAGGATTGACATACATGTGTCCCCACGGTGCCATATCGTTGA
>CALGZX010000128.1 GCA_937934165.1 uncultured Collinsella sp.
TTAATGTGCTTTCCGTCTTGCGCAGGACTGTAGAGCTGGAAACTTAATTACGCGCCGCTCCCCGCCCACGCCGGGCAAACCCTCCCTTGTACTCCATCTCACTAAAGTGTATGATTCTGGACGTTACACGAATCACTTTACTTAACTAAAGTGCCATCAAGGGGGGATACCATGAACACCGATATGTCTCGTCGTCAGTTTGTTGGTCTAGCCGGCTCGCTCGCCACGGTGCTTGGCCTTGGTCTTGTCGGTTGCGGCGGTGGTGCCGGCAAGGGCTCCGCTGCTGGCTCTGCCGCGGCCAAGGATGTGAAGGGCGCTGCGGAGTCCAAGAAGCTCGTGGTGGGCTTTGATAAGTCCTATCCTCCGTACGGCTTTGTGGGCGACGATGGCGAGTACACCGGCTTTGATCTCGATCTGGCCAAGGCTGTTGCCGATAAGCAGGGCTGGGAGGTCAAATACGAGGCCATCGATTGGGATGCCAAGGACACGCTGCTCAACTCCGGCGCCATCAACTGCATCTGGAACGGCTTTACCATGGAGGGCCGCGAGGACGACTACACGTTCTCCGAGCCGTACATGCTCAACGAGCAGGTGCTGGTGGTAAAGAAGGATGCAGGCATCAAGAGCTGGGACGATCTTGCCGGCAAGACCGTGATTACCCAGACCGATTCCGCTGCGCAGGATGTGCTTGAGGGTGACCAGAAGGATCTGGCGGCGACGTTTGCCACGCTCGACACCATCGGTGAGTACAACACGGCGTTTATGCAGCTCGAGAGCGGCGCGGTCGATGCCGTGGCTTGCGACCTTTCGATTGCCCAGTATCAGCTTGCCGCCAAGCCCGATGCTTATACGCAGCTTGATGAGCCGCTGTCCAGCGAGCACTACGCCGTCGGCTTTAAGAAGGGCGACACCAAGTCGGCCGACGCCGTGACCGAGTCGCTCAAGGCACTCTATGAGGACGGCACGGTCAAGGACCTGTGCGATAAGTATTCAAGCTATGGTCTATCTTTCGATAATTGGGTGCTCAAGTAATGTCTATTCAGGTCATGATGCAGATGCTTGGCCAGGGTTTCTTGGTCAGTTTGCAGTTGTTTGTGCTGACGCTGCTCGGGTCGATTCCGCTGGGAATTCCCGTGGCGTTTATGCGCATGAGCAAAATTGCGCCGCTCCGCTGGATTGCGCGCATCTATATCTCGGTTATGCGCGGCACGCCGCTCATGCTGCAGATGTTTGCCATCTACTTTGCCCCGTACTACGTGTTCGGCATCTCGCTCACGCCCGATTCCAAATGGACGGCGTGTGTCGTGGCGTTCATCATCAACTACGCCGGTTACTTTGCCGAGATCTATCGCTCGGGCTTGCAGTCCATTCCTCGCGGTCAATACGAGGCTGCCGAGGTGCTGGGCTACTCGCGCATGCAGACGTTTCTGTATATCGTGATGCCGCAGGTCGCCAAGCGTATTCTGCCTGCGATGGGCAACGAGATCATCACGCTGGTCAAGGACACGTCGCTGGCGTTTGCCATTGGCGTGGGTGAGATGTTCTCGACGGCCAAGGCGCTGGTCGCCTCGCAGGTGAGCATGGTGCCGTTTGCGATCGCGGCGCTAATCTACTGGGTCTTTAACTTCGTCGTCGAGATGCTGCTGGGCGCCGCCGAAAAGAAGCTGGACTATTATCATGACTAACTCAGTGATGAAAATCGAAAACGCGCGCAAGGCGTTTGGCGGCAATGAGGTGCTCAAGGATATCTCGCTTGAGGTGAAGCGTGGCGAGGTCGTGGCGATTATCGGGCCTTCGGGCGGCGGCAAGTCCACGCTGCTGCGGTGTGCCACGCTGCTCGAGACACTCGACGGAGGCTCGCTCTCGTTTGGCGACCTTACCGTTGCGACGGATGCGGGTTCGGGCGCGGTCTATGCGAAGGGCGATGTGCCCAAGCAGGCGCGCTCGCGATTCGGCCTGGTGTTCCAAAATTACAACCTGTTCCCGCACTATACCGTGATGAAAAACATCATCGACGCGCCGATCCGCGTGCTTAAGCGCCCGCGCGAGCAGGCGGAAGCTCGTGCTCACGAGCTGATTGCGCAAATGGGGCTTACGGGCAACGAGAACAAGGTTCCTTGTGAGCTTTCGGGCGGTCAGCAACAGCGCGTGAGTATTGCCCGCGCCCTAGCGCTCGACCCGGAGATCCTGTTCTTTGACGAGCCGACCTCGGCACTCGATCCCGAGCTGACGGCCGAGGTGCTGCGTGTCATTAAAGACCTTGCGGCGCAGAATATGACGATGGTGATCGTGACCCACGCAATGCAGTTTGCGCGCGATGTTGCCGATCGCGTGGTCTTTATGGACGGCGGTCGTATTGTCGAGAAGGGGCCCGCCGAGCAGGTTATCGACCATCCGCGCGAGCAGCGCACGCGTGAGTTTTTGAGCCGTATCGAGGGATAGGCTCAGGTATTTGCTCAACTATTAATTGAGGCGAAGCCGCCGCAGGTCTTACGGTCTGTGGCGGCTTTTTGTTTGCATCGGCGGGGTTCAATAATCGCCTCACAAGCTTGTCTCTTCCTCTCGCCGCCTGTATTCATACGTGTGCCGAAAGGTGTGCATGGACGGTCGCCCGTGAGGGTAGGGTGGTGGCATAGGACATTTGGAGGGTGAGTCGGCTCGGCTGCCGACCATGCTGCTCCCGGGATGGCACCGACCGCGAACTCTCCCCGTTGGCGTCGCGCATTGCGCGCGGCCCTGCAAGGAGGTCATCATGGGTGCTCCCAAGACCGGTAACGTAAGGAACGTGGTGCTCGTAGGCCAAGGCGGGGTGGGCAAGACTTCACTCGCCGAGGCCATGCTCCACCTTTCCGGCAAGACCGCCCGCCTGGGCGGCCACGACGGCACCAAGCCCACGCTCGACTATGACCCTGAAGAGGTCAAGCGTTCATTCTCCATCTCGACGACCATCGCGCCGATCGACTGGAAGGGCGCGCGCATCAATGTGCTCGATGCCCCGTGCTACCCCGATTTTATCGGCGACGCCTTTGCCGCGATGAGTGTTTGCGAGACGGCTCTGTTTGTGGTCGACGCCGAGGCCGGCCCGCAGCCTACGACGGTTAAGCTCTGGTATGCCGCCGAGGACCTGCGCCTGGCGCGTGCGGTGTTCGTAAACCGCCTGTCGCGCTCCGAGGCCAGCTTTGCGACCACGATGGGCCTGCTGCAGGAGCGCTTTGGCACGCGCCTGGGCGCCGTGACCCTTCCCTGGGGCGAGGGCGAGGACTTTGACGGCATCATCGACCTGGTGCGCATGAAGGCGCGCCATTGCAACGGCACCGAAGCCGTTGAGTCGGAGATTCCCGAGGAGTATCGTGCCCAGGCCGAGGAAGCCCATGACCATCTGTGCGAGCTGGTGGCCGAGGCTGACGATGAGCTGATGATGAAGTACCTGGAAGGCGAGGAGACGCTGACGCAGGAGGAGCTTGAAGGCCTGCTGTCGAAGGCGATCGCCGAGCGCATCTTTGTGCCGGTCTTTGCGGGCGATTGCATTAAGGAGCAGGGCGTCAACTCGCTGATGGACGACATCGCCACATACTTCCCGGCGCCGACGGACTACGGCGAGATGCCGCTCATCGACGGTGATTCGCTCAAGATTTCGAGCGACGATGACCGTCCGGTGGCGTTTGTGTTTAAGACGCTGGCCGATCCGCAGCAGGGTCGCATCAGCTTTATCAAGGTGCTGACGGGTACGCTTGAGCCGGGTCTTGAGCTGATCAACGCGCGTACCCGCAAGAGCGATCGTCTGGCTCACCTGTATGTGATGTGCGGCCGCGACATGACCGAGGTCGGTCACGCCTATGCCGGCGACATCATCGTGGCGCCCAAGCTGGCGGCCGAGACGGGCGATACGCTCTCCATTACCGGTAAGGTCGAGGCTGCGGCGTTTAAGTTCCCCAACTCTCAGTACCGCATCGCCATCGAGTCCGAGAATCGCGGGGACGAAGAGAAGCTCTACACGTTTATCGAGAAGGCCTGTAAGGCCGATCCGACTATGAGCATCGACCGCGACGAGGAGACCGGCCAGACCATCATCTCCGCCGTGGGTGAGGCGCAGGTTTCGGTGTTGCTCAATCGCCTTGAGGATCGCACCAAGGTCGTGGCCAAAAGCGTGCCGATTCGCATCCCGTATCGCGAGACCATTCGCCGCACGGCGAGTGCCCAGGGCCGCCACAA
>CALGZX010000129.1 GCA_937934165.1 uncultured Collinsella sp.
GCCCGTGGGTTATACCCTAAGAGCAAACCACCCTTTTTAAGGGTGGTTCTGATTTTTCGGTCCCTCGACATCGGTTGCTCAAGCTGCCATGTTCTGTGATTTGCGTCGTATCGGGCGCCCTGCCGTTGGGCAATAAAATTGCACCATTCGAGCAATAATTTGCGTTGACCTGCTGAAGAATTGTCTCTGCCTTGTAGCGACATATAGTTCCAGCGGTAAGATGCTTGGGTATCGCAATTTGGTCTGCGGCTGTGTGCCGCACGCATGGGGCGCTTTTGCGCCTGCGAAAGGATCTTTGAATAACATGAAGGCAATCATCCCCGCCGCCGGTCTTGGCACGCGTTTTCTGCCTGGCACCAAGTGCACGCCCAAAGAGATGCTGCCGGTGCTCGACAAGCCCGTCATTCAGTACGTCGTCGAGGAGGCGCTCGACCCCGAGGAAGTCGACGACGCCATCATCGTTACTTCTCCCGGTAAGCCCGAGCTGCTGAACTACTTCCAGCCCGATCGCTCGCTCGAGAACCTGCTGCGCGAGCGCGGCAAGAACGCCTATGCCGATGCCGTCGCCCACGCTGGCGGTATGCCGGTCGACTTCCGTTATCAGTACGAGCCCAAGGGCCTCGGCCATGCTATCCGCTCTGCTGCCGACGCCGTGGCAGGGGAGAACTTCCTGGTTCTTCTGGGCGACTACGTTGTGCCTAATCGCGACATCTGCGACAAGATGCTCGCCGTTTCCAAGGAGCACGGTGGAGCTTCGGTTATCGCCGTCGCTGCTTGCTCGCCCGAGGAAGTCAGCCGCTACGGCGTTATCGCCGGCGAGCGCGTCGGTTCGCTCGAGGGCGCCGAGGACGTTGCCGATGCAGAGCCGGGCGCTGTCTGGCGTATCGGCGGTCTGGTCGAGAAGCCCGCTCCCGAGGCGGCTCCGTCCAACCTGTACATCGTCGGTCGCTACTTGCTGAGCCCGCTGGTCATGGACCTGCTGGCAGATCAGCAGGCCGGCAAGGGCGGCGAGATCCAGCTCACCGACGCCATGGCCCGTTCGCTCGACCGTGAGGCCATGTATGCCGTCGTCATCGACCCGCTGTCGGGCTACGACACCGGCACTCCCTCTGGCTGGATGGCCACCAACGCGCTCATGGCTGCAAGCGATCCCCGCTTTGCCGATGCCTTCTGGGACGCCATCGACGAGCGCGGCGGATTGATGCGCAAGTAAGCCTTCGGACATCGACATTTACGGGCGCGGACCTCGGTTCGCGCCCGTTTTTTATAAGAGCTGCGATTGCCGGCTCTCTGTTCACAGAAAATATATGAACAGATGTTCGATACACATACATCTACCTGCTTGTTTTCTGTCGAAAAACTTTGCTACTCCAAAAACTCAATCGCGTCAAGGCTTTTCTTGCCCAACGGTCGGTACCTGATAAACTATTAGGTTGCGATAACTGGCGAAGCTATGCCTCGCCAACCCACCGAGCATTTCCGTGAAGGAGGAAAAACCTGGTGACCTACGCATACACTGCCACTGAGCGCAAGCGCGTCAGCTTCGGGAAAATCCCGGAGGCCATGGAGCTCCCCAACCTTATCTCTGTTCAAAGGGAATCCTTTGAGCGTTTTAAGGACGAGGGCCTTCGTGAGGCGTTCAAGGAATCCAGCCCCATCCAGAGCCAGAACCATGTTCTCGAGGTTACCTTCGGCGAGCATCAGTTCGGCGACCCTGCGCACACCGTCGAGGAGTGCCGCGAGAAGGACATGACCTATCAGGCCCCGCTCCTGACCGACGTCCGTCTCACCAACAAGGAGACCGGCGAGATCAAGGAGCAGCTCGTCTTTATGGGCGACTTCCCCATGATGACCGATCAGGGCACCTTCATCATCAACGGTACCGAGCGTATCGTCGTCTCGCAGCTCGTCCGTTCCCCGGGTGTGTACTACAGCTCCGAGATGGATTCGGGCAAGCAGATCTACAAGGCCCAGATCATCCCGTCCCGCGGTGCCTGGCTTGAGTTTGAGGTCGACAAGCGCGACCAGCTCATGGTCTCCATCGACCGTAAGCGTAAGCAGAGCGCCACGATGTTCCTGCGCGCCCTTGGCATCGCCGTCACCAACGACGACATCATCGAGCTGCTCGGCAACTCCGATGTGATTAAGCGCACCCTGGAGCGCGACACCGCTCTCACTCGCGAGGACGCCCTTATCGAGATCTACCGTCGCCTGCGCCCGGGCGAGCCTCCCACCGTGGACGCTTCCCGCAGCCTGCTCGAGGGCCTGCTCTTTAACCCGCAGCGCTACGATCTGGCCCGCGTCGGTCGTTACAAGGTCAACAAGAAGCTCAACCTCACCACCGAGGAAGAGGTCACGGTGCTCACCGACGAGGATATCGTCGCTACGCTGCGCTACCTGCTGTCCCTCGCCGCCGGCGAGCAGGGCTTCAAGGTCGACGACATCGACCACTTTGGCAACCGCCGCATCCGCACCGTCGGCGAGCTCGTCGCCAACCAGTTCCGTATCGGCATGAGCCGTATGGAGCGCGTTGTCCGTGAGCGCATGAGCTCCCAGGACATCGACGAGATCACCCCGCAGTCGCTCATCAACATCCGCCCGATCGTGGCCTCCATCAAGGAGTTCTTCGGTTCCTCGCAGCTCTCGCAGTTCATGGACCAGGCGAACCCCCTGACCGGTCTGACCCACAAGCGCCGTCTGTCCGCACTCGGCCCTGGCGGTCTTGCCGGCCACAAGTCCGGCTCCAGCCGCCGCACCAACGTGCCGACGGCCGTCCGCGACGTTCACAACTCGCACTACAGCCGCATGTGCCCGATCGAGACCCCCGAAGGCCCCAACATCGGCCTGATCGGCTCGCTCGCCCTCTACGCCCGCGTCAACGAGTACGGCTTTATCGAGGCTCCGTTCCGCCGCGTCGAGAACGGCGTTGCCACCGACCAGATCGACTGGATGACCGCTGACGAGGAAGAGAAGCACGTCATCGCGCCGGCCAACACGCCGCTCGATCCCAAGACCAACGAGTTCATCACGACCGATGCCGAGGGCAAGCTTGTCCGCCCGCACACCGTGATCGCCCGTACCCGCGACTTCGACGGCTCCTTCGGCGCTCCCGCCGACGTGCCTGTCGAGGACGTCGACTACATGGACGTCTCGCCGCGTCAGATGCTCTCCGTCGCAGCCACGCTGATCCCGTTCCTCGAGCACGACGACGCCAAGCGTACGCTGATGGGCGCTAACATGCAGCGCCAGGCCGTGCCGCTGGTTCACCCTGCCGCTCCCTATGTCGGTACCGGCATGGAGCGTCGCGCCGCTCTGGACTCCGGCGAGGTCACCCTGGCCAAGAACGCCGGCGAGGTCATCTTTGCCGACGCCGCCAAGATCATCGTCAAGCATGCCGGCGGCATGGACGAGTATCACCTGGCCAAGTACCAGCGCTCCAACCAGTCCACCTGCATCAACCACCGTCCGCTCGTGCGCGTCGGTGACACAGTTGAGCAGGGCGAGCCCCTGGCTGACGGTCCCTCGACCGATCATGGCGAGCTCGCACTGGGCCAGAACCTCACCGTGGCATACATGCCGTGGGAAGGCTTTAACTACGAGGACGGTATCGTCGTGTCCGAGCGCCTGGTGGCCGAGGACCTGCTGACGACCATCAACATCACCCGTCACGAGATCGACGCCCGCGACACCAAGCTCGGCCCCGAGGAGATCACCCGCGACATTCCCAACGTCGGCGAGGACGCTCTCAAGGACCTCGACGAGCGCGGCATCATCCGCATCGGCGCGGAGGTCCACGCCGGTGATATCCTGGTGGGTAAGGTCACGCCCAAGGGC
>CALGZX010000130.1 GCA_937934165.1 uncultured Collinsella sp.
ACCATCACCAACCTCATCAACCGCTTCTATGACATCGCCGACGGCAAGATCCGCTACGACGGCATCAACGTCAACAAGATCCGCAAGGCCGATCTGCGCCGCTCGCTGGGCGTCGTGCTACAGGACGTGAACCTGTTCACCGGCACCGTGATGGATAACATCCGCTACGGCAACCTGGATGCCACCGACGAGGAGTGCATCGCGGCGGCAAAGCTCGCGGGCGCGGACGACTTTATCACCCGCCTGCCCGACGGCTACGACACCATGCTCACCGGCAACGGCGCACAGCTGTCGCAGGGCCAGCGCCAGCTGATTTCGATCGCACGCGCTGCCGTCGCCGATCCGCCAGCAATGATTCTGGACGAGGCCACGAGCTCCATCGACACCCGCACCGAGGCTATCGTGCAGGCCGGCATGGACAAGCTCATGGAAGGCCGCACGACGTTTGTCATCGCGCACCGCTTGTCCACCGTGCGCAACTCCGACGCGATCATCTGTCTGGACCACGGCCGCATCATCGAGCGCGGCAATCACGACGAGCTGATCGCCAAGCGCGGGTATTACTATCAGCTCTATACCGGAGCATTTGAGCTGGAGTAGTTCGGCTCGCCGAGATGGCCGATTTGTCGCTCATTCGTCGGGCATGACCCTAAGGTCAATGCCCTCCTCTTTCGGGGCAAATCGACTCATCTCAACGACCCAAACACAATGCGCCGCAACGAATAAAGCCTCCGCAGCACACACGGGCTGCGGAGGCTTTTTTCATGCCGGCCGGAAACCGTATCCCACTTTTCGGGCGCAAAATGGGATGCCGTTTCCCGCTGGACCCCCTCCGGGAAACGGCATCCCATTTCAAGGGGGTAAACCGGGATGTGATTTCCCCTAACGGCACCTTTGGGAAGCCGCATCCCACTCTAGACGCACAAAACGGGATGAGCTTTCCCATGGTGATCCAAGACCAGAAGCATGTCCGATAGCGCGGCCAGGTCAAGAACAACAAGGCAAGCGTCACGCCAATTTGGACGAGCGTCTGCTGCAGTTTGAGGCTGCTGGCCCATATGGTAGAGTTAACCACCCATGAATTTCAGCACACTGCGTGCTACCTGTTCTTTTGTCATTTAGGGGAGTGAACTTGTGAATACTTCTGTCGCCAAGAAGGCCGGCCAGGCGGTGCGCCTGCTCATGATGGTGCTCACGGCAGTTCTCATCTTCTTCTTCATCAATGTTATGCTGCTCGTCTCCGATATCCAGGGCACGGCGCGCGTGGTCAACTACGCCGGTCTGGTTCGCGGTACCACGCAGCGAATCGTTAAGCTCGAGGACGCGGGCCAGCCTCAAGATGACCTGCTTAAAGCCGTGGATTCATACATCAACGGCTTGCGCTACGGAAGCGACGACCTCAATCTCGTCCGTCTCGACGACGATGAGTATCAGGCAAAGATGACCGAGCTTGCAAATTATTTTGATGAGCTTTGCACCGAGATCATCCGCGTGCGCGAAGTCGGCTATGAGAACACCGACATCATCTCCATGAGCGAGGAGTTCTTTGGCATTTGCGACGATGCTACGCGACTCGCAGAGGACTACTCTCAGGAGAAGGCGTCGGCGCTCAACTATCTCGAGGGCTTGGTGATCATCGACATCATGGGCTTGGTGGCGACCTTTGCGGTCGAACTTGTTCGCGCGGTGCGAACTGCCGCGCTCAATCGCGAACTGCAGAACAAAGTCTATCTCGACGAAGCCACAGGACTGCCCAACAAGAACAAGTGCGAGGAGGTCTTGGGGCAGGAGCAGCCTGTCTCCGCGGAGGAGCCCGTTGCGGTGTGCGTCTTCGACCTTAACAATCTGCATGTGGTCAATAACAACTTCGGCCATGAGAAGGGCGATGAATACATTCGCTCTTTTGCCCAACAACTGGGAAGTGCGGCGTCGGAGACGTGCTTTGTGGGTCGCGACGGCGGCGATGAGTTTATCGCGGTGCTGCGAGATACCGATCGAGCTGCCGTGGAGTCCTGTCTCGCTCGGGTTCGCGCGAACGTGAACGAGTATTCCGAGACTCATCCCGACATGCCTATCAGCTATGCGGTGGGCTATGCGCTTTCCAGTGATTTTGATGAACCGCCTACGATGCGCGAGCTCTTTTCCCAGGCCGACAAAAACATGTACATCGACAAGAACCGCGTAAAGACAGCCGAGGCAGCCGGGCCGCAACGCGAGGACCGCTAAACCCGTAGCAAAGGGTAGCTAATTTGGGACGGGACTCTTTTGGCTATTTGAGAAGTTGTGCCATGGCGTTGACGAATTTTTGGACTTGGAGGGTGGGCTCGAGCGGGTAGTGCAGAAAGACTGGCACCTCTCGCCCGCACAGGAACGGCACGCCCACAAAGGCCGGGTGCACCCCCGACCATGCGCCGCAGGTGAGCACCGCGTCGCCCTTTTCCTCTGCCTCGTTAAAGAGCGCAAAGTCGAAGCTGTCCACGTCGATCACGTCAACGCCGCCGTCGGCCAGAAGGTCGATGCGCAGGCTGTCCATTGCGTCGTTGCCGTGGCGGAGCACGCGCAGGCGCATGCCCTCCAGGTCGGCAACCGTAATGCGTGTCTTGCGCGCCAGCGGGCTCGTGCGCGGCAGGTCGATATAAAACGGCACGTTAACGATGCGAAGCTTTTGGCAGGCGTCGCCCCAGCGTGGGGTAGAAAAACTCGACTGCACCACATCGACCTCGCGGCCCAAGCTGCGCATGACGGTCTCGCGCTCGTCATAGAGATCGCTTACTGGCACGATCTCAAATCGCAGCGACGGTTCCAGCTCGTGGACGCCCGTCCACATCGACAGCGTCTGGCGTCCCGGGCACATCATCGACACGCCTAGGCGCACGGCACCGCCATCGCCCGCCGCGCGTCGGGCACGGCGCAGCGCGTCCTCGGACTGCCGCATGATCGAGCGCGCGTCGTCCACCAGCAGGGCGCCGGCCGGCGTCACCTTGACACCCGAGTGCGAGCGCTCGAACAGCGTGATGCCGAACTCGGCCTCGAATCCCGACACCTGCTTGACGAGCGCCGGGGTCGACACGCGCAATTTTGCCGCCGCACGCGAGAAGCTTCCCAGCTCCGCGGCGGCCGATATGGCCTCAAGTCGTCGATCGTACACGTCAATCTCCCGTTTCCAGACGCATGGCAATGAACTGCCGAAGGGGGTCGTTTTGGCAGGCCACGCGCTCAGTTGAGCATAAACTGCATTGCACAGTGTAAACCTACGGTTAACGCCATTCTAACAAATATGCAATTCACCTGCGCAAATGCAAAGCATACGATAACCAGCGAAAACCACGTGGGTCGGTTAATGGGAGCGACCCACCGGGAGGCACAAGAAGGGAAGTTCCTATGAGCAACTGGCTTAAGCTCGAGGGCGATGTCTGCGCCGTGACCGGCGCACTCGGCGGTATGGGCGTCGAGATTTGCCGCGAGTTCGCCCGCAACGGCGCCAACGTCGTCCTGCTCGATCTGGACGAGGAAAAGGTCAAGGCCGCTGCCGCCGACCTCGCCGCCGAGTTTGGCATCCACGCCGAGGGCTACAAGATGAACGCCACCGACGAGGCCGAGGTTCAGGCCGCCGTCGATGCCACCATCGCCGACTTCGGCCGCGTCGACGTTCTCGTCAACACCGCCGGCATCCTGCGCTTCGCAGCCATGGAAGACCTGCCGTTGAGCGACTGGGAGCAGGTGCTCAACGTCAACCTCACCGGTTACTTCATCACCTCGCAGCGCTTTGGTCGCGAGATGATCAAGGCCGGCCAGGGTCGCCTGGTGCACATCTCGACCGTCGCCAGCCACTCCCCCGAGACGTTCTCGGGCGTGTACAGCTCCACCAAGGCGGGCGTCAACATGATGTCCAAGATGCTCGCCGCCGAGTGGGGCCCCTACGGCGTCCGCTCCAACTGCGTCGAACCCTGCTTCGTTAAGACCCCGATGTCGGCCAACTTCTACGCCGACCCCGAGGTCGAAAAGAGCCGCAGCCGTCTGATCGCCACGCGCCGCATCGGCGAGGTCAGCGATATCGCCAACGCCGTCATGTTCCTGGCGTCCACGCGCTCGGACTTCACCACCGGCGACGCCATCAAGGTCGACGGCGGCTTCTCCAACATGATGGGCGACCTCACCGCCAAGCCCGGCGGCCGTCGCGCCTATGCCGACAACTACCTTAAGAACAAGGGTGTCGAGCTCTGGTCCGATGAGTCCGGCGTCGCCAAGCCGACTGACCAGTAAACCAACCTGACAGGGAGGTCCCGCGGACACGCCCGCTCCTCCCCCGTATCGATCAGAAAGAGTCCAATGGCTTCCACCAACTCCAACAAGGGTCGCGCCGTCGTGCTTTCCGCCGCGTGCGTCACCATGTTCTTCATCAGCTCCATCGCGCTGTATTCCGTCGTGAGCAAGAACCTGCTCGCCGTCTACCCCGAGTGGTCGAGCGCCCTCACCTGGGCCTTCCCGGTCTTTCAGACCATCATGGCCGTGACGGGCATCTTCGCCGGCCGCATCTCCGATAAGATCGGCCCGCGCAACGTCGTTATCGCCGCCGCCGTGTGCTACGGCCTGGGCTGGTTCATGTCCGGCACCGTCACCGAGCCGTGGCAGTTCTACCTGTGGTTCTCGCTCGTCGCCGCCATCGGCAACGGCCTGGGCTACAACCCGGCGCTCACCACCGGCCAAAAGTGGTTCATCGACAAGAAGGGCCTCGCCTCCGGCATCACCCTGGCCGCTTCGACCGCCGGTCCCGCCGTGCTGTCCCCGGTACTCGCCTCGCTGCTCATCCCGAGCCTGGGCATCTTTGGCGCCCTTAAGGCGCTCGGCGTCATCTTCTTTGTGATGATCGCCGCCTCCGCCCTGTTCCTGAAGGCCCCCGAGGCCGGTTGGCTGCCCGAGGGCTTCGAGGCCCCCAAGGGCGGCGCGCATGCCGGCACCTTCGGCGACCTCACCCCGGGCGAGATGGTCAAGACCCCGCGCTTCTGGGTCCTCATCGTCACCTTCGCCTTTGCCGCCACCGCGGGCACCCTGCTCGTGGGCAAGGTTGCCTCCATCGCCGCCGTCCAGCTCTTCGCCGACCCCACGAGCGCCGCGGCCGTCGCCCTCGGCGGTGTGGTGGTCTCCGTCAACACCTGCGCCAACCTGGTTGGCCGTCTGTCCTTTGGCCAGATCATCGACAAGCTCGGCGCCTATAAGTCGCTGCTCATCAGCCTTGTCGTCACCATCGTCGCACTCGTCATCATGTCGATGAGCTTTACGCAGGCCATGTTCTTTGTGGCGCTCGCCCTGCTCGGCTTTAGCTTTGGCGCCCTGCTCGTCATCTCCCCGCCGCTCACCGGCGGCGCCTTCGGCACCAGCAACATCGGCGTCAACTACGGCATCATGTTCCTGGGCTACGCCGCTTCCACCTGGATCAGCCAGCCCATCACCGCCGTGCTGTATCACGCCGAGGCCGGCAGCGCCGCCTACCAGCAGTCCTTCTACGGCGCCATCGTGATCGCCGCCATCGCCGTCGTGCTCACCGTCTACATGATGGTCTCCGACAGCAAGAAGAAGTCTGCCTAGTTTTACCGACGTGACAAAGGGACTGCCCCTTTGTCACATTCCACCGGCCACCAGTATTAAGGAGTCGAAATGTCTGAGCTCAATCCCGTCCGCATTGCCGTTATCGGCGCCGGCGCCATGGGCCGCAACCACATCCGCTTTGTCACCGAGGAGCCCGAGGCCGAGCTCGTCGCCATCGCCGACGCCTTTGAGGGCGCCCGCGCCACGGCTGAGGCCGCCGGCGTGCCGTTTTACACCGATCCCGCCCAGATGATGGACGAGGTTAAGCCCGAGGCCGTCATCATCGCCACGCCCAACGACCTGCACCTGGGCGTTGCCCGCGAGGCTGTGAAGCGCAATATCGTGCCGCTGGTCGAAAAGCCGATCTCCAACGACCTGGAGGATGCCCAGGCTTTCGCTGCCGAGGCCGAGACCGCCGGCGTGCCCGTGCTCGTGGGTCAGCACCGTCGCCACAACCCCTTCGTCAACAAGGCCAAGGAGATCATCGAGTCCGGCGAGCTGGGCAAGCTCACCGTGTCGAGCTTCCACTACATGATCTATAAGAATGACGAGTACTTCGATGTCGAATGGCGCCGCAAGAAGGGTGCCGGCCCGATCCTGGTCAACCTGGTGCACGACGTCGACCTGCTCCGCTACCTGCTGGGCGAGCCCGTTGCCGTCCAGGGTATGCAGTCCAGCGCCGCCCGCGGTTTTGAGACCGAGGACTCCGCCGTGGTCAACGTCCGTTTTGCCGATGGCGCGCTCGCAAGCATGACCATCTCCGACGCCACCGCCAGCCCCTGGAACTGGGAGGCAACCGCTCGCGAGGACCCGCAGTACCGCCCCTTCGACGCCGACGCCTACTTTATCGGCGGCACTAAGGGCGCCCTGTCGCTGCCCCGCCTGCACCAGTTCTCCTACGACGGCGCCTCCAACTGGCACAAGCCGCTGCAGATGGAGATTCCGGCCGTCGACCCGGCACTGCCGCACAAGATGCAGCTCAAGCACTTTGTGAAGGTTGTCCGCCGCGAGGTCGAGCCCGTCGTGACCCCCGCCGACAACGTTAAGACGCTCACGCTTCTCAACGCTATCAAGGAGGCCGCCGAGACCGGCCAGCTCGTCGAGCTGTAATGCCTTAAGAGCGACCGCGGCAGAAACCCCATGCCGAACCCTTCGGTCCGTCACCAACAAGCCCCTCTTCTTTGCCCCGCGAGCAGCCTCCTGCCCGCGGGGCCTTTTGCTACCTTGCCGACGATTTTTCTGGAGCGGGGGCTATTTTGCACCTCAGTCTGATTCGTTCGCCACGAAATGGGCCTATCTACTACGTTTAACCGATCACCCTCAAGCATGCCGAATTTCGAGAAATAAAAACCGCAGGTAGGCGGGTTGCGTATTTTCGGAAAACCGAGGGATGGTCGACCCATATGGTTCAAACGTAGTAGATAGGTCGTTTTCGTGGCGCGGCCCCAAAACAGTCTTTTGGGACGGGTGGTATCCTTGGTAGCCCTGTGCTGCAAACGCACCTTAAACGCAAGGAGTCCCATGGATCTTATCGCCCAGCTCGCCCACGAGCTCAACCTTAAGGCCGCCAACATCGAGGCAGCCGTCAAGCTCATCGACGAGGGCAACACCATCCCCTTTATCTCGCGCTACCGCAAGGAAGCAACGGGCGGCATGGACGACGTCGCCCTGCGCGCACTCGACGAGCGCCTGTCCTACCTGCGAAATCTTGAACAGCGCAAAGAGGACGTCATTCTGCTCATCGACGCCCAGGGCAAGCTCACGCCCGAGCTCGAGCAGCAGATTCGCGAGGCCACGCAGCTCCAGCGTGTCGAGGACCTCTACAAGCCCTACCGCAAAAAGCGCATGACCCGCGCGCAGAAGGCCCGCGAGGCAGGCCTGGAGCCGCTTGCCAACATGATCATCATGCAGGCCTCGGCCAAGGGCAGCGCACTCGACGCCGCCGCGGCCTACGTCAACGAGGAAGCCGGCTTCGACACGCCCGAGAAGGCGCTCGCCGGCGCGGCGGACATCGTGGCCGAGACGGTGGCCGAGGACCCCGAGAACGTCGCCGACCTGCGCGCTTTTACGCAAAACACCGCCGATATCGTCGTCGAGGCCACCGACCCCACCGAGAAGACCCCCTACGAGCCGTACTACAGCTATGATGAGCCGCTGCGCCGTATACCCAACCACCGCGTGCTGGCTATCGACCGCGGTGAGCGCGAGGGCAAGCTCCGCGTGCGCGTGAACGTCGACGGTGCTGCCGCCACGGCACGCCTCGGCAGCCGTTGGCCCCGCCGTCAGGGCGTCTTCGCGCCCATCTTCGATGCCGCCATCGCCGACGGTTACAAGCGCCTCATGGCCCCCTCGCTGGAGCGCGAAGCCCGCGCCAAACTCACCGTTCGCGCTCAGACCGAGGCCATCAATGTCTTTGCCAAGAATCTCGAGGGCCTGCTCTCGGCGCGCCCCGTGCGCGGCGCCCGCGTGCTCGCGCTCGATCCGGGCTACCGCACCGGCTGCAAGGTCGCCGT